>DAIMJJ010000261.1:0-5084 GCA_036722275.1 Rhizobium sp. | reverse complement strand
GTGAAGCGGACGCAACGCGTGCACTGGATGCAGCGGGTCATAACCGTCTTGACCAGCGGGCCGATATACTTGTCTTCGACGGCGCGCTTGTTCTCGGTATGACGCGAGCTGTCCATGCCGAAGGCGATCGCCTGGTCCTGCAGGTCGCACTCACCGCCCTGGTCGCAGATCGGGCAATCCAGCGGATGGTTGATCAGCAGGAATTCCATGACGCCTTCGCGGGCCTTCTTGACCATCGGCGTGTTGGTAAAGACTTCCGGCAGTTCGCCGTTCGGGCCACCGCGGATGTCGCGCACGCCCATGGCGCAGGAGGCTGCCGGCTTCGGCGGGCCACCCTTCACCTCGACGAGGCACATACGGCAATTGCCGGCAACCGACAGCCGTTCATGGAAACAAAAGCGCGGGACTTCGGCGCCGGCTTCCTCGCACGCTTGCAGCAGCGTGAAATGATCCGGGACTTCGATCTCTTTACCGTCGACTTTCAGCTTTGCCATATTCGCCTTCCTGCCTCACGCATAGTGCGCATTGCACCGCAGCTTTCGCAGCGGCAAGCGGAACCGGCCAACCTGCATTGGCTCGTCCCCGCCGTTTAATTCCCTCTCCCCGATCTCGTTCGACGAGCTCGAAGATCCTGTCCTTGTCCAACCCGGAACCGCTCCCTGCAGAGCCGCCCAGGTCGTTATTTCCTGCCGCGCGCCAGATTGCGCGCCTGGCCTGCCCAGTCGTCGCGGATGGCGCGACCGTCCAGACCGATCGCCTGATCGAGCGCCTCGAGTTCCGCCGCATCGAGCACCGCCAGATCGGCAAAGCGGCGAATGCCGCGACCGTTCAGCACCTGCTCCAGCTTCGGACCGATGCCGTCGATCCGCTTGAGATCGTCGGCCTTGCCGTTGGCCTTCGCCGTCTTGACCGCAGGTGCCTTGACCGCCACCGGCTTGTCTGTTGCGGCGGGCTTTGCGACGTCAGAGGCTTCTGCCGTCTTCGCCTCGCCCGCACCTGGCTTGGCCTTTGCGCCCGCCGTCCCTGCCCGTGTCGCCTTCGGCCGCGATGCCCCCTCAGGCACCTCGCCCTTGCTGACGTCCGCGGGAACCGGCTCGTCGGCCGCCGTCGCGCCTTCGCCCTTGCCCTGCTCGTCTTCCAGCCGCCGCGCTAGCTTGTTGGTCGCGTCGAGCGCGCCGTGCAGCGAGCCGAGGAACACACTCGTCATGTGCGTCGCCAGACCGAAACCGATGGCGGTGGCCGCCGCGAGCGCCGCAGTCGGATGCGCCATCAGCGGATGCAGCGGCATGGCCGGCATGTCCTTCATCGCGTCGGCAAGATGGCTGAAGTCAGCCGGCTCCGCCGCCTGTCCCTCCCCCGTCTTGTCCGATGCGCTGGTCATCGCCGTTCGTCCTTACTCTGCCGCCTCGAGCACCACGCCGTGCGCCATGGCATTGCGCGTGTACTGGTCGATCCGGGCTTCCATTTCCGGACGGAAATGCTTGATCAGGCCCTGGATCGGCCATGCCGCCGCGTCGCCGAGCGCGCAGATGGTGTGGCCTTCAATCTGCTTCGTCACCTGGAACAGCATGTCGATTTCGCGCTTCTGGGCATTGCCCTTCACCATGCGCTCCATCACCCGCATCATCCAGCCCGTGCCTTCGCGGCACGGCGTGCACTGACCGCAGCTCTCGTGCTTGTAGAAGGCCGAGAGGCGCCAGATCGCCTTCACGATATCGGTCGACTTGTCCATGACGATGACGGCGGCGGTGCCGAGCGAAGAGCCGACTTCGCGCAGGCCGTCATAGTCCATGATGGCATCCTTCATCTGGGCGCCCGGTACGCAAGGCACCGAAGAACCGCCCGGGATGACGGCGAGCAGGTTGTCCCAGCCGCCGCGGATACCGCCGCAATGCTTCTCGATCAGCTCATGGAACGGGATCGACATCGACTCCTCGACCGTGCACGGCTTGTTGACGTGGCCGGAGATCGAATAGAGCTTGGTGCCGGTGTTGTTCGGACGGCCGAAGCTGGAGTACCAGCCGGCGCCGCGGCGCAGGATGGTCGGGGTTACGGCGATCGACTCGACGTTGTTGACCGTCGTCGGGCAGCCGTAGAGACCCATATTGGCCGGGAACGGCGGCTTCAGGCGCGGCTGGCCCTTCTTGCCTTCCAGGCTCTCGAGCAGCGCGGTTTCTTCGCCGCAGATATAGGCGCCGGCACCGTGATGCACGATGATGTCGATGTCGTAGCCGAGCTTGTTGTTCTTGCCCAGCAGACCGTATTCGTAGCACTCGTCGATCGCCGCCTGCAGCGCCTCGCGCTCGCGCATGAATTCACCGCGCACATAGATGAAGGCGTGATGGGCGCCCATGGCGAAGGAGGCAACGACGCAGCCTTCGATCAGCGTATGCGGATCGTGGCGCATGATGTCGCGGTCCTTGCAGGTACCGGGCTCGGACTCGTCGGCATTGACGACGAGGTAATGCGGACGACCGTCCGATTCCTTCGGCATGAAGGACCACTTGAGGCCCGTCGGGAAGCCGGCGCCGCCGCGGCCGCGCAGCCCCGAGGCCTTGACCTCGTTGATGATCCAGTCACGGCCCTTTTCGAGCAGCTGCTTGGTACCGTCCCAGTGGCCGCGGGCCATCGCGCCCTTCAAAGACTTGTCCTTGAGGCCGTAGATATTGGTAAAGATGCGATCCTGATCTCTCAACATATCCTAACCCCTTACCGCGGCTTCTTGCCGAAGACCTTGATGTATTCGGCTTCGCCGCCCTTGGCGAGCGCCTTGGCCTGCTTGACCCAGTCGTCGCGCTCGATGCGGCCGGCAAACTTCAGATAGCCGTCCACCCATTCGCGTTCGGCCTTCTTCCAGCCGGCGATCTGGGCGAAGGTGTAGATGCCCAGATCATTGAGGATACCCTCGATCTTCGGGCCGACGCCCGAGATCATCTTGAGATCGTCCGGCGTTGCCGGCTTTTCGACGGCGGCCGGGCGGTTCTTGTCGTCCAGCAAAGGCTGGCCGGCGGCCGGAGCCTTCGGCGCCTTGCCGGCGCCGTCAGCCGCGGCCGTTTCGGAGATGACGTCCTTGATTTCGTCGCTGGCAGGCTTGGCACTCTTGCGGGCCGGCTTGACTTCCTCGCCGCCCGGGGCAGCCGTCTTGCCGTCGGCCGGCGTCTTCAATGCAGCATTCGTTTCGTCGGTCGAGGTCACCGGCTTTGCCGCATTCGACGGCGGAACGGAAACGGTCTCGGCCGGAGCGGCCTTGGCAGAAGCGGCCGGCTTGACGTCGGGATCGGTCAGCGTCGTCGGGCCACCGGCGGGTGCCGAATAGACGCGGTCGACCTGCGGGCCCGGCTTGATGTCAGAACCCTTGCCGGCCTGGAAGCGGTCGATGATGTGTTCGAGCTGCGTCGGCGTCAGGTCTTCATACGAATCCTTGAAGATCATGACCATCGGCGCGTTGACGCAGGCGCCCTGACACTCGACCTCTTCCCACGACAGCGTGCCGTCGGCATTGAGCTCGAAGGGGTCGTGGTGGATCTTCGACTTGCAGACCTTGATGAGGTCTTCGGCGCCGCGCAGCATGCAGGGCGTGGTGCCGCAGACCTGGACGTGGGCGCGGGTGCCGACCGGCTTCAGCTGGAACTGCGTGTAGAAAGTCGCAACTTCCAGTACGCGGATATACGGCATGCCGAGCTTTTCGGCGACGTATTCAATGGCCGCCCGGGTGACCCAGCCGTCCTGTTCCTGGGCGCGCATCAGCAGCGGAATGACCGCCGACTGCTGCCGGCCTTCCGGATACTTGGCAATCGTTGCCTCGGCCCAGGCGGCGTTCTCCGCATTGAAGGAGAAGCCTGCCGGCTGGAATTGGTCTTCGGCTAGTCGACGAACGGACATTACTTCCTCACGCCTTGTCTCAGTTTATGGAACCACACCGCGAACTCGTCAGGGACGTGAATTCGCAGGCGTAGGCCGAATTGTCTTTCTGCAGGAACACGATCAGCTTGGAGCCGTTCGACACGGTCGACTTGATCTCGTAGCCCTGCTTGATGAGTTCGCCCATGGACGAAGTGGCGCTGCTAGACGACACGCCGGATTCCTGCGCCTGCACGGCGGCGGCGCAGAAAAGGGCGGCGATCGTCAGCAGCATCCGCATCATCAGCGGTCAACCTCACCGAACACGATGTCGAGCGAACCCAGGATGGCCGAAACGTCGGCAAGCTGGTGGCCGCGGCAGATGTAGTCCATCGCCTGCAGATGCGCATAACCCGGGGCGCGGATCTTGCAGCGATACGGCTTGTTGGTGCCGTCGGAAACCAGATACACACCGAACTCGCCCTTGGGCGCCTCGACGGCGACGTAAACTTCGCCGGCCGGTACGTGGTAGCCTTCGGTGTAGAGCTTGAAGTGGTGGATCAGCGCTTCCATCGACCGCTTCATCTCGCCACGCTTCGGCGGCACAACCTTGCCGTCGATGGCGGAGATCGGACCCGTCTTGGCGTCGCCGAGCAGGCGGTTCACGCACTGCTTCATGATCTTCACCGATTCGCGCATTTCGAACATGCGGATGAGGTAACGGTCGTAGCAGTCACCGTTCTTGCCGATCATGATGTCGAAGTCGAGGTCGGCATAGCATTCATAGGGCTGCGACTTGCGCAGATCCCATGCGGCGCCCGAACCGCGCACCATGACGCCCGAAAAACCCCAGGCCCAGCAGTCTTCGAGGCTGACGACGCCGATGTCGACGTTGCGCTGCTTGAAGATGCGGTTTCCGGTCAGAAGCGCATCGATGTCATCCAGCTTGGCCGGGAACTCGTCGCACCACTTCCCGATGTCTTCCACGAGCTCGTGCGGCAGATCCTGATGGATGCCGCCCGGGCGGATGAAGGCGGAGTGCATGCGCGCGCCGGAGGCACGTTCATAGAACACCATCAGCTTTTCGCGCTCTTCGAAGCCCCACAGCGGCGGCGTCAGGGCGCCGACGTCCATGGCCTGCGTGGTGACGTTGAGCAGGTGGGAGAGAATACGGCCAATTTCCGAGTAGAGTACGCGGATCAGCTGGCCACGGATCGGGATCTCGACGCCGAGCAGCTTCTCGA
>DAIMJJ010000260.1:0-5162 GCA_036722275.1 Rhizobium sp. | reverse complement strand
GGCGGGGCCGGGATGGTGGAGGCAATCGTCGAAGCCATCGAACTGGAGAAGCCGCCGATGCGGCCGCCGAAATCGCCGGGATGAGCGCCGATGTACCAGCCCGGCTCATAGGCCCCGGCTGCGGCGCCGGCCTCGGCCGAGGCAAGCCAGGTCTCGAAGGTGCGCGTCCACGGTTTCTCGACGCCGAGCGCCACGGCATAGGGCAGAAGCGTCTCGAAATGCTGCGGCGACATCTTCGGCGCCCCTTGCATGTTCAGCCGATCCTTTTCGGCGAGCGTCAGATAGGTGCGCAGGCCCTCGATGCCGTCCATCAGCTTGCGGCCGATCGGCGTCGGGGCGCCCATCAGGAAGAAGAACAGCCCGTTCAGCATTACGATGCCGCCGATGCCGACCAGCGCCGGCAATTGATGGATCTTGGAAAAGTCGATGAAGATGGCGAGCAGAACAAAGGCGCCCATGGCCAGGGCGACGAGGCCAAGAATGGCCAGTCCGACGATCGAGATGATCCGCACGGGAAGCGGGGCCGAGCGTCGCGCGCCTTTGCCGAGCCGAACGGCGAAGATCGCGAGAAAGATGCCGATCATGATCGGTGCAAACATCAGGCCGATCGTATCTTCGCTGAGCGAACCAAAGATGAGGAGCGCGCCCAAGGCCACAATGCTCAAGACCACGCCACCGAAAATGTAGCCGCTATTGTCCTTGTAATACTTGCCGCGATGCTCCTTCTCGATCGCACCGCGGAACTTGCGGCCGACCGACTGAACCTTCTTGCCGTTCGCCTTGTCGATGGTGAAGCTCTCGCCCGGCGCGCCGAATGCGGCGATCAGGCTCGCCTGTCCCGAGGGGAGCTTGCCCTTCACCGGTTTGTCGGTTCGACGCACCGTGATCGAGCGCTCCAGGTCTTCGAGCACGACATAGCCCTTGACGGCAAGATCGATCAGCGAAGCCGACAGGGCCGTCCAGCCCTCGCCGGAAAAACCCTTGTTGTCGATGTAGTTGACGAGCGCCGGGGAAAGCCCGTCGGGCGCATCCCAGCGCGGCACCATGATGCCGGCCGCGGGATCACGTCCGACCGCAAGCCAGGAGCGCAGGTAATAGAGCAGGACCAGCACCAGCCCGCCGAGCCCAAGAAGGGTGTTGATGTTGTCGCGCAGCCACCACAGTGCACCCTGCGTGCCGGACGGGGCGGCGACCGCGCCCTTGGGCAGGCCGACGACAATGGTCAGCCCGCCGCCGATGCCGAGCCGCTCGGTGGTCTCGAAATAGACGCCGTCGGCGTTTGGCTCGGCCCGGGCCTTGGTTTCCGTCGAGCCTTCGTAGCCGGTGTAATAGGCGGTTTTTGTCGGTCTGACGCCGTCCGGCAGGATGACCGTGGCCGAGGCTTTGAGGATCGGGAACCGCCAGCCATTGCCGGTGACGTTCCAGTAGAGTTCGTCATGGTCCTCGAAGAAGCGGATCTGTCGGCCGGTCGTATAGGTGATCGTATAGGTGTATGCGCCCGGATCGAGATAGACGTCGGCGGAGCCCGCATAGATGCGCACACCCCCGGCAATGCTCTCGGTATGATAGTCTTCCGGTTCGCCGTCGCGCTCGACCGAGAGCAGGTCGAAGTCGACCTCGACGGTGCGGCCATCGGCATCCCGGGCATAGAGCGGGAAGTCGCGGAAGATGCCGCGCTGGATCTCCTGCCCTTCCGCCTGTACCTCGATCGTCTCGGTGACCGTCAGCGTGCCGTCGACGGCAACGGCGATGTCGGCGTGATAGTCCCGGATGAGTTCGGCCGCCGCGGCCTGTCCGACTGCGGCCAGAAGCAAGAGGACGGAGGACAGCAGGCCGAGCAGTCTGGTCATTTGCCTATCCTTCGCGGAAGGCGACGCCGAGCGAGGCCAGCGCATCCCAATAGCCGGGATAGGTCTTGGCGACGCAGCCGGGGTCGAGAATGGTGATGTCGCGGATCTTGAGGCCGGCGAGCGCAAAGCTCATGGCGATGCGATGATCGGCGAAGGTATCGATTTCGGCCGGCCGGCTCTCACCGGCAAGCGCCGGGTCGGAATGGACGATGAGATCGTCGCCTTCCTCGACCGCAAGGCCCGGACGGATGGCGTTGAGCCCGGTCGACAGCGCCCGGATACGGTCGCATTCCTTGACCCTGAGATTGGCGATGCCGACGAAGCGAACCGGCGTCGCATTAAAGGCAGCAAGCACGGCGATGGTCGGAATGGCATCCTGCATCTGCGAGCCGTCGATGACGGCCGGCATGTGCGGAAAGGATGCGATCACCTCATGCGCCTTGGCGTCCGGTTGGGTGAACTGGTCGGCGGGCGTACCGATGTCGATCGCACCGCCGGTCAATACCTCGGCGCCCCAGAGATAGGTGGCCGCCGACGCATCCGGCTCGATGTGGAAGTCGGTGGCGGTATAGCCGGTGGGCTCGATCTGCCAGGAGGCGGCCGTCGGCTGCGACACCTTCGCGCCGAAGGCCCGCATGGCAGCCAGCGTCAGGTCGATATAGCCGCGCGCGCCGATGTCGGCACCGGCAAGCTCGATGGTGAAGGGTTCGGACCCGCAGGCCGCGGCCATCTGCAGCGCCGAGACATACTGGCTGGACAGGCCCGCATCGATCACCACGCGGTTACCCGTAAACGCGCCGGTCGCGTCGATCGTCACCGGCGGGCAGCCGGTCGGCGCCTCGATGGCGACGCCGAGCGCATGCAATGCATCCACCAGCGGCTTGATCGGCCGCTTGCGCATATGCTCGTCGCCATCCACCACATAACGGCCCCGGCCAAGCGCGAGGGCGGCGGTCAGGAAGCGCGTGGCGGTGCCGGCATTGCCGAGAAACAGCGGCGCGGCCGGCGCCTTCAGTTCCCCGGAACTGGTGACGACAAAGGTCGTTGCATCGGGCTCATCGACCGTCACGCCCATGGCCCGCAGCGCTTCGGCCATGTAGCGCGTGTCGTCGCTCTTCAGCGCGCCGGTCAGCCGGCTGGTGCCGCGGGCAAGGCCGGCCAGGAGGAGCGCGCGATTGGTGATCGATTTCGAGCCGGGCGGGCTGACGCGCCCGGTCAGCGGGCGACCGGGCGGAAGGATGGTCAGTTTTTCGGTTTTCATGCTGTGTCTCGAAGGGGCACGGGTGACCGCGCTTTAGAATTTCACCGTGGGAACGGCCCGGTCGGCATCATTGGCAATCTCGAAATAGCCGGCCTTGGTGAAGCCGAACTGGCTGGCGACGAGATTGGAGGGGAAGCTGTCGACCTTGACGTTCAGGTCGCGGGCAGCGCCGTTGTAGTAGCGCCGCGCCATCTGGATCTCGCCCTCGATCGCGTCGAGCGAACGGTGCAGTTCCATGAAGTTCTCGTTGGCCTTGAGCTCGGGATAGGCCTCCGCCAGCGCGACGATCCGGCCGAGCGCCTGGCCGAGAAGCCCTTCGGCCGCGGCGCGGCCCGCCACATCGCCTGCCGGCACGGCCTGGGCGCGATTGCGCAGTTCCACGACCTCTTCCAGCGTCGATTTCTCGTGGGCGGCATAGCCCTTGACGGTCTCGATCAGGTTGGGGATCAGATCGGCGCGGCGCTTCAACTGGACGTCGATGCCGGACCAAGCTTCCTCGGTCATCTGCCGGGACTTGACCAGGCCGTTATAGACCATGACCGCATAGAGGGCGACGATTACAAGAACAGCAAGCGTGATATACATGGGCAATGCTCCGGCCGGTGGAGGAATTAAGCGGACCTTAGGCGTTCATATCCGGAAAGTCATCAGCGGATCGCGGCGTCGAGGCAGCGGCGTCGCCGGTTTCCGACGGCTGGGCCCCCTGTGCCTCGGCAAGCTCCAGCAGCGCCAGGTCCAGACCGGGCCTGACGAGCGCCATATAGGCGTGGGTCAGCAGCAGCAGCACCATGTGGGCGATAGCACCGATCGCGGCGATCTGCATCAGGCGCTGGCTGGCGCCCGGGTCGGAAAAGCCATCGACAGGGGTATCGTTGACGATGCGCATCAGCCCGAAGGCGAGGATGGCGGACAGGACGATACCGGCCGGATACCACGGGATCACCGGCACCGTCCGCGTCTCCCGGGAGGCAGCGAACTCGTCCAGATCGATCATGGTGAAGAGCGGCATCCACAGATTGGCGATCGGCACCAGAAAACCGGCAATCGCCACCAGCGGCGCATAGCGGATGCTGCCTCGTTCCAGCCTGCGCGCCAGCGTCAACGCCAGCCAGATCCAGCGCAGGAAGAACAGGACGGCCAACACCTGAAAGGCAGCCAGGCACAGGTCGAAGATACCCGAGATCTCCAGGAGGACCTGAAAGAGGGGGCTTTCGGCACCGGTTCGGAACGCCGAACCGGTCTTCTCAATGACATAGCTGACAAAAGCGAGATAGAGATAGAAGGCGACCGATAGGCCTAGCATGGCGCCGCTGATCAAGGCCGCGAGGGTCCAGGCGCGGCGGGACCATGCCAGTCCGCCGGCCAGGGACTTTGCCGGAATGATCCGGCCTTGGCTCATGCAGCCTTGCCGAGATTGACCCCGCCGGCGTCGGTCAGCAGGAAGGCTTCGCCGCAGGCCTTGGCGAGCGTGCGCACCCGCAGAATGTAGCTCTGGCGCTCGGTGACCGAAATGACGCCGCGGGCATCAAGCAGGTTGAAGACGTGGCTTGCCTTGATGCACTGGTCATAGGCCGGGAAGACGCACTTGTGCAGACGATGATTGTCGCTCTCGCCGGGCGCGCCGGCGGCGAGCAGCGCCTGGCATTCCTTCTCGGCGTCGATGAAGTGCCGGTGCAGCATCTCGGTATTGGCGAATTCGAAATTGTGGCGGGAATATTCCTGCTCTGCCTGCAGGAACACATCGCCATAGGAGATCTTCTCGTCGCCCTCGCGGCCGTTGAAGTTCAGGTCATAGACATTGTCGACGCCCTGGACGTACATGGCTAGGCGCTCGAGGCCGTAGGTCAGCTCGCCGGACACCGGCGCGCATTCGATGCCGCCGACCTGCTGGAAGTAGGTGAACTGCGAGACTTCCATGCCGTCGCACCAGCATTCCCAGCCGAGACCCCAGGCGCCGAGCGTCGGGCTTTCCCAGTCGTCCTCGACGAAGCGGATGTCGTGCAGCAGCGGGTCGAGGCCGATCGCCTTGAGCGAGCCGAGATAGAGTTCCT
>DAIMJJ010000259.1:0-5206 GCA_036722275.1 Rhizobium sp. | reverse complement strand
CTGAAACCAATACTGCAAATAGCCTATCAACTCGGCCGCGTGCCGGGTCATCGTTAATAAATTGCTCGATCGACTGAAAGGTTCTGGCCTCTAGGCTATCGTACTTCGAGTAGACAAGCATGATCTCCTGATCGAGGCCGAACGTCTCTTGTGTAGCCGGTGTGGGCCTCATGAAATACACAGAATAATTTGATCCATGTGCTCGCCGGTCGCTAGCCCAAGTAATGTCAAACGCACTCAGAAACGGCCGTAGCCATCTCAACTCATTCTCGTGACGAGACAAATGCCCATCTTGAACTTCCTTCTGGATAGTCCCCATAGTTACCTCGATGACACGAATGGCTGAGAAGTAGTGCGCTAACGCAACATCGCACTGACGAAAGCGCGCCGTCAACGTTTCCGCCGCCGCCCGCGATAGTGTCACTTGCGGATAGCTGCACGCAGCACGACTTGCGGTTCGAGTGCTGGTGGCGGGACATGGACCGAATGGCCATCAGATTGCCCCCCTCACGCCCCCTTCAATTCCCCCATCCGGTTCCACGCATCCAGCCCGGCGATCTTGTAGGCTTCCGCGAGCGTCGGATAGTTGAAGGTGTTCTCGACGAAATATTCGACCGTGCCCTTCAGGTTCAGCACGGCCTGGCCGATGTGGACGAGTTCGGTTGCACCTTCGCCGACGATGTGGACGCCGAGCAGGCGGCGGGTTTTCAGCGAGAAGATCATCTTTAGCAGACCGCTGTCGAGGCCCATGATATGGCCGCGCGAGGTTTCGCGGAAATGGGCGACGCCGCATTCGTAAGGAATGCAGCGCTGCTGCACTTCCTCTTCTGTGAGGCCGCAGGTGGAGATTTCCGGCACGGCATAGATGCCGTAGGGGAAATATTGCGGCGGCTCGTGTGCCGGGGCGCCGACGGCATGGCGGGCGGCGATGCGCCCCTGTTCCATCGAGGTCGAGGCGAGCGACGGGAAGCCGACGACGTCGCCGGCGGCATAGATGCCGGGAACGGCGGTCTGGAAGGTTTCGGGATCAACCTTGATGCGGCCGCGATTGTCGGCTTCGAGCCCGCAGGCGGCGAGATCCAGGCTGTCGGTCGCGCCGACGCGGCCGGCGGCAAACAGCACCATTTCGGCGATCATCGAGCGGCCGTTCTGCAGGGTGACGCGACACTTGCCGCTCGGCTCCTTTTCGACCTTCTCCACCGTCTGGCCGAAGACCAGCTTCATGTTGCGGTCGCGCAGCTGGTAGGCGAAGTCCTCGACGATCTCCTTGTCGAGGAAGTCGAGCATGGTGTCGCGCGGCTCGATCACGGTGACGGCGGTGTCGAGCGCGGAAAAGATCGTCGCATATTCGATGCCGATGACGCCGGCGCCGATAACCACCATGGAGCGCGGCACTTCCTTGATTTCCAGGATCTCGTCGCTGTCGATGATCTTGTCGCCGTCGAAGGGGATATGCGCCGGGCGGAAGGGGCGGGTGCCGACGGCGAGCAGCACGGAATCGGCATGGATGCGGACGATCTCGCCGTCGTCCTTGATCACCTCGATCGTGTTCTTGTCGATGAAGCGGGCATGGCCGCGCAGCTGCGCGACGCGGTTGCGGGCGAACTGATGCTCCAGCACGTCGACCTCGTGATCGAGCGTGATCAACAGGCGGCGGCGCAGGTCGTCGGCGGAGATCTCCTGCTTGACCCGGTAGGAGCGGCCGTAGAAGCCGCGCTCGCGCCAGCCGGTGAGGTTCAGCGCCGTTTCGCGCAGGGTCTTGGACGGGATCGTGCCGGTGTGTACCGAGACACCGCCGACGCGCGTGCCCTTTTCGATCACCAGGACCTTCTTGCCGAGCTTGGCCGCCTGGATCGCCGCGCGGCGTCCGGCCGGTCCGCTGCCGATGACGACGAAATCGTAAACATTCATGCCTGCTGCCCCCGAATGGCGCGCGCACAAAGCCTGCCGCGCGGTCTGCCCGAGCGGCACGATAGCAAGCCATCCTAACCGTTTCGTTATCGATCCCGCAGCTGCGAAGAAAGGGCCGCGCAATCGACCGCAAGAGCAGCCCCCGGGGCTTCTCGTCGTTCAGGAAGGCAGGATCCGCGGTTTACACTCCGGTGAACGCTTTGACCGGTTTCAGGCCGTCACGGCCAGCGTCAGGGGGAAGTCGATCCTCGTCTCGGCGCCGCGGGCATTGGTGAAGGTCATGGCTCCGCCCAGCGACTGGGAGAAGCTCTTGAGCAGCATGAAGCCCAGCTGGCGCGAGCCGGCCGGATCGAAGTCGGGCGGAAAGCCCGGGCCGTTGTCGGCAACAGTCAACCGGGCCTGATCCTCCGCCGTGCGGCGAAGGGCAATGTCGACCCTGAGCTGATCGGTCTGCGGCGCGGCATATTTCACGCTGTTCATCAGGACTTCGAGAAGGGCGAGAGAGAGGTTGGTCATCTGGTCGACGCTCAGTTCCAGCGGATCGGCCTGGACATGGACGCTGACGTCACCGCTCAAGGCTCCGTCGAGAATATCCCGCGTCAGACGCTCGATATAGTCAGCCATGCCGATGCTGCCGGTGTCGGGGCTGTAGAGGCGGCGATGGACGCGCGACATCATGTCGAGCCGGCGGCGGGCATCCTTGAGGCTGGCCTTGGCCTCGCCATCGGTGACCTTGCGTTCCTCCAGGCTCAGAATCGATGCGACAATCGCCAGATTGTTGGCAACCCGGTGCTGGAGTTCGGAGAACAGGATCTGCTTCTGCTCGGCCAGCCGCTGGCTCTCGCGCGCGAGCGCTGCCGATCGCAGCCGCTCCGCCATGGCGATTTCGATCGAACGGTTCAGCCAATGGATGATGGTGATATCGACGGCGGCGATGATGGTGAAGAAGCCGAGAGCAAAGGCGACCTTCGAATCAAGGTCAAAGGTGCCGGCTGGAGGAATGAACCAGTACCAGGCGGACAGGAAGCACAGGAATGTGCACAGGATGCCGGGAAGCGTGCCGCCGAGCGCCGAGGTCAGAATAATGGCCGGAAAGAAGGTGAGAAACGGGTAGCCGGCCGGCAGGTCGGCATCGAAGAAGAAGCGCAGCTCGAGCGCGATGAGGAAGGCCGCAAGGCCGAAGACATAGCCAAACCAGGGGTGGCGGCGCAGTTTCGCAAAGCGTTCGAGCAGATGATACATGTCACGACGGCCAATGGGTTGCGCAAGCTGTGCCGGATCTGATGCTTCCGTCGTCGCCGCAGGACTTTTCCGGACGATACGGGAATGTGATCTGATTTCAATGGCCTGATGCTAAAATACCGGGGAGAAGTTGGCCGCGTTCGCCGATCCTGATCGGCGGAACCGGTGCCGTCGCGCCACCGTTTCCGCACGCGGCATGCTTCAGATCAGCCTCAGGCCCTTGAGGCTCGCATGGCCGTCGCGCCCGATGATGATGTGGTCATGAACGGTGATCCCGAGCGGCTTGGCGGTGTCGACGATCATCTTCGTCATGTCGATATCGGCGCGCGACGGGGTCGGGTCGCCGGAGGGGTGATTGTGGACGAGGATGATGGCGGTCGCCGAAAGTTCGAGCGCGCGCTTGACCACCTCGCGCGGATAGACGGGCGTGTGATCGACCGTGCCGCGTCCCTGAACCTCGTCGGCGATCAGGGCGTTGCGCTTGTCGAGGAAGAGGATGCGGAACTGCTCGGTCGATTCATACGCCATGGCGGTGTGGCAGTAGTCGATGACCGATGACCAGGATGAGAGCACCTGGCGGCCGCGGATCTCGCTCTTGAGCATGCGCTGGGCGACGCTGGCGATCAGCTTGAGATCGAGGGCCACGGCTTCGCCGACGCCCTTGACCTCCTGCAGCAGGGCCGGCTGGGCGCCGAACACGCCGGCCAGCGTTCCGAAGCGGGCTATCAGCGCCTTGGCGATCGGCTTGGTGTCGCGCCGCGGGATGAGTCGGAACAGCAGGAGTTCGAGGATTTCATAGTCGGCAAGGGCGCTGTCGCCGCTCTCGCGAAACCGCGCCCGAAGCCGCTCGCGATGGCCGTGATAATGGGCGTCGGCCGTTTCGACCGCGGCCATGGCGGCCCGCTTCTTCGCGCCGCCGGACTTTGCCGCCTGCTCGGCGAAGAAGCCTCGTTCGTCGCCGGCGCCTTCCAGGGGTGGGGCTTCGCCGCCTTCGTCCGGCTCCGGCAGGTCGAAGGCGTTGTCGTCTTCGGTGTCGAAAGGGCCGGAACGGGGCGGTCTTGCCATGGTCAGCTCTTGAGCGGCGGCAGGCCCGGACGGTCGAAGCCGCCCGGCGACAGGGTGAAGATCTCGCAGCCGGTGGCGGTAACGCCGACGGCATGTTCGTACTGCGCCGTCAGCGAGCGGTCGCGGGTCACGGCCGTCCAGCCGTCGGACAGCACCTTCACATGCGGCCGGCCGAGATTGATCATCGGCTCGATGGTGAAGATCATGCCTTCCTTCAGTTCCGGGCCTTCGTTGGCGCGACCGTAATGCAGGATGTTGGGGCTGTCATGGAACAGCCGGCCGACGCCGTGGCCGCAGAAGTCGCGCACCACCGAGCAGCGCTCGGCTTCGGCATAGGTCTGGATGGCTTCGCCGATCGCGCCGGTGCGGGCGCCGGGACGCACGGCGGCAATGCCGCGCATCAGGCACTCATAGGTGACTTCCATCAGCCGTTCGGCGGCGCGCTTGATCTCGCCCACCGGATACATGCGGCTCGAATCGCCATGCCAGCCGTCGACGACATAGGTGACGTCGATGTTGACGATATCGCCCTCGCGCAGCGGCTTGTCGTTGGGAATGCCGTGGCAGACGACATGGTTGATCGAGGTGCAGACGGACTTGGTGTAACCGCGATAGTTCAGCGTCGCCGGAAGCGCGCCATTGTCCATGCCGAACTCGAAGACGAAGCGGTCGATCGCGTCGGTCGTTACGCCGGGTTTGACCATCGGCACCAGTTCATCCAGGCACCGTGCGGTGACCTGGCAGGCCTTGCGCATGCCCGCGAAGTCTTCAGCCCCGTAGAGCCTGATCGCGCCGGTATTCTTGAGCGGGGCCGACGCCGCGTCGATATAGGTTACCATTCATCCGCTTTCGGTCGTGAAACTGCTGTATGGCTCGTTCATAATGCAGCAGGACCGGGTTCGTCCATGGCGATCGCGGCGACGGGCGCGATTTCCGCGGGCGTGACCGGGCATTTGACGGCATAGTCCTCGACGCCCGCCGCCATCGC
>DAIMJJ010000258.1:3544-5275 GCA_036722275.1 Rhizobium sp. | reverse complement strand
CCGAACCAGAACATCAACTGGGTCCCGCCGCAGGGTGCGGAAGGCCCGGTCTATCCGAACATGTAAGGGGCGCGCGCCTTATCGCGAATGTGACGGGCGGCTTCGGCCGCCCTTTTCATGTCTGGCGAAGAGACTAGGAGGGCATGAAATGGGCATCGTCGTTCAACCTGCGGATCGCAGCCATTTTTCCCGCCTCCGCGATATCGAGCGGAGGGCCTTCGAGACCCTGCGCGCCGTCGGCGCCGTCTCGGGGCGAGGCGAAGACGAACAGTGACGTGGAGCTGCAGGCCTATCTGGACGATGGCCTGCTCCACGCGGCCTTCGACGAGAGCGGCGAGCCGGTCGGCTATGTTGGCGGCTTCACTGCGGAGAATTGCCTGCATGTCGACGAGATGGATGTGCATCCCGACCATCAGCGGCGCGGTATCGGGCGACAGATGATGGCGGCGATCCTGCGGGAGGGCGGCGCGCGCAAGCTCGTTTTCGCCACGTTGACCACCGATCGCTTCGCCCCCTTCAACGCGCCGTTCTATGCCTCGCTGGGTTTCGAGATCATCGAAGGTGAGGACCTTTCAGAGCGGCTGCGGCGCATGCTTGAGCTGGAGGCAGAGAAAGGTCTCGATCCCGAGCGCCGTGTCGCGATGCGCGCGCGGCTTGATCGCCTGTCTAAGGTCTAGGTCCGACGCTGCTCCTCGGCGGCAGGCGCCATAATCGAGAGTCTCTGGGTCATCGCAAGTTCTGGCTGGACAGACGCGGCGCGTGGCTGTTTCTTTTCTCGCAGACGCGCAAGCCGGAGATTCCATGACCCCCGCCGGCGAACACCCGACGCCGTTCCGCGCCCAGACGATCGAACTCTTCTTCGATCTGGTCTTCGTTTTCACCATCACCCAGATCACCCATCTCGTGGAACAGGCCCATGGTGCGATCGACTATCTGCACGCGCTCTCGGTGCTCATGCTGGTCTGGTGGATGTATGGTGGCTATATATGGCTGACCAATCACGCCCACACGCCCAAGAGCATGCGGCTGGTGCTGGTCGCGGCCATGGCCGGCTTTCTGGTGATGGCGCTCGCCATCCCTCAGAGCAATGGCGAAGGCCGGCTCCTGTTCGGTCTTGCCTATCTCGGCATCGTCGCCCTGCATTTCCTCGCTTTCTTATGGCAGGGCGGCAAGGCTGCGGCCCGGGCCATGCTGCGCATCGTGCCCTTCAATGTGGCGGCTGCGTGCCTGGTGATCGCCGCCGGCATGATCGAGGCGGAATGGGCGTGGATCCTGCTGCTTGCGCCGGCGCTTCTTTATGTCGTGGTTGCGATCGGCAACACCGGTGACGGTTTCGCGCTCGACGCCGGCCACTTCGTCGAACGGCACGGCCTGCTGCCGATCATTGTGCTCGGCGAGATCGTCATTGCGGTCGGCAGCGGCTTCGGTGGGCTGCCGCACGGCGCCTCCGCCTTCCTCATGCTGTTTCTGGCGGTCGCGCTGGTGGCGGCGCTGTGGTGGAGCTATTTCGATCGCGACGACGCGCTGGCCGAGCACCGCATGCTCGCCGCCGACAATCGCAGACGCACGCGCATTGCGCTGTTCGCTTACAATGGCGCGCATTTCTTCATGATTGCCGGTCTCATCCTGGTGGCAGCCGGATTGAAAGCGGGTATCGCCTCGCTCTCCGGCGTGGCTGACGGTCACGGCGCCCCGGCCGCCCACGGATCGGATGCCCTGCTGCCGTGGGGG
>DAIMJJ010000258.1:0-3444 GCA_036722275.1 Rhizobium sp. | reverse complement strand
TGCTCGGTCACCACGTAAAATTCGATGGTCTTGAACGGCTCTTCCATCACCCAGAAGTTATGGGCGATCGGGATGGTCAGCAGGGTGAACACCGCGAGAGCGCCAGCGCCGAGCCAGGTCCAGCGGTTGAGAATGACCAGCAGTGATCCGACGAGCTGCACGATGATCGTGGCGACCGCAAAGACAGCCGGCGGGTTGAGCCCGAAATGGGTCATCTCACCGAGCGCGGCGGGGAAATCGACGAGCTTGCCGATGCCGCTCCCCCAGAACATGGATGTCAGAACAATACGCGCCAGAAACCCGAACCAGGTAGTGGCCGTGATGGACGTGATAAAATTGTGCATTGTATATCCCCTCTCCAAGTGCGGCGGAGTGTGCCTTTTGCTTTGCGATTGGCAATAGTCAAATTTCGCCTTTTCCTTCGATTAGGGTTCGAAACGTCCGGAAAAATCGGCAGAGAGGGGGCGACTGGCCGTCCGGCGACCGGGCGAAGGTGCGATCTCGCCTCGGCAGCGAGACTGCCGGTTAACTGCCGACCTTTCAGATTAACCCGGCATTAACCATAAATTACTTACCCTCTGGCCCGATATTCGACCGTGCCTTGGGGGACCCACATGACCATTTCTCGCCGCAGCCTGCTGATCGGCCTGCCACTTCTGCTTGCCGGTTGCCAGACCGGGCCGAGCGAACAATCCATGTATGACGCGCGCCCGAGCGAGCCGCATCCGCTGAAGAAAGTGCCGATCGACAAGATCAAGCCGGAGCTGCGCCGCCGCGAAGTGGACTACGTGACCAAGGAAGCGCCCGGCACCATCGTCGTCGATACGCCGGCCCGTCGCCTCTACTACGTTCTCGGCGGCGGCCGCGCGATCCGCTACGGCGTCGGCGTCGGTCGCAACGGCTATGCGCTGGCCGGTGTCGCTTATATCGGCCGCAAGGCCGAGTGGCCGAGCTGGACGCCGTCGCCGAACATGCTGCGCACCAATCCGGAAAAGAACATGAAATATGCCGGCGGCGTGCCGGGCGGCATCAACAATCCGCTCGGCGCCCGCGCGCTCTATCTCTATCGCGGCGGCAACGATACGATGTTCCGCATCCACGGCACCAATCAGCCTTGGTCGATCGGTCAGGCCATGTCGTCCGGCTGCATCCGCATGATGAACCACGACGTCATCGATCTTTACGAGCGCGCCAAGGTCGGCGGCCGGGTCGTCGTGCTTCAGGCCTAATAGGTCACCGTCAATACCGGTCGACCATACCTATCGGCCGGCCCTGGTCGAAAGCAGGCCGGTCGACAGAAGCACGCCGGCGCCGGTGACCAGCGTTGCGATCATGCTTATGGGGCCGAGCGGCTCGCCGAGCAGCAGCGCCCCGCCGATTGCGGCGGCTACCGGGGTGACCGCCGTATAGGCCGCGGCCTGCGTGCCGCCGAGGCTGCGCACGGCCGTGCCGTACAGCACGGTCGCCAGAAGACCGGAAAGCAGCCCCTGGGTGACGAATTGCAGCCCGATGGCCGAGGCCGGTGCCGTCAGCAGGTGAGTTCCGAGGAAGGGAATGAGCGCGAGGTTGATGATCGTCGACCAGACGGCGATCAATGCCCCGCCCTCGAAAGCCGAAAGACCCGATTTGCGGAAGGCATGGGTATAGATTGCCCAAAGCGTCGCCCCCGCCGGCAGGATGGTGTAGCTGATCCAGGACAGGCGGCCGCTCGACAGGTTGTCGACCAGCAGCAGCACGCCGCCGGCGAAGATTGCCGCCATGCCGAGCCTACGCCAGCGGTCGGGTCGCTCCCCGAGCACGAGAATGCCGATCAGCGCCGCCGCGAGCGGCATCACGCCCGGCAAAAGCACGCCGGCGGCCGAGGCCGGGGTCGCGCGCATGCCGAAGCCGACGAGCTGGAAGAACGGCGCCCCAGAACCCAGCACCATCAGCACCAGCGTCCATGCCGGCGTGCCCTTGGGCAGCAGCCCTGTGCGCAGCCAGAAGGGCGACAGCAGCAGGGCCGGCACACCATAGCGCAACAGGCTGAGATCGAGCGCCGAAAGCGTGGTGCCGACGCTATGGCGCGTCGAGATCAGCCATGCCGCCCAGATCAGGACGACCGAAAGCGCGGAGGCAGCCCCAAGGCCGGCGGACAGCGGTGGACGGGTGGCGGGGCTAACGGCAGTCATTCGGGTCTCCTTCAACGATCGGAGCAGATTAGCCCAGCCGTCATTGGCGTGTCCTTGCCATTTACGCTTGCGGAGGATGGAAGGTTGGCAGATTATTGCGGAAAACCTATCGGAATTATGAGATCATGCCAAAGCTGGACAAGTTCGACATTGCCATCCTTGAAGCCCTGCAGAAGGATGCCCGGGCCACCAATGTCGAGATCGCCGAGCGGGTGAACTTGTCGCCGTCGCCCTGCCTTCGGCGCATCCGCATGCTGGAAGAGGCGGGGATCATTCGCGGTTATCGGGCCGACATTGATCGGCGCACCGTGGGGCTGGAACTGACGGTCTTCGTCGCCTTCAAGGTGGCGCATCACACCCGCGAGCACGCCCACGCCTTTCAGCAGGCGCTGCAGGACCTGCCGGAAGTGGTGGGCTGCTACATGATTTCCGGCCATTCCGACTTCATGGCCGAGGTCGTCGTCGAAAACCTCGCGGCGTATGAGGCGCTGCTGACCGACAAGCTGCTGGTCCTGCCGCATGTCACCGACATCCAGTCCAACTTCGCGATCCGCACGGTCAAGACCGGCGGCCCGCTGAAGTTGCCGACAGCGAGGGCCTGAGGGTCAGCGAGCGGCGCCGAAATAGCCGTCGATGTCGCGATGCCCCTCGATGATGTTGACCACCTGGAAATCGTCACCGACGTAGCGGAAGAAGATCACGTTGGATCCGTAAGCGGTGCTGCGGATGTCGGCGCGCAGTTCCGGTCGCGGCCGGCCCATCTGGCCCGGCAAAGATGCGAGCCTTCGACAGTCGGCGCGCAGCCTGTCGACGAATTGCCTGGCAAGAACCAGATCGCCGCTTTGCTGATGGATGTATTCGAAGATCGCGAGACGATCGGCCCGGGCGCTATCGAGATAACGGAGCCGCGCCAAATCATCTCGTCCCGCTGTCGAGTTTCACCGCCGCTTGCTCAATGGCCGCGTCCAGCTGGTCGTCGGTGATGTCGCCGCCGCCGGCAATCGACCGCTCAAGCATGTCGCGCAGGGCAGACAGCCTTGCCTCACGCTCCTCCACCAGCCGCAGGCCCTCGCGAACGACCTCGCTGGCCGAGCCGTAGCGGCCGGACCGGACGGTATTTTCCACAAATCTCTCCCAGCGGTCTACGAGCGAGACGTTCATTGAGGCTCTCCGATTGCCATGCAAAGGTACAGCAACAGCCGAAATGGTGCAATCTTTGACCTTGCCGGCGGTCTGCCAACCGGGGCGCAACCAGGTTCCGCCCCGGGTCGTT
>DAIMJJ010000257.1:0-5355 GCA_036722275.1 Rhizobium sp. | reverse complement strand
CTTCGATGTAGACGATGCACACGTCGGTTTGCGTCTGCTTGCCGACCTTCAGGGAGGGGACAAAGACATCGCCGACCAGCGCCTTCAGTTCTGCCGAGTCCTCTGCCTTCTGCAACATTTTCTCGGTGAACGGAATGCCTCGGCCATTGAGCATGTCGCGCGCCTGTTTGCACTCGTTCACGCAATCGGCAGCGGTATACAGGGTGACCGGGAAATTCTCGCGCGCCTTGCGCACGGCAAAGGGCAGGTCTTCGCTGCCCGACGGGGCGGCCTCGCCGACGCGCTTGACGGCCTTCGCCTGGCCGGGTGGCGGCGTGTCGGAAATGATCGTGACGTCCCGGCTGGCGTCAAAACGTGTGGACAGCGCCCAGATCACGTCCGGCCAGTTGCGCACGTCGATATCCGGATCGACCGCGATGATCAGCGTGGTATAGCTGAATTGCGGCAGCATGGACCACAGCCCCATCATGATCCGCCGGGCCTGGCCCGGATAGCGCTTGTCGATCGAAACCACGATGGCGCGATAGGAACAGGCCTCCGGCGGCAACCAAAGGTCGACGATTTCGGGAAACTGCTTCTTGACCAGCGGCAGGAACAGCTCGTTCATCGCCTCGCCGAGCTTGGAGGGCTCGTCCGGCGGCCGGCCGGTATAGGTCGAGAGATAGATCGGCTTTTTCCGCGACGTGATTGCCGACAGCGTCATGACCGGAAAACGATCGACCGAATTGTAATAGCCGGTGTGATCGCCATAGGGGCCCTCATCGGCCACCTCGCTGATGGAGACCATACCTTCGAGCACGATTTCGGCATTGGCCGGCACCGAAAGCGGCTGGGTGACGGCGTTCACCACGCGGCTGCGGCGGCGCTTGAGCACGCCGGCAAAGCCGAGTTCGCTCATGCCCTCGGGCAACGGCATGACGGCCGAAAGGATCGTCGCCGGATCGGCGCCGATGACGACGGCAACCGGCATGTCCTTGCCGATCTTCTGCCATTGGCCATGGTGCTTGGCCCCGCCGCGGTGCGCCAGCCAGCGCATGATCAGCCTGTCGCGCCCCAGCACCTGCATGCGATAGATCCCGACATTGACGTCGCCGGGATCCTCCGGCGAGCGGGTGATCACCAGCGGCCAGCTGACCAGCGGCGCAGGTTCCCCCGGCCAGCACCACTGGATCGGAAGGCGACCAAGATCCACGTCGTCGCCACGCCAGATCACCTGCTGGCAAGCGGCGGCAGAGACGGTCTTGACCCGAAGCGCAAGCGCCGACTGCAGGAGCGGCAGCTTGCCCATCGCTTCCTTCAGCGAGCGCGGCGGCCGCGGTTCGCGCAATTCTCCGAGTAGGTCTGCCAGCCGACCGATCTCGCCGCTGTTCAGTCCGAAGCCCCATTCGATCCGGTCCCGTCGGCCGAACAGATTGACCAGCAGCGGGATCGGCACGATCTCGCCCGCGGCGTTGACGGGCTTTTCGAAGAGCAGCGCCGGCCCGCCGGCGGCAAGCACGCGGCGATGGATTTCGGTCACCTCATGCACCAGCGAAACCGGCCGGGCGATCCGCCTGAGATCGCCGCGGCGCTCGAGTTCTTCGACGAATTCCTGCAGGTCGGCATAGCGCCGGATGGCGGAGGGTGCGTTTGTCATCCCGCCTGTGTGACGGCTAAAAATCCTCAAGTCTTTGCGCTGGCTCAAACGCCCGCGGCGCACGAGCCAGTAGCATGGCGCGCACCGCTCTTTGCAAAGGCCTTGAAAAACCATGGAATTCCCAAGAACGCTCGCGACCCCTCTCAACTATGTGCCGATAGCGGTGATCGAGCGAGCGACGGGACTTCTGTTCAGCCGGATCATGCGCGAGCATCCCGGCCTGTTCGAACGCCTGGGCGAACACAAGACCAAGCGCTTCGCCTTCCTGCCGGGCGATCTGCCACTCGCCTTTGTGGTCGAGCCGGCCAGGCCATCGATCCGCGTCATGCGCAAGGGCGCCGCGCTGCCCGCGGCCGATGCCGCCGTCGAAGGTCCGCTCTTCATGCTTCTGGCCCTGCTCGAAGGCCGATGCGACGCCGACGCGCTGTTCTTCTCACGCGACCTCAACGTCACGGGCGACATGGAGGCCATGCTCGCCATGCGCAATGCGCTTGACGACTGCGATATCGACCTGCCGCGCGACCTCTCGGCGCTCGCCGGGCCGTTCGCCCCTGTCTTCGGTCGGCTGGCCGCTGATCTGCGCCGTCGCGCGCTCGCCGGGGAGCAATCGACATGGAACTGATCTGCCCCGCAGGCACGCCCGCCGCCTTTCGCGAAGCGGTCGATGCCGGTGCCGACGCCGTCTATTGCGGTTTCCGCGACGAGACCAATGCCCGCAATTTTCCAGGCCTCAACTTCAGCCGTGACGAACTGCGCGAGGCGATCACCTATGCCCGTCGCCACAGGACGCAGACCTTCGTCGCGCTCAACACCTTCATGCGCGCCGGCGACGAGGAGATCTGGTACCGCGCCGCAGCCGATGCCGTGGCACTCGGCGCCGATGCCCTGATCCTTGCCGATTTCGGCCTGATGGCGCATGTGGTCGAGCGCTATCCCGAGCAGCGCCTGCACGTCTCGGTCCAGGCCTCCGCCTCCAATGTCGACGCCATCAACTTTCTCGTCGACGCCTTCAACGCCAAGCGCGTCGTGCTGCCGCGCACGCTGACCATTGCCGACATCGCCCGGATCGCGCCAAAAATCCGCTGCGAGATCGAGGTCTTCGTCTTCGGCGGGCTCTGCGTCATGGCCGAGGGGCGATGCTCGCTCTCTTCCTATGCGACCGGAAAATCGCCGAACATGAACGGCGTCTGTTCGCCGGCAAGCCATGTGCACTACCGCAAGGAAGGAAACGAACTCGTCTCCGAACTCGGCGACTACACGATCAACCGTTTCCCTGCGGGCGAGGCCGCGGGCTACCCGACCCTGTGCAAGGGCCGTTTCGACATTGCCGACGACAAGGCCTATGCCTTCGAGGATCCGGTTTCGCTCGACGTGATGAGCGAGATCGATGCGCTGACCGCCGCCGGCGTCAGCGCACTCAAGATCGAGGGCCGTCAGCGCGGCAAAGCCTATGTCGCCGAAGTCGTCTCGACACTGAAGAAAGCGCTCTCGGCCAAGCCGGAACAGCGCACCGCCCTGCTCGCCGGCCTCAGGGGCCTGAGCGAGGGACAGAAAACCACGTCGGGCGCCTACGAGAAGCGCTGGAGATGAGCATGACCGATACCCCTTCCCCCGCGCTGACCATGGGCCCCGTCTACTATCTGTGGGACGGCCCGAAATGGCGCGACTTTCATTTCCGCATCGCCGACGAGGCGCCCTTCGACACCGTGGTCATCGGCGAGACGGTCTGTTCCAAGCGGCAACACTTCATCGAACCGCATCTTGCCGAGGTGACCGAGCGGCTGGAGGCGGCTGGCAAGACAGTCGTCTTCTCAACTCTGGCGCTTGTGACGCTGGAACGGGAGAGCCGCCAGGTGCGCGAGCTTGTCGAGACCGCAGACCATCGGATCGAGGCCAATGATCTTTCGGCGCTCGGGCTGCTGAATGGCAAGCCGCACAATGTCGGCCCCCTGGTCAATGTCTACAACGCGGCGACCGCGAAGCTCCTGGCGAGCCGGGGTGCCGAGACCATCTGCCTACCGCCGGAACTGCCCTTTTCCTCTGTCGAGACGATTGTCGCCGAAAGCCCCGGCATCGACTTCGAGGTCTTCGCGTTCGGCCGCATGCCGCTCGCCATCTCGGCGCGCTGTGCCCATGCCCGCTCCAAGGGCAAGATCAAGGACAATTGCCTGTTCGTCTGTGGCGAGGAGCCGGACGGGCTGCCGGTGAAGACGCTGGACCGCCAGTCCTTCCTGGCCCTGAACGGCGTTCAGACCGTATCCCACACCTGCCAGGCGCTGGTCGCCGAACTTGCCGACCTGGCCGCCTCTGGCATCGCGTCGATCCGCCTGTCGCCGCAGGATTGCGACATGGTGGCGGTGGCGAGGCTTTATCGCAGCGTGCTCGACGGTGAACTCGAGGCCGAAGAGGCGATCGATCGGCTGCGCGCCGTCTATCCGGCGGCCCCGCTGTCCAACGGTTTCCACCATGCCCGCGAGGGTGCTGCCTGGGTGGCACGGGCCCGGGACGTGGCCAGCGGCGCGGTCGCCTGACCATATTGTTGAAGACGGCGGCAAGGCACCCTTGACCGGCCGATGATACGCATCGGCCGGGTGAGCGATGGGCTCAGCTCCTGAGGCCGGGCGCCTCATGGCCGCTGCGGGCAACATATTCGGTGTAGCCGCCATCATAGCGATGCACGCCTTCGGGCGTGAGCTCGAGCACGCGATTGGACAATTCCGCCAGGAAATGACGATCGTGGCTGACGAACAGCATGGTGCCCTCGTATTGCGCCAGGGCCTTGATCAGCATTTCCTTGGTGTCGAGATCCAGGTGGTTGGTCGGCTCGTCGAGCACCAGGAAGTTTGGTGGATCGAACAGCATGGCGGCCATGACCAGCCGCGCCTTTTCACCGCCCGAAAGCACCCGGCAGCGCTTCTCGATGTCGTCCCCGGAAAAGCCGAAGCAGCCGGCGAGCGCCCGAAGCGGCGCCTGGCCGGCCTTCGGGAACCGCTCCTCCAGCCATTGCAGGATGGTGCTGTCGCCATCGAGCAGGTCCATGGCGTGCTGGGCGAAATAGCCGAGCTTGACGCTGGCGCCGAGCGTCACGGTCCCCTGGTCGGGAACGGTCGCTCCGGTCGCAAGCTTCAGCAGCGTCGACTTGCCGGCGCCGTTGACACCCATGATGCACCAGCGCTCGCGCCGACGGATCATGAAGTCGAAGCCGTCATAGATCGTCCGGCTGCCATAGGCCTTGTGCACGCCCTTGAGGCTGACAACGTCCTCGCCCGAACGCGGGGCCGGCGCGAACTCGAAGGAGACCGCTTGCCGACGCTTCGGCGGCTCAACGCGATCGATCTTCTCGAGTTTCTTCACGCGGCTCTGCACCTGCGAGGCGTGCGAGGCGCGCGCCTTGAAGCGCTCGATGAACTTGATCTCCTTGGCGAGCATCGCCTGCTGGCGCTCGAACTGCGCCTGTTGCTGCTTCTCGTTCTGTGCCCGCTGCTGCTCGTAGAACTCGTAATTGCCGGAATAGGTGTTGAGCGAACCTGCATCGATCTCGATGATCTTATTGACGATACGGTTCATGAACTCGCGATCGTGCGAGGTCATCAGCAGCGCGCCTTCATACCCTTTGAGGAACTGCTCCAGCCAGATCAGGCTTTCGAGGTCGAGATGGTTCGACGGTTCGTCGAGCAGCATGACGTCAGGGCGCATCAAGAGGATGCGGGCGAGCGCGA
>DAIMJJ010000256.1:0-5445 GCA_036722275.1 Rhizobium sp. | reverse complement strand
ACAGCACCGCCGTCTGGTCGAGATAGGGATGATATTCGATCTGGTTGGTAACGATCGGCGCCTTCGATAGCCGCACGGCCTCGCCCATCAGCGCGCAATTATAGTTCGACACGCCGATATGGCGCACCTTGCCGGCATCGACCAGCGCGTTCAGGCCCTCGATCTGTTCCGCAAGCGGCACCGGGCTCTGCGGCCAGTGCAGGAGAAGCAGGTCGACATGGTCGGTCTTCAGCCTCTTCAGGCTCTCGTCGACGGAGGGGCCCATGTCGGAGCGCGAGAACTTGTCGACCCAGACCTTGGTGGTCAGGAAAATCTCGCTACGGGCAATGCCGGAACGGATGATCGCCTCGCCGACCGCGTCCTCGTTGCCGTAGATCTGGGCAGTATCGACATGGCGAAAGCCGGCTTTCAGCGCCAGCGGCAGCACGCGCAGCACGTCTTCCTGCGGCATGCGGAAGGTGCCGAAACCGAGGGCGGGAATAGGCGCGCCATGGGCGGTGACGTATTTCATCGGAAAACTCCTTTTGCCTTCGCGGCGAAAACAAGAGCGCTGCGCCAAACGGCGCGCCCTTCGCCTATTAGATGCGCCCTTTGCCGCCGGCTTCAAGGTGGTTTCTGGTAGGACGGATCGCAATGCGACGGATCGCCCGCAATGGCGGCCCGTCGGGCATCCGCACCCGCCCCCTGATGTCGGGCGGTGCTGCCGGCGCCACGCGCTTCTCTCCCCCCGCTGGCGGGGTATGACGAGCGGCCTGAACTCGAGCGAAGGGCTGGCGGAGCGGCCGGCGGGCGGATCAGGGGGCGATCAGCAGGCCGTCAGTCGCGAACGGCGATCCCGGCCTCAAGGGCTGCGGCGAGGAAGGCGCGGCGGGCGTCCTCGTCGCTCTTCTTGCCGGCCACCACGTCCATGCAGACGAGCAGCGCCTTGTCGAGCGCCGGGCCTTCCTCGAGCGGCCAGTCCTCGATCATCGCCCAGGACGCCGCTTCCGTGCTGTCGATCGTCACGTCCTCGCCCTCTTCGCCGAGCGCGAGGGTCACGGGCTTGGTCCAGGGCTTGCTCATCGGATGCGGCTTTCGGTCTCGTCTGACATCAGGAGAGCGGCAGGCCTTCAAAGCGGCCGGCCGCGGTGCGGATCGCTGATCTAAAGCATTTCGCCGCAAAGTGCGACGCGCTTTTTAAAGGCGGCGGGCCCAAAATTCGGGCGCAGTTTCGTCAGGCCTTCACCGCCACCATGAACAGGCGCGGAAAGCGCAGGAGCACCCGCCCGTCGGCCATCGGCGGATAGGCGAGGGCGATCCTCGCGGTATAGTCGGCGAGAAAGGCGTCCCGGTGCGCCGGTCCGGCGGCGTCGAGATAGGGGCGAAGGCCGGTGCCCTTCACCCATTCGACGATCGCTTCGGCATTCGCCATCGGATGATAGTAGATCGTGTGCCAGACATCGACGCGCGCGCCCTTCTGCGTCAGCCGCTCGAGGCAGGCCGCGGGCAAGGGCAGGCGAGCGCGGCGCAGCCGTCCGCCGGCAAAGGCCGGGGCCCAGGGCCCGGCGGCTCCGCTTTCTTCCATCAGCAGATGGGTCGGCTCGTCGAGATTGTCCGGCATCTGTACGGCGAGAACCCCGCCGGGAGCGAGGTGATCGAGAAGCCGCTCCATCAGCGTCAGCGGATCGGACAGCCATTGCAGAACGGCATTGGCATAGAGCAGATCGGCCGGCCGGTCCGGCTGCCAGCTGGCGAGGTCGGCGGCCAGAAACGGCGTGTCCGGCAGACGGGCGCGCGCCTTCTCCAGCATGTCCGCGTCGCTGTCGAGGCCGGTCACAGCGTCCGTTCCGAAACGCTCGATCAGCAGTTCGGTGGAATTGCCCGGCCCGCAGCCGAGGTCGAAGACGCGCTCCGCCCTGTCAAGCGGCACCCGCGCCAAAAGCTCGCGCGCCGGCCGCGTGCGTTCTTCCTCGAATTTCAAATATTGCGTCGCGGACCAGGCCATCGTCTCGTCTCCTTGCGAAGGGCGGGCAAAGCCGACCGCACCCGACGTTCGCCCGTCCCTTTCTTGCGCCCGCGTCGCGTCAGAGGCAAGCGCGCCGCTCAGCCGATCCGGCCATTGCTGCGCATCAGGCCGATGAAGAACAGCCCGCCGGCAAGCCCGGTGATGATGCCGAGCGGCAGGTCCTGCGGCGGGATGATGATGCGCGAGACCATGTCGGCGCCGACGAGGAAGATCGCGCCGGCAAGCGCCGACAGCGGCAGCACCCGGCGATAATCGCCGCCGACGGCAAAGCGCACGAGATGCGGCACCATCAGCCCGACAAAGGAGATGATGCCGGAAAAGGCGACGGCCGCGCCGGTCAGCAGCGCCGAGACGACGAAGACGACCATGCGGAAGCGTTCGGCGGAAATGCCAAGCGTTGTGGCGTTCTCGTCGCCGAGCGTCATGGCGTTCAGCCGGCGCGCGTTGAAAAGGAGAAAGGCACCGCACAGCACGAGGGCTGCGAGCGGATAGGGCAGGTGGCTCCACTGCGCCAGCCCCAGCCCGCCGAGCATCCAGAACACCACCATATGCGTGGCGCGCGGATCGCCGAGGAAGATGGCAAGGCTGCCGAGCGAGGAGATGACGAACGAGATCGCCACCCCGGTCAGCACCAGCCGGCTGGCATTGGTGGCGTGTGCGAAGCGGGCGGTCGCGACCACCAGCACCGTGCTGGCGAGCGCACCGATGAAGGCGAAGAGCGGCAGCGTCGCCAGGCCCAGAAACATGCCGCTGTGCAGCAGCGCGATGATCGCCCCGAAGGCGGCACCCGACGAGATGCCGAGCAGATGCGGGTCGGCAAGCGTGTTGCGGGTCACGGCCTGAAGCGCTGCCCCGACCAGCGACAGGCTGGCCCCGATCACCGCGCCGAGGATCACCCTGGGTAGCCGCACCTCCCAGACGATAGCGTCGCGTCCGGCCGACCAGTCGGCGACGATGCCGGTTGCGCCGAGATGGCGGGCGATCACCTTCCACACGGTCTCAATCGGAATGCCGGCGGCGCCGACACTGACGCCGACCAGCATGATGACGAGGAGGCCGAGCGTCAGCCCGGCCACCAGAAACGGCAGCGCATGGATCAGCGCATGGCGCGGACCCGCGACGAAGTGCCGGTGGCTCATCAGTCGGCCTTCGGATGGAAGGCGGCGGCGAGCGCCTTCACGGCCTCGACATTGCGCGGACCGGGTGTCGCCTCGGCATAGGGCAGCACCACGAAGCGGTTGTTCTTCACGGCGGGAATGTCCTTGAAGGCCGGGTTGTGCCGCATGAAGTCGGCCTTCTGCTCGGCGGTGACGTCGCCGTAGTCGACTATCACCACGACGTCCGGATTGCGCTCGATCACGCCTTCCCAGCCGACCGTGGTCCAGCTCGTCTCGACATCGTCCATGATGTTCTTGCCGCCGGCCGCCTCGATCAGTGCGGTCGGCATGGCATAGCGCCCGGCGGTGAACGGCTTGTCCTCGCCCGAATCATAGACGAACACCTTCGGCATGGGCGCATTCGCCGGCACCTCGGCGATCGCCTTGGCGATCTCCGCCTTGTAGCCCGCGACCAGCGTCTCGGCCTTCTCCGCGACGCCGAAGATTTTGCCGAGATTGAGGATGTCGGTGTACATGTCCTCCATCGAGGACTTGTCCTTCTTCATGATGTGGATGCAGCTTTCGGCAAGTTCGTAGACCTTGATGCCGAACGGGGCGAGCGTGTCCGGCGTCACCTCGCCGCCGACCTTCATGCCGTAATTCCAGCCGGCAAACAGGAAGTCGGCATCGGCCCCGAGCAGCACTTCCTTGGTCGGCTGCTGCGGCGCGAGTTCCGGCAGGTCGCCGAGCCGAATCCGCAAGGCATCATCCATCTTGTACCAGCCGGAAATGCCGGAATAGCCGGCCATGTGTCCGGTGAGGTCGAGCGCCAGCATCATCTCGGTGAGGTTGATGTCGTGCGACACGGCGCGCTTCGGCGCGGCGTCGAAGGTGACCTCGCGGTCGCAGCTCTTCACCGTCACGGGAAAGCCGGAGGCAAGCGCCGTCGAGGCGGCGAGTGACAGAAGGGCGGCAAGGCAAAGGGAACGATGCATGAAAATGTCTCCGTGGTTCAGAAAGTGCTGTCGAGGTGAAAGGAAAAGCGCGGCCGTCCGGTCTTCGGATGGCGTTCGACGATGGTCTCCACCGCAAAGGTCTCGCGAATGGTCTCGGGCGTCAGCACCGCCATGGCCGGTCCGCAGGCGACCTTGGCGCCGTCGTGCATCACCAGCACATGATCGGCATGGGCAGCCGCCAGCGGCAGGTCGTGCAGCGACACGATGACGGTGGTCGGAAGGTTGGACAGCAGCGCCAGCACTTCCAGCTGGTGGCGGATGTCGAGATGGTTGGTCGGCTCGTCGAGGATCAAGAGGTCCGGCTTCTGCACCAGCGCCTTGGCGATCATCGTGCGCTGCTTTTCGCCGCCCGACAGCGAGGCGAAATTGCGCGCGGCGAGATGCGTGAGCTTCATCAGCGATAGCGCGTCGCCGATCGCAGCATAGGCGGCCTTGCGGTTGCGGCTTTCGGCGTGCGGGGTCAGCCCGAGTTCGACCACTTCGGCAACCGTCAGGCCGAAATCGCCGGCCGGCTCCTGCAGCACGGTCGCCACGCGGCGGGCGACGTCGCGCAGCGGCATTTGCCACAGATCGCAGCCGTCGAGGCTGACCCGACCGGACAGCGGGCGATTGAAGCGGTAGAGGCAGCGTAAGAGGCTTGATTTGCCCGCGCCGTTCGGACCGACGACGGCCAGCATTTCGCCGGCATCGACGGTGAAGTCCAGGTCGCGGATGATCGGCTGCTGGCGGCTCGGCCCCCAGGTCAGCGCTTCGACCTTGAGCGCGGCGGGTCTAGGTCCGTAAAGGGATGCCGCCAGTTCCATCGCGCGCCTCCGCGGTCATGCGGGGGCCTGAGCGAGATCCGGTCGGGCAAGAAGCAGCAGTATAGGTCGCAATCGCCATCGTCGTTTCCCTTGGCACACCCCGGCCAGGTTTCGTTTATCGTCGATGGCAGGTCTCCTGGCTTGCGGGTCATCGCGCTCCCGGGCCTTCCCAGCCTTTCGGCCAGTGGCATGTCCGGTCGAGCTCGCCGCTCACAGTTGCGGGGGCAGCCACGGTTTTGCGCCCTGATGGGTACGTCGCACCGTGTTCCCTTTTAATTCCTCGGGACGCCAGTCCTTGGGAAACCTTCAACGAGAGCTGACGTAACGATGTTACGCAGCGGCGTCAATGCGCAAAATCCGGTAGTGTCGATGCCGACCTCGGCCGCGGTGATCGAAGGCCGTCAGAGGCTGGCGAGATTGGGCAGGATGAGATCCGGCCCGTGATCACCGTATTCGTCGGGCAGGTCGAGCCGGTTGATCCACACGGTGCGGAAGCCGAATTTCTGCGCGCCGGCCACGTCCCA
>DAIMJJ010000255.1:0-5469 GCA_036722275.1 Rhizobium sp. | reverse complement strand
GGTGACGATCTCCATGGCGGTCGTGGCGGTTCTCGGCTCCGTCTCGACGGCCCTTGTCGGACCGGTCACCTCCTTCGGCCTGCTGGTCGCCAGCCTCGCCTATCTGCTGACGCCCAGCAACCGCCACCGCCACATATTGCCGGTGGCCTTCTTCCTTGCCGCCATTGTCCTCGTCTCGGGACAGATGATCCTTGAGCGGCTGTTCGAATTCTCGACGGCGCTCAGCATCATCATCGAATTCTGTGGCGGGCTCGTCTTTATCCTCCTGATGATCCTGGGTGGGCGCCGATGATCGAAATAAGCCATGTTACGAAACGCTACGGGGATGTTTCCGTGGTCGACGACGTCAGTCTCGTGCTGCCGGGCGGCGGCGTAACGTCGATCATCGGCCCGAACGGCGCCGGAAAATCGACACTGCTGTCGATCGTCAGCCGGATGACCGCGGCGGATCGCGGGACCGTGCATGTCGGCGGCCTGGATGTCGCCAAGACAGCGGGGCCCGTGCTTGCCCGGCAGCTGGCATTCATGCGCCAGGACAACCACATCGCCGCGCGCCTCACGGTCGCGGATCTCGTCGCCTTCGGCCGCTATCCCTATTCGGGCGGGCGGCTGACGGCCGAGGATCAGGCAAAGGTTGCCGAGGCGATCGGTTTCGTCGATCTGCGCCCGTTCGAAGAGCGCTTTCTCGACCAGTTGTCGGGCGGCCAGCGCCAACGGGCCTTTGTGGCCATGGTGCTTGCACAGGACACCCGATACGTCCTGTTCGACGAGCCGTTGAACAATCTCGACATGCGCCACGCCGTCGCAACGATGAAGCTTCTGCGGCGGATGGCGGACGACTTCGGCAGGACGATCGTCATCGTCCTGCACGACATCAATTTTGCGACCGCCTATTCCGACCGGATCGTCGCCATGCGCGACGGCCGGATCAGCCACGTCGGCACGGTCGATGACATCGCCCAGCGCGACGTGCTGCGCGACATCTTCGGCCTGGACTTCGACATCCACCAGATCGGCCAACGTCGGATCATCGATTTCTACGCATGAAACTCAGCGCGCCGCTGGCGCGCCCAAGAGAGGAGCCTTCGCCGTGACCGATATGCAAGAAGAGACAGGCGCGCAAATGCCTCGCCGGGTTCGCCACACGCTGCGGGTCCGCAGCCTCGATGTCCACGAGGTTCGGCAAATCACCCCGCACATGCTCCGGATCACGCTCGCAGGCGAGGAACTGGAGGGGTTCACCACCCTTGGCTTCGACGATCACGTGAAGGTCTTCTTCGCCCACCCGGGGCAAGAGCAGCCCGATCTTCCGGTCGTGGGCGCGCAGGGCATCTTCATGCCCGAGGGCCTGCGAAAACCGATCGCCCGCGACTACACGGTGCGCCGCCATGACCGGGAAAAGGGCACCCTCGACATCGATTTCGTCCTGCACGACGACGGCCCGGCGACGCGTTGGGCAGCCGGCGTAAAGCCCGGCGACCGGGCCTTTATCGCCGGACCACGCGGATCCTTTGTCATTCCGACCACCTATGACTGGCACCTTCTGATCGGCGACGAGACGGCTCTTCCGGCGATCTCGCGCCGTCTGGAGGAGTTGCCGGCCGGTGCAAGGGCCATGGCGGTCGTCGAGGTGCACGGCCCGCTGGACGAGCAGCCGATCTCGAGCCGGGCCGATGTCGAGATCATCTGGCTGCACAAAGGTTCGGAGACCGTGGACGACAGCCGGTTCAAGGCGGCCCTCGCCCGCGCTTGCTGGCCGCAGGGCACCTTCTACACCTGGATCGCGTGTGAAAGCACCGTGGCCAAGAGCCTGCGGCTCTGGCTCATCGAAGAGCGCGCGGCCAATCCCCGATGGATCAGGGCCTCCGGCTACTGGCGCACAGGCACCGCCGGTTTTCACGACGAGCACGACGACTAGCGACACGCATACCCTCGACAACGGGCACGGACCGAAGCATGGCGGCTGCGTGATCGTATCGGCATGGTGTTTCAGGAGCCGATGACATCCCTCGACCCGCTCTACACCATCGGCAGCCAGCTCATCGAGCCCATTATCCGCCATCAGCGGATCGGTAGGAAAGCGGCGAGAGCCAAAGCATTGGAAATGCTGCGCCTGGTACGCATACCCGACCCCGAGACGCGGCTGGATGCCTATCCGAACGAAATGTCCGGCGGCCAGCGGCAACGGGTGATGATCGCCATGGCGCTCGCGAACAACCCAGAGCTGCTCATCGCCGACGAACCGACCACGGCCCTCGACGTCACCATCCAGGCGGAGATCCTCGACCTGATCGCCGATCTCCAGGCCCGCCTCGGCATGGGGGTCATCTTCATATCGCATGATCTCGGCGTGGTCCGCCGCATTGCCCAGAGGGTCTACGTGATGTGCCGGGGCGATGTGGTCGAATCGGGGCCGACAGAGGACGTCTTCGACAATCCGCAGCATGCCTATGCCCGCGCGCTGATTGCAGCCGGCCCGTCGGGTCTGAAACCGCCACCGGCCGCAGACGCCCCTGCGGTGATGTCCGCGTCGAACCTCGGCGTAACCTACGGACGCGGCCTCTATCGGCGCCAGGCGGTTTCCGATGCAGCCCTGACGCTGCACGAAGGAGAAACGATCGGCATCGTCGGCGAAAGCGGCTCGGGCAAATCGACGCTGGCCAGAGCCCTGCTGAAGCTACTGCCATCCTCCGGACGGATCTGCCTTGGCGACACGGATATCTCAGCCTTCAGCCGGGCAGACATGCGGCCGCTGCGCCGCGAGCTGCAGGTGGTCTTCCAGGATCCCTGCGGCTCGCTCAGCCCGCGCATGACGGTCGGGCAGATCGTAACCGAAGGCTTGAGCGTGCACGAGCCGGGCCTGAGCGCCCGCGAACGCGACATGCGCGCCGTCCAGGCGCTTGAGGAGGTGCACCTCGATCCGGCGCTGCGCAATCGTTACCCCCATGAGTTCTCCGGGGGCCAGCGCCAGCGCATCGCCATCGCCCGGGCGATTATCCTCAAGCCCCGTGTCCTGCTGCTCGACGAACCGACCTCGGCGCTCGATCGACAGGTGCAGAAACAGATCGTCGATCTCTTGCGCAACCTGCAGGCGGCGCATGCGCTCTCCTACCTGTTCATCAGCCATGACCTGGCCGTCGTCCGGGCTATGTCGGACAGGATTCTTGTGATGAAAAACGGCCAGATCGTGGAGATGGGGCCGACCCTCTCGCTCTTAGAAGATCCGCAGGAAGAGTATACGAAAAGCCTGATCGCCGCGGCATTCCCGGCAACCGAAGTCTCAGCGGCCGCAGGCGCCTGACGCAGCCCCCGCTCATTGGCGGTGGGTAGCGGGGGCGTCATTGTTCAGGATCTTTGCCAGCAGCTTTGCCCGCTCGTCGCAGACGGCGACGAGATGCCCGAGCAGCGCTTCGCCGCTATTGACGGCAGGCCGGCTCGCCGGCCGCAGCGCCGAGACGAGGAAGCTGATGCGATGGGAGATCGGCCGGATCACGACCGGTCTGTCGCGGTAACTCAGTGCCGTCAGCGCATTGACGATCGCCACGCCCAGCCCGCAGGCCACCATCTCGCACACCGCGTTGGCGGACTGCGTTCCGATCGACATCTTGGGCTTCACCCCCGCCTCGTCAAACATACGGTCGATCTGCATGCGGAACGGATCGTTCTCGCCCAGCGAGATGAACTCCACATCGCGAAAATCTTCCGGCGCGAGAAGGCGCTTCGCCGTCAAGGAATGCCCGGCCGGCAGCACGCAGACCTGATCGAATCGACCGACCGTCACCACCTCGGCATTGTCCGAGGAATAGCTGCCCTCAACGAGACCGATATCGAAGTTAAAGCCGGAGATAGGCGACTGGTTGCGCGGGTCGGCGGTGTCGATGCGCACGGAGACATGCGGGTGGCTCCCCATCAGCCGGCGCAGGGCCTCGGGCAACAGGTTCTGCGCAAAGGCGGGCAGCGTGGCGATGTAGAGGATCTCGTCATAGGAGCGGCGTAGCCCCTCGACGCAGTCATTGATGCGGTCGAGGCCGATAAAGGACGCCTGGACCTCATGATAGAGTTTGAGCGCCCGGGCCGTCGGATGCAGGCGCTGGCGCCGGCGCTCGAACAGCAGGAAACCCACGGTGTCCTCGAGACGCCGGAGTTCGCGGGTGATCGTGGGCTGTGACGACGCCAGCGCGGCAGCGGCCGCCGTGACCGTTCCGAATTTCATCGTGGCGCGAAAGACTTCGATCTGCCGGAGATTGAGCTCACCCATTTCGTTTCCTCGCCAAGGTTTGGCCACGCCAGTCATATCCGAGATGAATGAACTGGCAGCGAATCTTTCGTATCCGCATTTCGGGTTCGGCACTAGACTTCTTGCATGTAGGTCATGGACATCGCACTTGATCCGGGTCGGTTGACGCCGCTTCCGGAAAGGCGAACTGCTATCTCGGGTTGACGCGTGGACAAGGCGGGCTTCGGCATACTTCTCGACAAGATCATCTGCCTCGCGGTCGAACGCAGTGGCGGGAAGCTGGAGGCGGGCGACATCAGCGTGGCGCTGGCGATCTTCGATCGACCGCTGCGGAGCGCGGACCCTGGACCTTTGTCCTCGATCTCCTCTTTCAGCTATCGGGATGACGTGCCGGTCTATCCGGCAAGCGTCGTGAAGCTCTTCTGCCTGCACGCCTTCACAGCCTTCGAGGCCATGGGCCGCTTTACGCCGAATGACGAGGACCGTCGTGCGGCCCGGGCTATGATCGAGCTCTCTTCAAACGAGGCCACCGCATTCCTGATGGGACGCCTCACCGGTGCCTTCGACGGTCCCTGTCTGGACGACGAAGCGCTCACCGCATGGCTTCGCGACCGTCATGCGGTGCAGGACTGGCTGATGGGTCTGCGCCAACCGGAATTTCGCGACATCACCGTGTTGCATGCCACCTATGAGGACAGCCCCTATGGCTGCGCCTATCAGGCCCGAGCGCGCTCGCCGGGCAACCGGCTGACGGCGCGGGCATGCCTGGCGCTGATGCACGACATTGCCCGCGGCGCGACAGCGTCATCGGATTGGATGATGGAACTGATGGATCGCACCCGCGAGCGGCAGGCCTTTGCGGAGACCGGCATTCCGCCCGAGGGCGACCAGGTGCGAGGCTTTCTCGGCGAGGGCATGCCGGCAGACACGCGGTTGTGGTCGAAGGCCGGACACACCAGCTGGACCCGCCACGATCTCGTCTATGCCGAGACGGCACCGGGCCCAAGCTTCGTCGCCTGCGTGATGACGGACAGCCGCTGGTCTGCCGCCGACACGACCCTGTTTCCGGATATCGGGCGGCTCATTCACGACGCCGTCCTGAAAGGCGGCCACGACGCCGCCTGACGACAGATTTGCCCCGCGGCAAGCCGCGGGGTTCAAAGAGCATCACAAGAAATGCTCCCCTGCATGAAGATACAAAAGAACCAATAGAGGGATAATGCCATGATATT
>DAIMJJ010000254.1:0-5478 GCA_036722275.1 Rhizobium sp. | reverse complement strand
AGCGACGGACAGCAGCGAACGAACGAAGGATCGCGCATGCGCAGCCTTCTGACTGCGCCCGTTCCCGCCGAAAGGCGCGCTGCGATCATCCGTTATCAGCATTCAATCCCCGTCCGAAAGACTACGTCCCGCGTCAACTCAAATGACTGCCAAATGCGGTAACACCATGGCAAATCTGCCACACGCGCACAAGCAATCCATATATAGTGAACGTATGCCTAACAAGTGTTTAGCCGTAGGTAAGTGAACAACTTTACCCAACAGTTAACAACGGGGGGCCGTCGCGGCATCATGCCGCGTGCTTGTGCGGGTCGTCCGGGTCGATTCCGTAGTCTTTCAGCTTGCGATAAAGGGTCGAGCGACCGATGCCGAGCTTGCGCGCGACCTGGCTCATCTGCCCGCGGTAGAATTTGAGCGCGAATCGGATCAGCTCCTCCTCGATCTCGGCCAGCTTGCGCACATTGCCGGCCTCGTCGGTGCTGACAATGACGTTCGCGGACAGCTCGCTTGGCACGGACGGCCTTGCGGGGGGTGATGGCTCGCCCTGAGTCGCGGACGCTGCGGCCGGAGCCGTATTCCCGCCGACCGGGGCGGATGGGAGCACTGGCTCCCCATGGCCGCGGGCCACACCGAGATCGGTCGCCGGCCGATGGGGCGCCATCTGCGCCAGGATCTGCGGAAAATCCCGGTCACCGAGAACCGGCCCCTCAGCGAGAACGACGGCGCGGAAGACGGCGTTCTCAAGCTGGCGCGTATTGCCCGGCCAGTCATAGCCGGTGAGCAGCGCCAGCGCGCTGGCGTCGATGCCGAGCGGCTTGGCCAGCCGCTGCTCGGCCGAGAAGCGTTCGACGAAGGCCCGTGCAAGATGCGGGATATCCTCCTTGCGCCGCCTGAGCGAAGCAATGGTGATCGGGAAGACGTTCAGACGGTAATAGAGGTCTTCCCGGAACCGACCGGCCTTGACCTCTTCGATCAGATCCTTGTTGGTGGCGAGAACCAGACGGACATTGACCTTGCGCGCGCGCTTGCCGGCCGTCTGCTCGATCTCACCGCCCTGAACCACCGACAGAAGCCGCGCCTGCACCGGGGCCGGCAGTTCGCTGACCTCCTCGATGAACAGGGTCCCGCCCTCCGCCTCGCTGAACTTGCCCGGCAGATCCTCATCAACACGGCCGCCGGCGCCTTCCTTGCCGAACAGCACACCCTCGATCAGGCTGTGCGGAACGGCCGCGCAATTGACCGAGACGAAGGGGCGCGCGGAGCGTTCGCTCGTCTGGTGGATGGCGCGGGCCATCATTTCCTTGCCGACCCCGGCCTCGCCCTCCAGCATCACCGGGATCACCGATTGCGCCGCGCGACGGCCGAGCTCCACCGCGCGCGCCATGGCGGCGCTGGCGGCCACGATGTCGCCGAAGCCGACGGCCCCGGTGCGGGCACGACGCACGGGACGTCCCTGCGAGCCGCTGCGGGCAAACCGGAGGGCGCTATCGATCGCTGCGGCGATGCGTTCGATCGAACAGGGCTTGACGAGAAAGTCGAAGGCGCCGGCACGCATCGCCTCGACGGCGTGGTGCGTCGCGCCTTCCGATGTCTGCACGATCACCGGCACACTGGCGTGAAGGTCGCCGAGCGCGCGCAGGAAGGCGCTTCCCAATCGCTCGGGGTTCGACAGATCGACGAGCACCGCCGAAATCTGGTCGCGCTGGCGACGAAAGATCTCCAACCCCGCCTGATCGCTGTCGGCGACGTGGACGGCATGTCCCAGCCCCTCGATCGCTGCCTTCAAGGCCCGGCGCTGGGTGGCATCGTCATCGATTACAAGGATTTCAGCGGTCAAGTTGGAGCTCCCGGATTCATTCTGGCGCTTCGTGGAAATGCCGGCCTGCGGACCATGGTGGCGGGAGCCTGCCAGAAAGGACTGAACATCCTCTTTTGAGAAAAGCTTGCATTTTATCAATCTGATAGCGGATCGACTGCGCAGGGTTAAGAGAGCTCCCGGCAAGGTGCTTGCCCGCCCGCGTCGGACTGACTACATCTCCATGCAAACCTATGGAAAAGGATTGACGATCATGTCGACAGACCTCCACACCGCCCGCGCCTTCTCCGCGGCACCCGCCGCGGCACCGGCTTCTGATGCCGCACTCGGCGACCTTCCGCTGTGGAACCTGACCCACCTCTATCCGTCCCAGACCTCGGACGTCTTCCGGGCCGATCTCGAACGGGCGGCAACCGATGCGGTGGCCTTCGAGGCGAAATGGAAGGGCAAGCTGGCGGAGGCCGCCGGCGTGACGGGCGACAACGGGCTGGCGGCAGCCATCCGTGACATGGACGCGCTCGAAGATCTGCTCGGCCGCATCGCCTCCTTTGCCGGCCTGACCTATTATTCGGACATGACCAATGCCGAAAACGGCAAGTTCTTCGGCGACGTGCAGGCCAAGCTCACAGACATCTCGGCCCACCTGCTGTTCTTCTCGCTGGAACTGAACCGCATAGACGACGCCGTCGTCGACCGGGCGATGGACGCGGATCCCGCGCTCGCCCACTACCGCCCGTGGATCGTCGATCTGCGCAAGGACAAGCCGTTCCAGCTCGAGGATCGCATCGAACAGCTGTTCCTCGAAAAGTCGATGACGGGGGCAGCTGCCTTCAACCGTCTGTTCGACGAGACGCTCGCTTCCCTGCGTTTCAAGATCGCAGAGCAGGAACTGCCGCTGGAAGCCACCCTCAACATGCTGCAGGACGCCGATCCTGCGGTACGCGAAACCGCGGCCAAGGCGCTTTCGAAGACGTTCAAGGACAATATCCGCATCTTCGTGCTGGTCACCAATACGCTCGCCAAGGATAAGGAAATCTCCGACCGCTGGCGCGGCTTCGACGACATCGCCGACAGCCGTCACCTGGCCAACCGGGTCGAGCGCGAGGTGGTCGATGCGCTCGCCGCAGCCGTGCGCGACGCCTATCCACGCCTGTCGCACCGTTATTACTCCATGAAGGCGAAGTGGCTCGGCATGGAGCAGATGAACTACTGGGACCGCAATGCCCCGTTGAAGGAAACCCCGGCCCGGCTGATCCCATGGAACGAGGCGAAGGACACGGTTCTGTCGGCCTATCGCGCCTTTGCGCCGGAAATGGCGGAAATCGCCGGCCGCTTCTTCGACGAACAGTGGATCGACGCGCCGGCTCGGCCGGGCAAAGCGCCCGGTGCCTTTGCCCATCCGACGGTGCCGTCGGCCCATCCTTACGTGCTGCTCAACTATCTCGGCAAGCCGCGCGACGTCATGACGCTCGCCCATGAACTCGGCCACGGCGTCCATCAGGTTCTCGCCGGCGCGCAGGGACCGCTGATGTCGCAGACGCCCTTGACGCTGGCAGAGACCGCCTCGGTGTTCGGCGAGATGCTGACCTTCCGCGCCCTCCTCGACAAGACGACCGACGCCCGGGAGCGCAAGGCCATGCTCGCTCAGAAGGTCGAGGACATGATCAACACGGTTGTGCGCCAGATCGCCTTCTACGAATTCGAGCGCAAGGTGCACACGGCCCGCAAGGAAGGCGAGCTGACGGCCGAGAAGATCGGCGAACTCTGGCTGTCGGTCCAGTCAGAGAGCCTCGGGCCGGCGATCCGGATTTCTGAAGGCTACGAGAGCTGGTGGGCCTACATCCCCCACTTCATCCACTCGCCCTTCTACGTCTATGCCTATGCCTTCGGCGACTGCCTGGTGAACTCGCTCTACGCCGTCTACCAGAACGCCGAAGAGGGATTCCAGCAGAAGTATTTCGAGCTGCTGAAGGCCGGCGGCACCAAGCATCATTCGGAACTGCTGGCTCCCTTCGGCCTCGACGCCACCGACCCGTCGTTCTGGGCCAAGGGTCTGTCGATGATAGAAGGGCTGATCGACGAACTGGAGGCGCTTGATAAGGCGTCCTGAAACAGAGAACGCCCGGCCCGATGGCTGACCACACGCCCCATGTCCTGTTCCGCGACGACAAGCGCGGAGAGAGCCTGTTGTTTGCCGATCCGCGCGAGGTGATCCTCGCCCGGACGGCGGATGAGGTGCTGCCCGCCTTTGAGCGGCTGGAGGCGGCGCGGCAGTCGGGCCAATGGCTGGCAGGCTATGTCGGGTACGAGGCGGGGCACGCCTTCGAGGAGAAGCTCGCGCCGCTGATCGTCGACAACCGAGACACGCCGCTGCTGGCCATGGGCATTTTCGACGCCCCGGCGCCGGCCGACCATCCGCTGGCAGCGCCCGCCGCAACCGACGACGCCGATCTCATCACCGAGCCCCGCGCCGGCTGGACCCTCGACACCTATCGCGACCGCTTCGAGCGGCTGCACGATCACCTGCGCCGTGGTGACTGTTACCAGGCCAATCTCACCATGCCGATCGAGGCCCGCTGGAGCGGCAACCCGCGATCGGTCTTCTGGTCTCTGGTCGCCCGCCAGCCGGTGCATTACGGCGCCCTGATCGATCTCGGCGGACCGGTCATCGTCTCGCGCTCGCCGGAGCTGTTCTTCAAGGTCGATGAGGCCGGCTGGATCGAGACCCATCCGATGAAGGGCACCGCGCCGCGGGGAAAGGACAAGGGAGAGGATGCAGCGATCATCGCCGCCATGCTCGCGGACGAAAAGACCCAGGCCGAAAACCGCATGATCGTCGATCTCTTGCGCAACGACATCTCGATGATCAGCGAGGTGGGCACGCTCTCGGTGCCGAAACTGTTCGCCATCGAGACGTATCCGACCGTGCATCAGATGGTGAGCCATGTGCGCGCCAAGCTTCTGCAAGGCATCGGCCTGCCCGAGATCTTTCGCGCCCTTTTTCCCTGCGGGTCGATCACCGGCGCCCCGAAAATGTGGGCAATGCGGATCCTCGCCGAACTCGAGGCCGGCCCGCGCGACGTCTATTGCGGCGCGATCGGCTATTGCGATCCGGCCGGACCGATGCGCTTTTCGGTGGCCATACGAACTCTGACACTTTTCAAACACCAGCGGGCGGTCTTCAATGTCGGTGGCGGCATCGTCTTCGATTCGAAGGCGGAAGCGGAATACGAGGAATGCCTTCTGAAGGCACGCTTTGCGGTAGGGGATCAATGGATTTCTCGCTGATCGAGACCATGCGCTGGCAACCCGGGGACGGCTTCGTCCGGGTGGACCAGCATTTGCGGCGCCTGGCGCGCTCGGCCGATGCGCTCGGATTCCGCCAGCCGCAGGATCCGCTCGGCAAGCTGAAGGCGGCCGCAGAGGGGGAAACGCCGTTGCGCGTGCGCCTGACGATGAATTCCCGCGGCAAGATCGGGGTGACGACTACCCCCTTCCAGGAACAGCCGCAGGACACCGTCTGGAAGCTGCGGATCGCCAAGACCCGCCTCAAGTCCGACGACAGTCTTTACCGCCACAAGACCTCCCGCCGGGAGCCCTATGAAGCCGCCCGCGCTGAATTCTCGGCTGAAGAGGCGGACGAGGTCCTGCTTCTCAACGAG
>DAIMJJ010000253.1:2304-5514 GCA_036722275.1 Rhizobium sp. | reverse complement strand
CCCTTGCCGCCGCATTTTCCCGTGGCGACGTTGAAGTTGCCGCATTCCATCGGCTTGCGCCAATCGGAGATGAGGTCCTTCGAGTCCGGCAGGTAGTCGGACCACTCGTCGCCGACGACGGCCGGCGTTTCCTGGACGATCTCGAACTGGCCATCGGCCTGGATTTCGCCGATCAGCACCGGCTTGGTGATGTGGTGGTTCGGCATCACGGTGGAGTAGCCACCCGAAAGGTTCGGAACGGCGACGCCGATGATGCTGTCAAGAACGGCGTCGGTATCGGTGGTGCCGGCGGCCTCGACAGCCTTCACCCAGGCATTGAAGCCGATATAGGCGGCTTCCATCGGGTCGTTGGTCACGCGCTTGTCGTTCTTGGTAAAGGCGTGCCAGGTCTTGATGAACTCGGCATTGACGTCCGCATCGACGGACTGGAAGTAGTTCCAGGCGGCGAGATGGCCGACCAGCGGCGCGGTGTCGAGACCGGCGAGTTCTTCTTCACCGACCGAGAAGGCGACGACCGGAATGTCTTCGGCCTTGATGCCCTGGTTGCCCAGCTCCTTGTAGAAGGGAACGTTGGCGTCGCCGTTGATGGTCGAGACGACGGCGGTCTTCTTGCCGGCCGAGCCAAACTTCTTGATGTCGGAGACGATGGTCTGCCAGTCGGAATGACCGAAAGGCGTGTAGTTGATCATGATGTCCTCTTCGGCCACGCCCTTGGACATCAGATAGGCCTTGAGGATCTTGTTGGTCGTCTGCGGATAGACGTAGTCGGTGCCGGCAAGGACCCAGCGCTCGACGCCTTCCTCATTGGCGAGATAGTCGACGGCCGGGATCGCCTGCTGGTTCGGGGCAGCACCCGTGTAGAAGATGTTGCGCGAGGATTCCTCACCCTCGTACTGGACCGGGTAGAACAGGATCGAATTCAGTTCTTCGAAGACCGGCAGGACCGACTTGCGCGACGACGAGGTCCAGCAGCCGAAGACGGCGGCGACCTTGTCCTGGGAAATCAGCTGTCGGGCCTTTTCGGCAAACAGAGGCCAGTCGGAGGCCGGGTCGACGACGACGGCCTCGAGCTTCTTGCCGAGCACGCCGCCCTTCTTGTTCTGCTCTTCGACGAGCATCAGCATGGCGTCCTTCAGCGTCGTCTCCGAGATCGCCATGGTGCCGGACAGCGAATGCAGAACGCCGATCTTGATGGTGTCTTCGGCGGCAAACGCGCCGCTGAATGCCGTCGAGGACAGCATGGCGGCGGCGAGTACGCCCGCGAGTTTCATCTTCATTGCCATTGTCGTGAACCCCTCTTCTTGTTCGCAACCGGTCGGTTAAGGAAGGTTAACCGTTGCTGAAGCGGACTATCCGACGCTGCAATGCAAAACGTTATACGTCGTTTGACGTAGGTCGGGGGGAAAAGGCGCGCCCGGCGAACAGTGTCCACCCCTTGCCTTTCGGCTCAGAACTGCCAAAACTGCCCGAACAACGATCATCCCCAAAGAGGCGCCAGTTTTTAGGCATGGCCGCTCGGCAACGCATCATTCCGGTTCGCCGCGAGTATAATCGCTGGGTCGCCAACCAGACGCTCGAGGACTACGCCCTGCGCTTCACCGCCAAGGGCGCCCGCCAGTTCTCCTCCAGCCGCATTTCGCAGACGGCCATCGGCGCCATCTCCTTTCTGGCGCTGGAGGCGATCGGCGGCACGATCACGCTGTCCTATGGCACGACCAATGCCTTCTTCGCGATCATCGCCGCAGCCGTCCTCATGCTCGGCGTCGGCCTGCCGATCAGCCGCTACGCGATCCGCCACGGCGTCGACATCGACCTTCTGACCCGCGGCGCCGGCTTCGGCTACATCGGCTCCACCGTCACCTCGCTGATCTATGCCAGCTTCACCTTCATGCTGTTTGCGATCGAAGCCTCGATCATGACCGGCGCGCTGGAGCTCGCCTTCGGCATCCCCTTGTGGATCGGCTACATCATCTCGGCGCTGGTCGTCATCCCGCTCGTCACCTATGGCGTACGGCTGATCTCGAAGTTCCAGCTGTGGACGCAGCCCTTCTGGATCGTGCTCAATATCCTGCCCTTCGTCTTCATCGCCTTCCTGGACTGGGACAAGATCGATCTCTGGCGCGCCTTTGCCGGCATCGGTCATTCCAATGCCGAGGTCGGATCGGCCGCCCCCTTCGATCTTGTCGAATTCGGGGCCGCCTCTGCGGTAATCCTGGCGCTGATGCCGCAGATCGGCGAACAGGTCGACTTCCTTCGCTTCCTGCCGCCGGAGGGCGGACGAAAGCTGCACCACCGTTTTGCTGTCTTCCTTGCCGGCTCGGGCTGGGTGGTGCTTGGCGTGCCGAAGCTGCTGGCGGGCTCCTTCCTCGCCGTGCTGACGCTGTCCACCGGCGTTCCGGCACGCGAGGCCGCCGATCCCGCCCACATGTATCTCGCCGCCTTCGGCTACATGATCCCAAACGAGACCGCCGCCCTGCTGCTGATGGCCTGTTTCGTGGTGATCTCGCAGCTCAAGATCAACGTGATGAACGCCTATGCCGGCTCGCTCGCCTGGTCGAACTTCTTCTCGCGCCTGACCCACAGCCACCCCGGCCGCGTCGTCTGGCTGGTGTTCAATGTGGCAATTGCGCTGCTGCTGATGGAACTCGGCATCTACCGGCTGCTCGAGGAGACGCTCGGCATCTTCTCCATCATCGCCATGAGCTGGCTGTGCACGCTCTCGGCCGATCTCTTCATCAACAAGTCGCTCGGCCTTGCCCCGCCCGGCATCGAATTCAAGCGGGCCCATCTCTACGATATCAATCCGGTCGGCTGCGGCACGCTGCTTCTGTCCGCCGGCATTGCCCTCGTCGCGCATTTCGGCCTGTTCGGGCCGCTGATGGCTTCGCTCGCAACCTATGTGACGCTCATCGCCTTCCTGATCTCGCCGCTGATCGCCTGGGGCACCAAGGGCAAGTACTATCTCGCCCGCAAACCGCGCCATAGCTGGAAGAACCAGACCTCGATCACCTGCTCGATCTGCGAACATCCGTTCGAGCCGGAAGACATGGCCTGGTGCCCGGCCTATGCCGCACCGATCTGCTCGCTGTGCTGCTCGCTCGACAGCCGGTGCCACGACATGTGCAAGCCGCACGCCAAGCTCAACGCCCAGGCGACCTTCGTCGCGGCGCGCTTCCTGCCGGAGAGGGCGCTGGCCTGGCTCCACACCCG
>DAIMJJ010000253.1:0-2204 GCA_036722275.1 Rhizobium sp. | reverse complement strand
GACGAGACCATTCCCCCTGCCCGCCAGTCGGCGATCAAGGTCATCCGCCGCTCCGCCGACCATCTGTCGGGACTCATCGACGGCCTCCTCGACATATCGAAGATCGAGGCCGGGCGCCTGCAGGTCTTCTCCAACGAGCTCAACATCCAGGATTTCCTCGACCAGCTCGTCGATATGTTCGCCCCGCAGGCCGCCGCCAAGGGGTTGACCTTCGAGCACCAGCGCTCGCGCGCGCTGCCGCTTTATGTGCGCACCGACGAAAAGCGCCTGCGGCAGATCCTCGTCAATCTCCTGTCGAACGCGATCAAGTTCACCGAGGAAGGCTCGATCCGCTTCGAGGTCGGCTATCGCAGCCAGGTGGCGACCTTCACCGTCGCTGACACCGGCCGCGGCATTTCCGAGCGCGATCTGAAGCGCATCTACGAGCCTTTCCAGCGTGGAGAGGCGGACAATGTCCGGCCGATGCCCGGGCTCGGCCTCGGGCTGACCATCACCAAGCTTCTGACCAACACGCTCGGCGGCGAGATCTCGGTGGAGAGCGAGCGCGACAAGGGATCGACCTTCAAGGTGCGACTGATGCTATCGGCCATCGACCGCCCGAGCACGGCGCCCGCCGCCGAACGCAAGATCGTCTCCTATACCGGCCCGCGGCGCACCATCGTCGTTGTGGACGACAACGAGGACCACCGCGACCTGATGCGCGAGGTGCTGGCGCCACTTGATTTCGTCGTCCTGACCGCCGCCGGCGGGCCGGAATGCCTGACGCTGATCGAGGGGGTGCGACCCGACCTCTTCCTCGTCGACATCCAAATGCCGGGCATGAACGGCTGGCAGCTGGTGGAGAAGCTTCGCGACGCCGGCCAGACCGCCCCGATCCTGATGCTGTCGGCCAACATCGGCGATGCGCCCGGCCCCGGCGGCGAGGGACATGACGATGCCATTGCCAAGCCGGTGGACATCCAGCGGCTGCGCGACAAGCTCGCCATGTATCTCGGCCTTGACTGGATCTATGCCGACGAGCAACCCAGCCCCGCAACGGCGGGAGGCAGCGCAGCCGCCGCAGCCGCGCATTCACCCGCCTCCCCCGGACCGGACCACCTCGCCGAACTCTTCCGGCTGAGCGAGATCGGCTATATCCGTGGCATCGAGGCAAAACTTGCGGATCTCGCCAGGATCGAGGACAACAGCGCCTTCGTCGACGCCTCGCGCGGCTTTGTCCAGGCCTTCGACATGGCGGGCTTTGCGAGCTTCCTCAAGACCGTTGACGCCAGGGGGGAGAATGGACATGGCTGAGGCCAATCGCCGGCGCGACATCGTGCTGCTCGTCGACGACAGCCCGGAGGCCCTGGGCTTCCTCACCGACGCGCTGGAACAATCGGGATTTTCGGTGCTGATCGCCACATCGGGCCAGGCGGCGCTGTCGATCGTCGACAAGATCAGCCCCGACCTGATCCTGCTCGACGCGGTGATGCCCGGCATGGACGGGTTCGAGACCTGCCGCCGGCTGAAGGCCGACGCCGTCGTCGCCCAGGTGCCCGTCATCTTCATGACCGGGCTCACCGAGACCGAGCACGTGGTCCATGCGCTCGATTGCGGCGGCGTCGACTATCTGACCAAGCCGATCAACATCGACGAGCTGCGCGCCCGCATCCGCGTGCATCTGTCGAACGCCCGCTCGGCCCAGAGCGCGCGCGTGGCACTCGATGCCGCCGGCCGCCATCTGCTGGCGGTGCGCGCCGACGGTGGCATCCACTGGTCGACGCCACAGGCGACCCGGCTGGCCGACAGCGCCACCGGGACCGCCCAAGGGCTCGAGCTGGTCGCCCGCGCCATTGCCGGCTGGATGGCGCGCCGCGATGCTCAGACGGCCGGCGAGGCCGCCTTTTCGTTCACGCCCGCCGGGGGACGCGAGATCCAGCTGGGCTATCTCGGGGGCCTGGGTCCCGACGAATATCTCTTCCGGCTGACGCTTGCCAACGCCCGTCACGAGGACGAGATCCTGCGCGGACAGTTCGGGCTGACCCAGCGCGAGGCGGAAGTGCTGCTATGGATCGCCAAGGGCAAGGCCAACCGCGACATTGCCGACATCCTCGGCCTCTCCGCCCGCACCGTGAACAAGCATCTGGAGCAGATTTACGTGAAGCTCGGCGTCGAAAACCGCGCCTCGGCCGCGGTCAAGGCGGCGCATGTGCTGCATGTGGATT
>DAIMJJ010000252.1:0-5590 GCA_036722275.1 Rhizobium sp. | reverse complement strand
CAGAACCCGCGCATCGATACCTATTACATCGATATCGATGACTGCGGCCCGATGGTTCTCGATGGCCTTCTCTACATCAAGAACAATATCGATCCGACGCTGACGCTGCGTCGCTCCTGCCGCGAAGGCATTTGCGGCTCCTGCGCGATGAACATCGACGGCACAAACACGCTCGCCTGCACCAAGGGCATGGAAGAGATCAACGGTACCGTTAAGGTCTATCCGCTGCCGCACATGCCGGTGGTGAAGGACCTCGTTCCCGATCTCACCAACTTCTATGCCCAGCACCGCTCGATCGAGCCCTGGCTGAAGACGGTTTCCCCGCCGCCGGCCAAGGAATGGAAGCAGAGCCACGAGGATCGCCAGAAGCTCGATGGCCTCTACGAGTGCATCCTGTGCGCCTGCTGCTCGACGTCCTGTCCGAGCTACTGGTGGAACGGCGACCGTTACCTCGGTCCGGCCGTTCTCCTCCAGGCCTATCGCTGGCTGATCGACAGCCGCGACGAGGCGACCGGCGAGCGCCTGGACAATCTGGAAGATCCTTTCCGGCTCTATCGCTGCCACACCATCATGAACTGTGCGCAGACCTGCCCGAAGGGTCTCAACCCGGCCAAGGCGATCGCTGAAATCAAGAAGATGATGGTCGAGCGCCGCGTCTGACGGATGCCCAACCAAAGGCGGGTTGCATTTTCGACGGTGCGACCCATGTAAATGCTGGCCGGCGAGGATCTCTTTCGAGGTCCCGCCGGTTCGTATATTTGCTAATGTCTTGATTCGATCGTCCCATTCGCGATAATTCCGCCTTGTTTCGGGACGACAACCGGCCCTATGCGGTCAACCGGGAGTGTGGTGATGAAGTTGAAACATGCGGCGACAGGCGTTGCGATCCTTCTGGCTCTGGCAGGCTGCCAACGGACCTCCTATAGCGGTCTCGATTCCGGTTCGTCTCTGCCGCCGCTCGAGGCTCAGCCCGTTCCGTCCGTCCAGTCCGGACAGCTGCCGCCGCCCGGTGCAACGTCTCCGTCCGATTTCCCCGCCGCTCCCGCCGCCGCAACGCCGGCGCCCGGCGGCGCTGCCGCGCCTGCGACCGCGCTCGACGTCACCAAGGAATCCATGGTCGGCAACTGGCGTGTGGCCAGCGCTGGCGCCTCCTGCGACATGTTCCTGACGCTCACCAATCTCGGAAGCGGCTCGCGCGGCGGCACCCGTGGTTGCGCCGGTCCTCTGACGACCATGGGCTCCTGGGAAGTGGCCGGCAAGCAGGTCCTGCTGAAGGACCGCAGCGGCAACGTGCTCGGCCGGCTCTACAAGTCCGCCGACGCCCGCTTCGACGGTTCGCTGAGCTCCGGTCAGCCGATCAGCCTCAGCCGTTAATCCATCTCGATCCATAAGCCGTGCGGCGGTCGCCCCGGCGACGCCGCCGGCCTTCCCAAGCGGAGCCTGCGCATGCAGCCCATTCCTGACTATGCGCTGAGCGTCGCCGAACAGCTGCGCGCAATGACCGAGGCCGGCACGCTGAAGGCCGACAAGGCCCAGATGGCGGTGGCCGGCCAGCTCGACCGCATCCTGCACGATCTCAAGCAGCGGCGTCCCGCGGCCAAGAAGAGCGCGCTCGGCTGGATGTTTGCGCAGAAGCGCAAGCCGCAGCAGCCGGTGCAGGGGCTCTATGTTCACGGCAGCGTCGGCCGCGGCAAGACCATGCTCATGGACCTGTTCTTCAAGCTTGCGCCGGTGGAGAAAAAACGCCGCGCGCATTTCCACGAATTCATGGCCGATGTGCATGCCCGCATCCACGCCCATCGTCTAAAGCTGAAGAATGGCGAGACCCGTCAGGCCGATCCGGTACCGCCGGTGGCGGCTGCCTTGCGCGAAGAGGCTGAACTCCTCTGTTTCGACGAATTCACGGTCACCGACATTGCCGATGCCATGATCCTGGCGCGCTTGTTCACCGAGCTGTTCGCCCGCGGCTGTACGCTGGTGGCCACCTCGAATGTCGAACCCGGGAACCTCTATCGCGATGGTCTCAACCGCGGCCTGTTCCTGCCGTTCATTGCACTGCTCCAGCGGCATGTCGACGTCACGACGCTGGATTCGCCCACCGACTACCGGCTGGAAAAGCTGGAGAGCCTGCCGGTCTATGTCGCGCCGCTCGATGCAGAGGCGGATCGGTTGATGGACTTGGCCTGGGGCCGAGTGACCGAGGGGCGTCCCGAAGTCGCAACGGAGATCGCCATGAAGGGCCGGGTCGTGCCGGTCGCCCGCGCCGTTGGCCGCGTGGCGCGCTTCAGCTTCTCTGAACTCTGCGAACGGCCGCTCGGTGCCTCCGACTATCTGGCGATCGCAGAGCGCTTCGATATCGTCTTCATCGATCATATCCCTTTGCTTGGGCCCGCCAAACGCAACGAAACGAAACGGTTTATTATCCTTGTCGATGCACTCTACGACGCCTCGGTCAGGCTGTTTGCCTCGGCCGCTGCCATGCCGGAGGCGCTGCTGAACGAGAAGAAGGGAACCGAAGGCTTCGAGTTCGACCGCACCGTTTCGCGCCTGTTCGAGATGCGCAGCGCCGACTATCTCGCCCTTCACACCCGCGAGCGCGCGGATTTGTGACGATTGTGCGTCATATTTTTTGACGTTTACGTAAGACTTTTATGATCTAACCGATTGAAAATACTGCCCCCAAATTAATCGGTTGCAGTTTTTCTCAACTGTCGTTATGCGAATTTTCACAATGCCCGGCTATAGACGGCCGTCTGCTTTGGTTTTGGATCTAAAAGGAAGCACTTCAATGGCGCGCAACAAGATCGCTCTTATCGGTTCTGGAATGATTGGTGGAACGCTGGCGCATCTCGCCGGCCTCAAGGAACTGGGCGATATTGTCCTGTTCGACATTGCCGACGGCATCCCGCAGGGCAAGGGCCTCGACATTGCCCAGTCCTCCCCGGTCGAAGGCTTCAACGCCAAGCTGACCGGTGCCAGCGACTACTCCGCCATCGAAGGCGCTGACGTCTGCATCGTCACCGCCGGCGTCGCCCGCAAGCCGGGCATGAGCCGCGACGACCTGCTCGGCATCAACCTCAAGGTCATGGAACAGGTCGGCGCCGGCATCAAGAAGTATGCCCCGAACGCCTTCGTGATCTGCATCACCAACCCGCTCGACGCCATGGTCTGGGCCCTGCAGAAGTTCTCGGGCCTGCCGACCAACAAGGTCGTCGGCATGGCAGGCGTTCTCGACTCTGCTCGCTTCCGCCTGTTCCTCTCGGAAGAGTTCAACGTTTCGGTCCAGGACGTCACCGCCTTCGTTCTCGGCGGCCACGGCGACACCATGGTCCCGCTCGCCCGCTACTCGACGATCGCCGGCATCCCGCTGACCGACCTCGTCAAGATGGGCTGGTGCACCAAGGAACGTCTGGAAGAGATCATCCAGCGCACCCGTGACGGCGGCGCCGAAATCGTCGGCCTCCTGAAGACCGGCTCGGCCTACTATGCTCCGGCCGCCTCGGCGATCGAAATGGCCGAATCCTACCTCAAGGACAAGAAGCGCGTTCTGCCTTGCGCTGCCTACCTGTCCGGCCAGTACGGCGTGAAGGACATGTATGTCGGCGTTCCGACCGTCATCGGTGCCGGTGGCGTCGAGCGCATCATCGAAGTCGAATTCAACAAGGCAGAAGAAGAAGCCTTCCAGAAGTCCGTCGGCGCCGTCGCCGGCCTCTGCGAAGCCTGCATCAATATCGCCCCCGCCCTCAAGTAACCGCCATTCGGCCCAAGACAGGGACAAGACGATGAACATTCATGAATACCAGGCCAAGGCTCTTCTGAAGAGCTACGGCGCACCGGTCGCCGAAGGCGTTGCCATCTTCTCGGCCGAAGAAGCCGAAGCTGCAGCGAAGTCGCTTCCGGGCCCGCTCTACGTGGTCAAGAGCCAGATCCACGCCGGCGGCCGCGGCAAGGGCAAGTTCAAGGAACTCGGCCCCGAGGCCAAAGGCGGCGTTCGCCTCGCCTTCTCGATCGACGAAGCCAAGGCGCATGCCAAGGAAATGTTCGGCAACACGCTGGTGACCGCCCAGACCGGCGAAGCCGGCAAGCAGGTCAATCGCCTGTACATCGAAGACGGCGCCGACATCGCCCGCGAACTCTACTGCTCGCTGCTCGTCGACCGTTCGGTTGGTCGCGTTGCCTTCGTTGTTTCGACCGAAGGCGGCATGGACATCGAGGCTGTCGCCCATGACACGCCGGAGAAGATCCACACGATCGCCATCGATCCGGAAACCGGCGTGACCGCCGACGACATCGCCAAGATCTGCAAGGCGCTCGAACTCTCCGGCGCTGCCGCCGAAGATGCCAAGTCGCTGTTCCCGGCGCTCTACAAGGCCTTCGATGAGAAGGACATGTCGCTGCTCGAGATCAACCCGCTGATCGTCATGAAGAACGACCACCTGCGCGTTCTCGACGCCAAGGTCTCCTTCGACGGCAACGCGCTGTTCCGTCACGATGACGTTCGTGCCCTGCGTGACGAAACCGAAGAAGACGCCAAGGAAATCGAAGCCTCCAAGTGGGACCTCGCCTATGTCGCCCTCGACGGCAATATCGGTTGCATGGTCAATGGTGCCGGTCTCGCCATGGCGACGATGGACATCATCAAGCTCTACGGCAAGGAGCCGGCAAACTTCTGCGACGTCGGCGGTGGCGCCGGCAAGGAGAAGGTGGCGGCAGCCTTCAAGATCATCACGGCTGACCCGAAGGTCGAGGGCATCCTCGTCAACATCTTCGGCGGCATCATGAAGTGCGACGTCATCGCCGAAGGCGTGATCGCCGCGGTGAAGGAAGTCGGCCTCAAGGTTCCGCTCGTCGTGCGCCTCGAAGGCACCAATGTCGAACTTGGCAAGAAGCTGCTCAATGAGTCGGGCCTGGCCATCACGGCCGCCGACGATCTGGACGACGCTGCCAAGAAGATCGTCGCGGCGATCAACGGCTAATCTCAAGGGACCTATCCGATGTCTATTCTTGTCAACAAGAACACCAAGGTCCTCGTGCAGGGCCTGACCGGCAAGACCGGTACCTTCCACACCGAGCAGGCGCTGGCCTATTACGGCACGCAGATGGTCGGCGGCATTCATCCGAAGAAGGGTGGCGAAACCTGGACCGGCTCCAAGGGCGAAAGCCTGCCGATCTTCGCCTCCGTTGCCGAAGGCCGCGAAAAGACCGGCGCCGACGCGACCGTGATCTACGTTCCGCCGGCAGGCGCTGCCGACGCCATCATCGAGGCAATCGAAGCCGAGATCCCGTTCATCACCTGCATCACCGAGGGTATCCCGGTCATGGACATGGTGCGGGTCAAGGCCAAGCTCGACAAGTCGAAGTCGCGTCTGCTCGGCCCGAACTGCCCGGGCATCCTGACGCCGGAAGAATGCAAGATCGGCATCATGCCGGGCTCGATCTTCCGCAAAGGTTCGGTCGGTATCGTTTCCCGCTCCGGCACGCTGACTTATGAAGCCGTGTTCCAGACCTCGAACGAAGGCCTCGGCCAGACCACCGCGGTCGGCATCGGCGGCGACCCGGTCAAGGGCACCGAGTTCATCGACGTGCTCGA
>DAIMJJ010000251.1:0-5670 GCA_036722275.1 Rhizobium sp. | reverse complement strand
GGACCTGCCGATCTCGGGCGAGTTCGTCGAAATGCTGCGCCGGGTCGTGCAATTGTCGCGCGCCGGAACCGCCGCGACCACCGATCAGGGAGCGGGCACCACGCTTGTGCCCTTTCGGCTGATGGACGCGCGCGGGGCACTGACGGCGGAGACCGGCAATGCCCGGCCGCTCGATATCGGCCCGAACCGCCCGACGGCCGCGACCTTCGACAATCCGCCCGGCCTTTACGGCACCGAAGACGGCTTCGTCGCGCTCAACCTCCTGCCCGAAGGGGAAAGGCTTGAGCCGCTCACCGTCGAGCCCGGTCAGACAGTCGCGCGCGAGCCGCTGGCCGGCACCGCGGCAACGCCGCTGAAGCCGATCCTGCTTTCGATCGCCTTCGCGCTTCTGGTGATCGACAGCATGGTCGTCCTGCTCATGGGCGGCGCGCTGGCGCGCCCCATGCGCCGCACCCTGCCGACGGCGGTCCTGGCACTGGCGGCGCTGCTGTCCGTGGCGCCCTCCGATCCTGCCCGCGCCGACGATGCAAAGCCCGGCGACGACGTTATCCTCGAGCGCCTGGACAACACCCATCTCGCCTATGTCATCACCGGCGAGCCCGAGGTCGATCAGCTATCGGAGGACGGTCTGCGCGGCCTCACCGACTTCCTGACCTATCGCACGACGCTGGAACCGGCCCCGCCCGTGGGCCTCGACATCACCAAGGACGAACTCTCCTTCTACCCGATCATCTTCTGGCCGATCTCGGCGAGCGCGCCCATGCCGTCTTCCGCCGCCATCAGCCGCATCGATGCCTATATGCGCGCCGGCGGCACCGTGCTGTTCGACACCCGTGACCAGTTCTCCGCGCTCGGCGACGAGAGCGGGCCGAGCGCCAATGGCGAGCGGCTGCAGGCGATCCTCGCCAATATCGATATTCCGCCGCTCGAACCGGTGCCCTCGGACCATGTGCTGACCCGCGCCTTCTATCTGCTGACCAGTTTCCCCGGCCGCTACAGCGGCAGCCCGCTCTGGGTCGAGGCGCGCCAGGAGGCCAAGGCCAGCACCAGCGGCGTCGCCTCCTCCGGCGACGGCGTCTCGCCGATCCTGATCACCGGCAATGACATGCTCGGCGCCTGGGCCGTGGATGCCAACGGCGCCTCGGTGCTGCCGACCGTGCCGCCGGACGAGACGAAGCGAGAAATGTCCTTCCGCTCCGGCGTCAACATCATGATGTACATGCTGACCGGCAACTACAAGGCCGACCAGGTGCATGTGCCGGCCCTCCTCGAACGGCTCGGGCAATGACATGACGCTGGACTTCGCCCCCTTCCTCCCGTGGTTCGCGCTTCTGGCGCTCGCCGTCGTGGCGCTGGCGCTGTCGACGCTCGGCTTTGCCCGCGGCGTGCGCGGCACCGGCATCCGGCTCTTGGCCTTCCTCGCCGTTCTTGCCGCACTCTCCAACCCGCTGCTGATGCAGGAGGACCGCGAGGCGCTGTCGACGGTCGTGCCGGTCATCGTCGACCGGAGCCAGAGCCAGGAGACGAGCGAGCGCGTCGCCCAGACGGACGCCGCGCTGGAAGGCCTGAAGGACCGGCTGTCGCGCTTTTCGTCGATCGAACCGCGCATTGTCGAGGTCCGCGATCCGGCGACCTCCGACGCGCCCTCGACGCGCCTCTTCGAGGCGCTGGCCTCGGCCGTGTCGGACGTGCCGCCGGCCCGCGTCGGCGCCGCCATTTTCATCACCGACGGCCAGGTGCACGACGTGCCGGCCTCCGCCGAGGTGCTCGGCTTCAAGGCCCCGGTCCATGGCCTCGTCACGGGCAAGGCCGACGAGTTCGACCGCCGCATCGAGGTCCTGCGCGCGCCGCGCTTCGGCATCGTCGACGAGGAGCAGGAACTCACCTTACGCGTCTTCGACGACGGTCGCCGCAACGATACGCCCGCCACCGTCACCGTGCGGATGAACGGCGAGGAGATCGCCACCCTCAACGCCACGCCCGGCGTCGAGACGCCGTTCTCCTTCAAGGTGCCGCGCGGCGGCAACAACGTACTCGAATTCACCGTCGCAGCCACCCCGGGCGAAGTCACCGAGGTCAACAACAAGGCGATCCACCTGATCGAGGGCATCCGCGAGAACCTGCGCGTGCTGCTGGTTTCGGGCGAGCCCCATGCCGGCGAGCGCGCCTGGCGCAACCTGCTGAAATCCGACGCCGCCGTCGATCTCGTGCACTTCACCATCCTTCGCCCGCCGGAAAAACAGGACGGCACACCGATCAACGAGCTGTCGCTGATCGCCTTCCCGACCCGCGAACTGTTCGTCGAGAAGATCAACGATTTCGACCTGATCATCTTCGACCGCTACCAGCACCGCGGCGTACTGCCGATACTCTACTACGACTACATCGCCGAATATGTGAAGAAGGGCGGTGCACTGCTGATCGCCGCCGGGCCCGAGCACGCCAGCGAGGATTCGATCGCGCTCACCCCGCTCGCCTCCGTCCTGCCCGCCGCGCCGACCGGCAGCGTCCACGAGGCGGCCTTCTATCCGCGGCTTTCCGAACAGGGCAAGCGCCATCCCGTCACCCGCGGGCTGGACGGCTCGACAAGCGAACCGCCGCACTGGGGCCGCTGGTTCCGCAGCGTCGATGTCGAGCCGCCGCGCGGCGAAAGCGTGATGACGGCCGCCGACGGAAAGCCGTTGCTGGTGCTCGACCGCGCCGAAGAGGGCCGCGTCGCCATGCTGCTCTCCGACCAGGGCTGGCTCTGGGCCCGTGGCTTTGAGGGCGGCGGCCCGCATGTCTCGCTTTATCGCCGCATCGCCCATTGGCTGATGAAGGAGCCGGAGCTGGAAGAAGAGGCGCTGAAGGCACGCGCGCTCGGCCGCACGCTGGAAGTGACCCGCCAGACCATCGCCGGCGATCCGGGGGCGGCGACCATCCGCACGCCGTCCGGCAAGACCGAGACACTTGCCCTCACCGAAACCGCGCCAGGCCTCTATCGCGGCGAAAGGCGCATGGACGAGACCGGCCTCTTCACCGTCGCCAACGGCGAATTCTCCACCCTCGTCCATGTCGGCGCGGTTGATGCGCCCGAGTTCAAGGCCATGGTCTCGACGCTGGAGCCGCTCGAACCCATCGCCGCCGAAACGCGCGGCAACCTCGCCCGCCTCGACGATGGCAAGGGGTCTCTGCGGCTCCCCGATATCCTGCCTGTCCGCGGCGACGTCCGCGTCACCGACGACCGCCGCCTGCTGGTGCGCCTGACCGACGAAACGGTGTTGAAGGGCGTCAACACGCTGCCGCTGTTTGCCGGCTTCGCCGGGCTGGCCGTGCTGCTGCTAGCAATCTCGGCAACGTGGTGGAGGGAAGGACGGTAGGGTCCAGTTTTTCTAGGGCAGCCGCCGCTCCCGTCAATTGCTTGCGCATTTGAGTAACTTGATCTGTGATTAGCGAATTGCGAGACCGCAGCAAATGGGGAGAACATGGGAAACCGGCAAAAGAAGCTGCGGCTTTTCAATCAGGGAGTGAAGGCGGCGAGAGCGATAAACCTGTGTGAAGACAAATATGTCTGCCCTCTATGCGCCGAAGAGTTCGACCTCAGCGCTATCGATGATGGAAAACTCACGCTTGAGCACGTTCCCGCATATTCGCAGGGCGGGCGCCCAATACTGCTCACATGTAGACACTGCAATAGTACGGCTGGCCATTCTATTGAAGGGCAGAGGCATTTAGAAGAAAAGCAATTGCGGTTTGTTAAGATAATCGTCGGGAATGAAGTTGGATTTGGAGGCGAAGCTACGCTCACACTTGGCGGTATCCATCTGAATGCTGAGATTCACAACCAAGGTGGAATCGTTGACATCAGGATTTCGAAGAAGAACGCTCCGGTATCAATCCAAGAATTGCAGGAGTACATTGAGCGAGTTTCTCAGGACGGCACGTGGAATCAGCAGGAGTTTCGAGTGACATCCCGGCACGCTTTCGTTCCGAGAAAAGCGTATATTGCCGACCTGAAGGCTGGCTTTCTGACGCTGACAGCGGCATTCGGATATACTTATGCATTGAGCGACAATTTGACATCAGTACGAAATCAAATTTCCAATCCCGATCTAGAGATATTGCCAAGATGGTGGATAACATCCAACAAAAGCCATAGCATCGGAATTTCGGAGCGTGATGGTATTGCCATTGTCTCACTGGGTGAGAGAGCTGTTGGTCTCCCTTGGATCTCAAGGGCGGACTCCCGTTGGTCTGAGGTCATTGCTAGCAAAGTACGAATCACCCTGAGGACTTGGCCTTGGCCCAAAGAATTCGTTGCTGCAATTGACCTTCGATGAGATCAGTTCTTCATCGAGCTTTGTCGCTCCAGCTGAAACAGTCAGATGAACCGAACTCGGCAGGTTCACCATCGCACTTGCCGGAGATTGGGGTGGCTACCATGAAAGACCGCAGCCATGACGATGCGATGGCGGATCTCTTCCAGGGCGATCCGCAGATTGCGGCTGCCACGCTCGACGCGATCCTGGCGGACGGCGATCAGGGTGAATTGCTGGTGACGCTTCGCCAGATGACCAAGGCATTCGGGGGCCTGCCCGCCGTCGCAAAGTCGGCCGAACTGAACCCGACGCAACTCTACCGTACCCTTTCGGAAACAGGAAATCCGGAACTGCGCAGCCTGAACGCCCTGCTTCGCAGCATGGGCATGCGCTTGTCTGTGCAGCCGCTCGAAAAGGCCGGATCGCCTGCTGCGTCCTAGGGCGAGAACTGGCTCAGCCACGAGCGGGTCAAGATCGCATCTGCATGGTTCGGCGCCCAACCATGCCCCGCGTCAAGCGCATGATGTGTCACGATCGAGCCGGCATCTGATAGCTGCATGGCCAGCCGGTGGGCAGCGCATGGCTCGCGTCGATCATCGTACTTGCCAGACAGGATGAGAACAGGCATCGCAACCATCGCAGGGAACTCGAACTCATCCGCAAGTGGCTCCGGGCGTAGCAGCACAGCACCGGCGAACAGCTCAGGCGCGATCGACAGCAGTGCCGACACAAATATGGCTCCACTGGAATAGCCAAGCGCTACAAAGCTTCCAGCCATTGCTCCCAGATCACCTGTCGGAGACAGCATCTCTCTGGCACGCCCAACAACCGCACATGTATCGATACTGCCGTCAGGGCGACGCGTGGTGAAAGTGGAACCGTCTCCGGAGGCTATCGCCCCCCTCGGGGCGAGGTGCGGCCAGTTGGGAGCAACCTCATGAGCGAATGCAGACAAGGCAGTCTCATCCTGGGCTGAGCCGTGAAAGGTAACGAGTCTCAAGGTCTCCACTCCATCAACACGGGCTCTAACGCAGCTAACAGACCTGCCCCACGCCCACAACCGTCTGCCGTTGATCGTGCCGAGACACATCGACACCCACCTCGTTTCCTCCTAGATTATCCTGATGAGCCTCTCACTCCCCCTCTTCGACACCGTTCCCGATGACGCCCGCGACGTGATCCGCAAGGGGATCCTTGGCTATAATGACGGCATGCTCGGGCCGACCGATCGCAAGAACCTGTTCATTCCGCTCCACGACGAAGACGGCAGGGTCGAGGGCGGATTGATCGGCTATACCGGGCGCGGCTGGCTCTATACGGAAATGCTGTTCGTGCCCGAGCACTTGCGCGGCCAGGGGCTGGCCGGGGCGCT
>DAIMJJ010000250.1:0-5671 GCA_036722275.1 Rhizobium sp. | reverse complement strand
GGGCCTTACCGATAAGCTCCTCGAGCTTCTGGTTTATCGCGTTCCTCAAAAAGTGCTTGTTGATTAGGTCGACAGGAAAGTTCACCTTGAAAATGTGTTGATTCAATACGGCGCGTCCGCCGTTCCAGACATGGGCGCCGAAAGAGGTGCCGGGAGTCCCCGACCACGCAAAGAGAAGCTGACCGTCTTCGATGAGGAATTTCTCCTCTACGAGACCTTGATAGTGGTTGAAGTTTGAATTGGGATTATTCAAGTTCTGGATGCGAACAATAGGCAGCCCCTCGGTTGTCCAGTCACTTGGCTTAAATGCTTTTCCGTTGATTAGTTCGCATAGATCCCGGATAGTCGCCTCAACCCAACCCTTCGGCAATTCAGTCATTCTGCCGCCTCCGGCAGGTCATCGCTGAGCTCCGCCATCAGCGCCTCGATCTCTAGCGTCGCGGCCTGAAGATGGCCGAGGATGGCGGCGGCGATGTCGTCGGGTTCGACAAGGCCTTCTTCCGCCTCTTCTTCTGCCTCGCGCAGCCAGGCGATATCGAGATTATCGCCACGGGCGGCGATGGCCTCGCGGCTGAACTGCCGCCAGCGGCCGGCCTCGCCTTCGTCCGGGCCACGCTCCTGGCCATAGGGGTCTTTGCCAAATGCCTGTTCGAAGCCTTCGAAATGGGCCTCCGTCAACGGCGTCGTCTTGCCGAATTTCGGCATCTGGGCGCGCAGGTCATAGATCCAGACGGATTTGGTGTTGGCACTCTCGGTCTTGCCGCGCGTCAGGAAGATGACATTGGTCTTCGCCCCTTGCGCGTAGAAGATGCCGGTCGGCAGGCGCAGGATGGTGTGTAGGTCGCACCAATTCATCATCATCCGGCGTAGTTCGCGCCCACGCCCGTCTTCAAACAGCACGTTGTCGGGCACAACGATCGCCGCGCGGCCACCGGGCTGTAACGCGCGGATGCAGTGTTCGACAAAGGGAAGCTGGTAGGAGGAGACGTTTGCGGTGACCGACAGATCGTCACGGGTCGGCGCGCCGCCGGCCGGGCCGAAGGGCGGGTTGGTGAGGATGAGATGGGCGCGGCCAAGGGTCTTGCCCTTGTCCGAGAGCGTGTCGCCGAGATCGACATAGTCGCCGTCGATGTCATGCAGATAGAGGTTCATCAACAGCAGGCGCAGCGTGCCCGGCACGTTTTCCATGCCGTGAATGGCGCGGCGCTTCTGGAAGTCCTGTTCCTTTTCGCCGAGATCGAGATAGTCGTCGGTGCGCGCCTTCATGTAGCGATCGGCGGCAATCAGGAAGCCGCCCGTGCCGGCGGCGGGATCCTGGATGATCTCGCCGGGCCGCGGCTGCATGAGGCGGACCAGAAGCTCGATGAGCACGCGGGGGGTAAAATACTGTCCGGCGCCGCGCTTGGTTTCTTCCGCGTTCTTCTGCAGCAGGCCTTCATAGAGATCGCCGAACTGGTCGCGCTCTTCGGAGAACCAGTCGAGCTCGTCGATGGCGGTGACCAGCGTCGTCAGGTTCTGCGGCTCGCGGAGGAAGGTGGAGGCGTTGTCGAAGATCTTTTGCACCATGTCCGGCAGCGGACGGGCATCGAGATAACGCTTGCGCTCTTCCGGGCTGGCGCCTTCGGCGGGGGGCAGCACGAGGGCATCGTCTTGTCCGAGCTTCGTGCTGGCGGCGCCGAGGGTGACGAGAACCTTGCGGTAGTGCTCCAGTTTGCGCAGACCATTCTCCGCGACCAGATCCGCCCAGCGCATGCCCTTGGGTAGGCTGCCCGTCTCGCGGTTGCGCTCGGCCATCATCTTCAGAAACAGCAGATAGGTCAGCTCGGTGACATATTGCTGATAGGTGATGCCGTCCTTGCGCAGGACCGTGCAGAGGCGCCAGAGTTTCTGGACGATGGCATTGGCATTCATGGCATTGGTCTCATCTGATCCGGGATCGTGATTGCGGTTGTAGTGATCAGCCGTCGATGGTCAACGACGGCCTGAGGGTCACGCGGCGGGCGGCGCCCAGATCGCCTCATTGAAGGCATGCAGCACCTCGTCGAGTTCGCCGTCGAACTCCTGCGCGATGCGCTTGAAGCCGCCCTTGTCGGCAAAGGCGCCCTGGTCGAGCAGGGTCGGATCGGCGATGGGCTTATCCTTCAGGGCGCGACCGATGCGGCGCAGCCATTCCTTCTGCTTTTGCGTCCAGGGTCGGGAGGCCTCGATCTTGACGATCGCCTTATCGACGCGGGTGGCATAGGGGATGAGCGGATCGCCCAAGGCTGCCTGGCGGACAAAGCCGATGATATGGGCGGCGATGTCGGCATTGCGAGCGCGACCATAAGCGGCGCGCAGCATGGCTTCGGAATAGTTCTTCTCGTCCAGCAGGCCGGCGAGTTCGGAGAGTTCCTTGCGGGTGAGATCACGCGGGCGCTGGGTGACGGCAATGAGCGCCGGAACCTGGTTCATGTTCTCGCGGACGAAGCGTTCAAAGCCGGTGATGTAATCCTCGGGCGTCGTGTTCTTGCCGAAGATTTCCTCGATACGCAGCAGCTCGTCCTCATGGGTGGAGATGACCACGCCGTCGTTCCTGCCCTTGGTGAGTGGGCGGCGTTCCAACAGTTCGACGGCGCGGGGATGGGCAGCCAGCCACTCCTGCAGCTCGGCACCGGAGCGGGTAGAAAGACGCTGCAACGCCATGTCGGGGCTTTCGCCTGTGTGGCGTTCGAAGCTCTCGCGGGTCTCCGCATCCATGCGCTTGATCAGGCTGCGCATGCGCACGATGACCTGGGCTGCGACCCAGCTCTTATCCTCGTCTGTCTCCGCATTTTGCAGATCGGTCACGAGCTGGCCGAGCGCTATGTCCGGCCTGACGACGACCGGGCGCATGTCGCTCATTACCTGCAGCTCGGCATAGAGATCGACGGCGTCGAAGATGCGGAAATGCTCCTTGCCGATATCGGGGCAGAGCCGCGTGGCGCGACCGATCATCTGATCATAGAGGATGCGGCTCTTGACCCTGCGGACGAAGACGAGATTGCATATGGACGGCACGTCGACGCCGGTGGTCAGAAGATCCACGGTGACGACGTATTTCGGATAAGGGTCGTTCTTGAACTTCAGGATCAGATCGTCGGTCTTGTCGACAGTCCCGGTGATCTTCATCACCATGCCGTGCGGCACGTTTTCCTTGCCGTATTCCTCCTGCAGTTCCTCGACCAGCAGGCGCACGATGTCATCCGCATGGGCATCGCGGGCGGCGAAGATCAGCGTCTTCCCGGGTTTCGACGGTGGGATCTCGGTGGCGATTGCGCGGCAGACGATGCGATTGAAGGCTTCGGAATAGACGCGCCTGTTGAAGTCTGCGAGGTCGTAATCAAGTGACACTTCGTCGGGCAGCTCGAAGAGATCGATCTGGCCTGTCTTGCGGTCGATGATCTCGACCTCCTCGCCACCCTCAAAATGGATGCCAGCCTCCGACAGAGCGGTGGTGATGCGTTTCGGCGGGAGGTGGTCGTTGAGATAGCCTTCGACGACGGCCTGGCGATAGCCATAATGGAAGACCGGGTGGCCGAAGATCTCGCGGGTGTGGAGCGCGGGGGTCACCGTCAGCGCCAACTTCACGGCGTCGAAGTAATCAAGGACCTGGCGATAGGCCGACTGGTAGTCATCGATGTTGCGGAAGCCGATATCGCTTTCGCGCAGCTCCGCATCCAGCGTGTAGCCGCGATGGGCTTCGTCCACGATGATGCAGTCGAAGGTGCCGGGCGTCGGGCGCTCGGCGGGATCGGGCTCGTTGAGGATGCGGGCGATCAGCGACTGGACGGTCGCGACCTGTACCTGGTCCTCGTCCTCCGGCAGTTTCTGCTCCAGCCCGGCGACCTTGTAGATCTGGGCGAAGTTCAGCATGCCCTCGATCTCGGTGGTTTCCAGGGCGTCGCTCGTCTGCCGGCCGAGCGCCTTGCGGTCAACGAGGAAGAGAATGCGGCGGAAGCGCTTATGCTTCAGCAGGCGATACATCAGCGCAATCGCCGTGCGCGTCTTGCCGGTCCCGGTCGCCATGGAGACGAGGATGTCCCGCTGGCCAGCGACCACGGCATTCTCGATCGCCGCGATCGCCTCTTCCTGATATGGGCGCATCCGGCCCTTGCCGAAGCTTTCTTCGGCCAGCCCCTGGGCCGCGGTGTCGACGTCTGTGGTCAGCTTGTCGATCAGATCCTTTGGCGAGAACCAGCTCGTCATCGGTATCGCGTGGTTCGTCTCTCGTCGCACATCACGGTACCAGATGCCGGATTTGGTTACCCACTGGCGCACATAGGGTCGGCCATTGGTGGCGAAGACGAACGGGACACGGAAAGGCTCATCCAGGCCGTGCTTCCAGGGGCCTTGTGGATGCGTTTCTTCCGGAGTGAGCACGATGGTGCGGGCATAGCGTTCGGCCTGCTGCAGGGTGGACGGCACATCGACGCTCTCGCGCTTGGCCTCGATGACACCGACGCAAGTGAGGCCGACGAAGAGGGCATAATCCGCCCGCCCACCGTCGGAAGGCCATTCGGCGATTGCGAGATTGCGGCCTTCCTCCGGTCGGGCACCCTTTTGATAGGTCAGGCGGTCGCTGTCGGCTTCCCATCCGGCATCGACGAGCTGCACGTCGATCAGCCGGCGGGTCTGGCGCTCGTCGAGTTCGAGACGGTTCGCGGCCTGAAGGCCCGCCAGCTTGAACTCGATCTGCAACTGCTCGGGCTGGGCCTCGGCCGCCTTTTGGAGCTCGGCAAGCTGGCGCGCGAGTGCTGCTTGATTGGCCTCCATCTCGACGGCGGTCTGCTCCCGGACGGCACTATCGGCTGAGGCCTGCCGGGCGAGCTCTTCGGCAGCGGCACGGGCCTTTGCGAGGTCTTCCGCAGAGGCATGGGCGGCGGCCAGCTTCTCCTCGGCTTCCCTGACTTGGTCACGCAGCGCTGCCAGTTCCGCCTGGGTCGCCTGGTCGATATCCGCAGAGGCTCGGGGCGGCACGAAGGGTCCAGGTTTGAACCCCGGATCGCGCCCATAGGTTCGGCGATACCAGACGCCGAGTGCGCGGCAGAACTTGAGCGCTGCGAGTGCTTCGGCAGGTGAGCCGGCCAGATTATGGGTCGCATCGTTGCCGCTCTTGCGAACCGCATGGAAGATGTCGGCCACTTCCTTCGGCAGAACCTGCTGGGTGGCCAGACGGCGCAATAGATCGTTCGTCGTCTCGCGTGCGGCGGGATCATAAACGCCGGAGAGAGCGGCGATCTCCTTGACCATGTACTCGCCGAACTGGCGGCTCTTGATCAGGGAGGTATTGGCATCCTCCGCAAAGAAGCGCTCGGCCAGCGTGCCGAGGCGATGCAGCTCCGGGCTGATCTCCTGCAGATGGTCGAAATTTGCCGACAATGCCCCACCCAGATCCGTTCAAATGCCCTCGAGCGGAACATGCCACAGGTTTTTTAAGCCGGCAAATCAGAGTTGCTATGAGGTATAGAGATGGAAAACGTACGCTCGGAAATTATTTCCGCTAGCTTGAGAGACAAATCGACGATCCGCACCTTTATGATTGCTTGCATGACTACAATCTCAGATTCTGAACGTCAGCAATCGTGGTGACCGATCTGCGGCCGAAGGCAGGCTGTCCGGTCTTTAAGGCGGAGCATGAAACAGCTTCCATCAG
>DAIMJJ010000249.1:0-5693 GCA_036722275.1 Rhizobium sp. | reverse complement strand
AAGGCCCAGTCGAGGAAGAAGTCGGGCGCCTCGACCTCGTCGCGGTCGATGACGGTCGCCGGGTTGCGCCGGGCTGCGATCACCTGGCCCTCGGTCATCATGCCGCCCTGCACCATGTTGGACAGAACCACATTGGCGCGGGCGCGCGCCGCCGGCAGGTTGACATGCGGGGCATATTTGGCCGGCGCCTTGAACAGGCCGGCGAGCATGGCCGATTCCGCGAGGTTCACCTCCGTCAGCGGCTTGCCGAAATAGAATTGCGAGGCCGCCGCCGCCCCGAACGTGCCGCCGCCCATATAGGCGCGGTCGAGATAGAGCGACAGGATTTCCTTCTTGGTCAGGTTGGCCTCCAGCCACAGCGCCAGGAAGGCTTCCTTGATCTTGCGCTCGATCGAGCGCTCATTGGTGAGAAACAGGTTCTTGGCGAGCTGCTGGGTGAGCGTCGAGCCACCCTGGACGACGCCGCCGGCCTTGGCGTTTTCGCTCATGGCGCGCATCAGCCCGAGGAAGTCGATGCCGAAATGCTCGAAGAAGCGCCGGTCCTCGGTCGCCAGCACCGCCTTGATCAGATGGTCGGGCAGCTCGTCGATCGGCACCGAGTTTTCGTGGATGATGCCGCGATGGCCGATCAGGTTGCCGTAGCGGTCAAGAAAGGTGACGGCGAAGTCGCCATGGTTGCGCCAGTCCTTCTTGGTCTCCTCAAAGGCGGGCTGGGCGAGCGCGAGCAAGAGCACGAAGCCGGCGGTGCCGAGCGTCATGCCTTCGCCAAGCACTTCGAAGAACAGCTTTTTCCAGCCGCGCACGCGGAAACGGCGGAAGAAGATGGTGATCTCCTCCCACAACTCGGCGAGCTGGAAGCCGGCATTCCACATCGAGGAATCGATCCAGCTGTCGATCCTCAGAAAGATGTGGCGCTTGAGGCGCGGCTTCTTCTCGACTGGCGGGCGATCCTCGGCCATTCCACTTTCCCTGAACGAGACGGACCTTGCGGCCCTTGACGCGCGCGCCGGCAGGGCTCAAGAGCAGGTCCCGAGGCCGACAAATCGGCATGCTGCGCAATGTGCTGATAGATTGTCGATTTGCCGGCAAAGAACAAGGAAAAAGCGAGGCGCCCTCCCGCAAAGGGACGCACCTGCGCGAGGCCCGGCGAACCGGCCGGTGACGACGGATGAGCGATTTACCCTATTGGAAGCGCAAGAGCCTGGCCGAAATGGACCTGTCCGAATGGGAAGGGCTGTGTGACGGCTGCGGCCTGTGCTGTCTCAACAAGCTGGAAGACTGGGACACCGGCGAGGTGGTATTCACCTCGGTCGCCTGTCGCCTGCTCGACGGCGAGAGCTGTCGTTGCAAGGACTATGACAACCGCCAGGCGACCGTGCCCGACTGCATCCAGCTGACCGTGGAGGGCGTCGACGAGATCGCCTGGCTGCCACCGACCTGCGCCTATCGCCTGGTGGGCGAAGGCCGCGACCTCTACTGGTGGCACTACCTCATCTCCGGCGACCGCGAAACGGTGCATGAGGCCGGCATCTCGGCGCGGGGGCGGACGGTGAGCGAGGACGACGTGCCGGTCGAGGATTTCGAGGATTATGTGGTGGATTGGCCGCTGACGGTGGGGGAGACGGCGGAGTAAGGAGTGGCGGTCAGGGGAGGCGAGACGGTCATGTCCCTCTGGCTTGCCTGATCGACCCTGTGGCTTGTCTGATCGACTGGGGTTTCGCGCGCAGCCCCCCTCTGTCACTTCGTGACATCTCCCCCTCAAGGGGGGAGATAGGACCGTCTCCGGCCCGCCGATTTCAGAACAATGCCGGTTTAATGAAAAACGGTCGCCTGTCGGCCCCCCCGCCGGCAAGCGCGTGTCCAGTCCTGCCGGCCGCTGCAAAATGTCGAACGTCGGCGGTGTTCCGATCTCCCCCCTTGAGGGGGAGATGCCCGGCAGGAGAGAGGGGGGTGGCGATCCGGCAGGGCAGCGGGGGGTGTTTTACTCTGGGGAAGGGTAATGCGCGAAGGCAGGTCGCCGGAAGCGCCGCCTGTGCCAGAGCGGCTTCATGCACGCTCACCTTGCATTGGCGAAGAACGCCGGCCGGCGGAGTGCGCGTTCGCTCAAAACTCCTCCCAGCCAGGATCGGATCCGCCGCCGCCGCGGCTGCCGCCGAAGCCGCTTGGGCCGCCGGCGGAGAAGAGTTCTTCCAGGTTGAGGAAGCAGATCATCTGGTCCTGGTGGGTGAGGATGCCCTCGACAAATTGCGATGACTGCACGGCATTCGGCGGCACGGGCTGCAGGCTCGAGGCCGGGACGGTCAGGATATCGGAGACGCCCTCTACCAGCAGGCCCATGGTCATGCCGTTGACGTCGGTGACGATGATGGCGCTGCGCTCGCAGGCCTCCGTGCCGCCCATGCCGAGCTTGACGGCGAGATCGATGATCGGAATGACCGTGCCGCGCAGGTTGATGACGCCGAGCACTTCATAAGGTGCATGCGGCATCGGGGTGACCGGCACCCAGCCGCGGATCTCGCGGATCGACCGCGTCTTGACGCAGAAGGACTGGTCGTTCAGCCGGAAGGCGATGATTTCGAGCGAGCCGTCGATTTGGGCATTGATGTTCACGCAGACATCCTCCCGGCGTGATGAAACTTCACCGTCAACTTTAGCGCGCCAAGCTTTCGCAGGGCTGGCGCGGCCCATGGGTCCGCGACGGTGAGTGAGGAGCGGGCGGCGGCGGGCCGGGGCTCAGCCTATGCCGCGCCGGGCGGCAGGGCTTGGGTGGGTCGGGGGAGGTGGGCGCCTCGACGGCATCGGCCACCCCTCTCACCTGCCGGCCATCTCCACCACAAGGGGGAAGAGCGATTGCGGCGGCCGCTCGTCGTGCCCCCGGCCGTGCGGTCCTCTCCCGCCGCCCGCCCGTCAGCGCCGGCCAAAGAGGCCGAAAAGCCCGTGGTCGAGCGAAAGCCGGCCGGGGCCGCGGGCGAGGATGAGCAGCAGGCAGGCGGCCCAGGTGCCGTGGGTCGGCCAGGCGCCGGGATAGACGAAGACCTGGATCACCAGCGTCATCGCCAGAAGCGCCAGCGCCGAAAGGCGGCTCGCCAGCCCGATCACCAGCAGCACGGGAAAGAGATGTTCGGCAAAGGCCGCCAGATGCGCGCCGAGCCAGGGGGAGATCAAGGGCAGGCGGTATTCGTTCTCGAACAGGTAGAGAGCGCTGTCCGAGACCCGCCAGCCGTCGAGCTTGGTCTGGCCCGACTGCCAGAACACGGCGGCAACCGACAGCCGCGCGACAAGCGCGATCAGGTCGTGCGGAATGCGCTCGGCAAGGGCGATGGCCGCGCTGGCCAAATGCCCGATCGGGTGTGCGGCGGTGGCCGGAACGGCGGGCCGGGGAAAAAGATCGTTTGGCATCATGCGTCCTCCGAAAAGCTGATCTGGATGAAGGCGCCGGTGGTGATCAGGCCGGCGAGACTGGCGGAAAGGTCGAAGGCCGGCGTCTCCGCATGGGCCTGCTCCGCGGCTTCAGCCAGGGTTTGCCTGCGATGAAGCGCTTCAAAGAAGGTGGCGCCGCCCGGCGGCAGGCGATGCACTTCCACCGTCAGGCGCGGGCGCACGACGGCGACGTCCTCGCCCACCCAGAGAGACACCGGCGCCAGCGGCATCTCGCCGGCATTCATCGCCCAGAGGGTGGCGACCGGATGGGGCGAGCGCAGGACGGCGAGCGACGGATGCGGCAGAAGCACCAGATCCGCCAGCCGCTCCGGCGGCACGGCGGCGAAATCGGCCGCGCCGAGCGGTTCGGCATCGGCGGCGTGATAGGCACAGGAGCGCGCCGCCTCCAGCCGGAGGACGTCGGGCAGATAGGCAAGCCCTTGCGCCGGCGCGAAGCCTTCGACGAAATCGGCGAAATCGTCGCCATAGGTCAGAAGCAGCGGCGAGCGTGGCGGATGCTCGGCGATGAAGGCCTGAGCCAGGGCGGCGAAGAAGTCGGCGCCGACGATCGCTTCCGTCGCAGGGAAACGCGCGGCAAGCGCGCCGGTCAGCCCGACGCGGACATTGTTGCGATAGACGCCGAAGCGGCGCTCGGGGCGGGGACCGGTCCAGGCGCAAAGCCCTTCCGGCACGGGCCGGGAGGGATCGGCAAGGGCGGCGGCGAAATCGGATTGCGGGACGGCCGTCATCGTCACCTCACGCGGCCCGGCCGCGGCGCGCGCGGTCGAGCAGGACCTCGGCGGCCTGGGCCTCGGCGAGGAGCACCGGCCAGTCCGGTACGTCATTGTCCCATTCGATCAGGCTGGCGACCGGGCCGGTCTGCGACAGGACCGTTTCGTAGAGCGCCCAGACCGGATCCTTGACCGGCGTGTCGTGGCTGTCGATCAGCAGTGGCGCGCCGGCCTCGTCCAGCGTCTCGGAATGGCCGCTAAGATGGATCTCCCGCACATGGGCCAGCGGGAAGCCGGCGAGATAGGCGTAAGGATCGAGATTGTGGTTGGTCGCGGCAACGAAGACATTGTTGACGTCGAGCAGAAGGCCGCAGCCGGTGCGCCGGACGACCTGCGCCAGGAAGTCGGTCTCGGACAGCGTGCTTTCCTCAAACAGCAGATAGGTCGCCGGGTTTTCGAGCAGCATCTGCCGGCCGAGATGCTCCTGCACCCGGTCGATGTGTTCGATGACCAGACGCAGCGTCGCATCGGTATAGGGCAGCGGCAAGAGGTCGTTGAGGAAGACGTCGCCATGGCTCGACCAGGCGAGATGTTCGGAAAAGCTCTCCGGTTCGTAGCGGTCGCAGAGGATTTTCAGCCGGTCGAGATGGTCGCGGTCGAGCGGCTGCATCGCCCCGATCGACAGGCCGACGCCATGGATCGACAGTGCATAGTCCTGCCGCAGGCGCGCAAGCTTCGCATGCGGCGGGCCGCCTGCGCCCATGTAGTTTTCCGCATGGACCTCGAAGAAACCGAGCGGCTGGAGGCTGGCGTCGATTGCAGCAAAATGCTCGGGCTTGAAGCCGACACCGGCGCGCGGCGGAAGGCTGGAGGGTTTCATGCGCGGTCTCCCTGGGGCGTTTGAAGAAGAGGAGGGGCGGCGCAAGCTGCGCGCCGCCGCCAGTCTTTCCGGGATGGTTCCGGCTCAGGCCGGGGCCGGGCCCGGTTCCAGCGTGCCGTGACCGCCGTCGGGCGTCATCATCGTCATGCAGGTGCCGGCCGGCACGAGCTTCCAGGCGTTCTTCTGGTAGTCGATCTTGGAGGTGCCGGCGCAGGTCGTGCCGGGGCCGGCGGCGCAGTCGTTCTGCCCCTTGAGGGCGACGCCGTAGCACTTCTCCTTGGAGGCATCCTGGGCGACAGCCGCGCCGGGCAGGGCGGCGGCAAGGGAAAGGGCTGCGGCAAGCGAGGCGGCAAGCGAGGCGGCGGGCGAATGGGTGGTTCTGGTCATGGTCTGTCCTTTGTCGAGAATGGAGATGATCGGTAAGGGCCGGCCTCAGGCCGGGGTCAGCGAGCCATGGCTGCCGTCGGGGGCCATCATGGTCGTGCAGGTGCCGGCCGGCACGAGCTTGAAGGACTGCTTGTCATAGTCCATGGTCGCCTTGCCGGCGCAGTCATGCGCGCCTGCGGCACAGTCGTTCTGGCCCTTCATCGCCACGCCGTAGCATTTTTCCTTCGGCGCATCCTGGGCCGAGGCGGGCAGGGCGACGGAGGCGAGCGCGGTTG
>DAIMJJ010000248.1:0-5710 GCA_036722275.1 Rhizobium sp. | reverse complement strand
TAGGAGGCGATGTTGAACGGCACGCCGAGGAAGATGTCGGCCGAGCGCTGGTAGAGCTGGCACGACAGTTTTCCGTCCGCGACGTAGAACTGGAACAGGCAGTGACAGGGCGGCAGCGCCATGTCGTCGACTTCCGCCGGGTTCCAGGCCGAGACGATGTGGCGGCGCGAGTTCGGGTTCTTGCGGATGCCCTCAACGAGATTGGCGATCTGGTCGATCTGACCGCCCTTGCCGTCCGGCCAGGAGCGCCACTGTGCGCCGTAGACGGGCCCGAGATCGCCGTTCTCGTCGGCCCATTCGTCCCAGATCGTGACGCCGTTCTCCTTCAGATAGGCGATATTGGTGTCGCCGCGCAGGAACCACAGAAGCTCGTGGATGATCGAACGCAGATGCAGCTTCTTGGTCGTGGTGACGGGAAAGCCCTGCGACAGGTCGAAGCGCATCTGGTAGCCGAAGACCGAGCGCGTGCCCGTTCCGGTGCGGTCGCCGCGATCGGAGCCGTTGTCCATCACGTGGCGCAAGAGGTCGAGATACTGCTTCATGGGTGGTGCCGCCGATTCCTGTTCGCCGGCAATGTAGCGCCCCCGGCCGGCGGAACCAAGCGGCACCGCCGGTTTTCCAAGCTCGTGTCTGAGCCCTCGTCTTGGCCCCTGCCTTGGCCTGTCTGTCTTGGCCCTCGACCGAGACGCCAGGCTCAGAGATCGCCGAGCTTGCCGAGTTCCTTGGCGACGAGATAGTAGAAGGTCACGCGCGACTTGGTCTTGTCGGCCTTCATCGCGACGCAGGCGGCATCCACCGCCTTGTCGGCGGCCTCGCCGGTGACGCCAAGCTTCTTGCCGCACCACTTCTCCTTGACGCGGGCCAGTTCCTCCGGATCGGAGGCAGACACCAGCGAGGAATCGCGATTGCGAAGGGCAATCCCGAGATGCCGGACGATCTTGTTCACCACCGCCTCGTCGGCGCTGGCGTCGTAAAGCTTCACATCTGCAAGATAGTCCGTCATGGCCCTCTTCCTTTCGCTGTGGCTGCGGGCGTCTCATACGCGTCCGCTTGATGAGCAGAATGGGATGGACCACCGCCACCGTCAAGCGCCCGCACGCCCGGACCGCAGCGACATTTTGCCGATTCGTTGCCGGCAATTGTCTTTCGTCCGCAAACCGGCGAAAACGAACGGCGAGAGGCGCCGCACGACCGGCAGGAGGGAGGCCCGACGATGAGGTTTACGCGATGGTTCCTGGCCGTGGCGACCGCGTTTTTCGCGGCAAGCCCGCCGCTTGCCACGGCGCCGGCCGCCGCCGGCCCTTCGGCGATCGGCCTCTGGTCGGTCGAGACGGGCGGATCGACCGGGCCGTGCCAGATCGAGCTTCAGGGCCACGCCTTTGCCGACCGCTTCGCCGCGCGCTCGATCCGGTGTCTGGGGCCGCTGGCTTTCCTGACCACCTGGTTGCCGGAACACAACGGCTTCGTGCTCTTCGGCATTGACGGCCGCGCCATTGCCCGCTTTGCGCCCGCCCGCGGCATCATGACCGGCCGGCTCGCCGACGGCTCACTCGTCATCCTGCGCCGCGCGGGTGGCGGCCAGGCGGCATCTTCACCGGTCCCGCGCGGCAATGGCGGCAATCCCTGTTACATCCGCGAGGACACCGGCCGATGCGTGGCGCCGGAAGACACGGTCGCGCCGCGCGGGCCGCACCCGGTCAAGGTGCGCATCACCGGGCTGATGAACATCCGCCGTGAGCAGAGCCTGAAGAGCCAGTATGTCGGCCAGGTCAATCCCGGCCAGTGCATCATCGTCAATGCCTGCGCCGACACAAGCTGGGGCGTGCGCTGCGAGATCCCGATGGACGGCGGCCGCACCCGTGGCTTCATTCTGAAATACTATGAGAAGAACGGCCGCGACTATGTCGGCTTTGTCAATCGCTGCTGACGAAAACTTCGTCTCGCCACCCCTTTTCATCCGCCCGGGAACAACCTATATCACTCTTGCCGGGGCTTGCTCCGGCTATGGCGATAAACGGTCGGTGAAATAAACCTATTGGACCCGGGGGCGGTACCCGGCGCCTCCACCAAAAACCGGTCGGTTCCGAGGGACACCAAGGTGCGGACCGGCTTTTGATGGGGGCGAAACAGGATCGACAAGGGTGTAAAGATCGAACTTTCGCTCGGCATGATACCGCCGTTATCGGGTCACAAGTGTAGTTGCAAACGACAACAACGCTAAGGGTTATGCTCTCGCTGCCTAATGGCGGTGCGGGAAATCCGAACCAAGTCCTCTAGGTTAGCCCCTTGAGGCGGGGTCCGAAGGCACCTGGCAACAGAAGCCTTCACCTTACTCCCTCCTTTGCCTACCGCGCCTGTCTCAAATCATGTAATATGCGTCGTCATGACTCGACGAACGGGGCTTTCCCCGGATGCGGCGTCGTGGCATATAGCCGCGCGAAAACGCCTAGCAAGAGAAAGACAGGATCTATGGGGAACGACCATATTCGCTACGACATTCTGGCTCAGGACGCACTGCGCGGCGTCATCCGCAAGGTGTTGACCGAAGTCGCAGCCACGGGCCGTCTTCCGGGTGACCATCACTTCTTCATCACCTTCCTGACTGGGGCGCCGGGCGTGCGCATCTCGCAGCACCTGAAGGCGAAATATGCCGAGCAGATGACCATCGTCATCCAGCACCAGTTTTGGGACCTCAAGGTCACCGACAGCCAGTTCGAGATCGGCCTGTCCTTCTCCGACACGCCGGAAAAGCTGGTCATCCCGTTCAACGCCATCCGCGGCTTCTATGATCCGTCCGTCAATTTCGAGCTCGAATTCGACGTGCCGCTGAGCGACGAGGACGAGGAAGGCGCGGAAATCACCGCCTATCCGGTCGCCGCCGTCGAGCGCGCCGAGGAACAGGACGAGCCGAAGACCGGCGACGAGGAAAAGAAGCCGGGTTCGGTCGTCTCCCTCGACGCCTTCCGCAAGAAGCACTGAGCTCTTTGAGGGATCGCCGCGCCGCCTGGCGCGGCGCCCCCTTTCAGCCGGGATGAGAGACATGAGCGCCGACGTCGTCAATCTCCGCCAGTTCCGCAAGGTCAAGGCCCGCTCGGAAAAGGAAAAGCAGGCGGAACAGAACCGCCTGACCTTCGGCCGCACCAAGGCCGAAAAGAACCTGACCGCCGCGCTCAACGCCAAGGCGGAAAAGACCCTCGACCAGGGCCGCCTCACCCCCTCCGACAAGGACTGAACGCAGAGGAAAAGCGATTCTGCATCAAGGACATGCCGGCATTTCCGGAATCATCCGGTAAGGCCGTTGAATCGAATTCTGAAGCCGGAGGCGCCATGATCCGCAAGCGCTCGATCACCCTGCACGGTCACCGCACCAGCTTTTCGCTGGAGGAAGCCTTCTGGAACGAACTCGTTGCGATCGCCGAGGAACGCGGCATGGCGATCGCCGCCCTCGTCGCCGAGATCGACGAAAAACGTGATCCGCGCACCAACCTGTCGTCCGCCGCCCGCCTATATGTGCTCGACCGTCTGAAGGCGGTTGCGCAGCGCTGAACCAGGTCAACGGCAGCACGCTTAACGTTATCAAAGACAACGTTTTCTTAAGGCCGTCCGCCTAACCTGTCCGGGCCGACAATGATTGCGTCGATGCTCGTTCTTTTTCAGGCTCCGTCCCGCGTTTTGCCCATCGATCCATCCGCGTGGCGCATCTTTTTGAACAAACGCCCTTTTCAAGGATCCCGACCATGGTCACCGCCGTCTCCTCCTCCGCCTCGACCGCCACCAGCGCGCTCGACCAGACCTCCTCCTCCGGCGCCTCGCTGAAGACGTCGATCGCCAAGCTCGAAGGCCAGATCACCTCGAAGGAGGAGGCACTGGCGAGCGCACAGACCGACGAAGAAAAGTCCGAGATCAGCGACTCGCTGAGCGAGCTTCGCGCATCGCTGGCCAAGCTTGAGGCCCAGCTGTCGCAGATCGAAGCCGCCGAAAACGCCGCCAAGACCGCCGCGAAAACGCCCACCGCCGAACAGGCAAAGCCCGCCCTGCTGTCGGGCGAGAGCGAAAAGATCGGCTCCACCAATTACGACGAGAATACGCCGTTCGGCGAGCGCTACGCCTATGTCTGAGCCAAGGCTCCCGTAACGAGTGGCGAAGGCGGCCGTGAGGGCCGCCTTTTTCATGGCTGCGCAGCCGGCTTGGCCGGGCAGGCCTTGAAGCGTGTTGCCCCCTCCACATCGAGCGCCCCGGTCGCCGACAAGGACAAGAGCTGGTCCCCGACGCGGGTGTAGACGTGGCGGTCGATCCAGAAATCGGCCTCGCCCGAACACAGGAGATCGACGACGAGGCTGTCCTTCATGAGTGCCGCTGCGCCGAAATTGCAGCCGTATTCGTAGCCGCGCACCAGCGCCGTACCCTTCTCGGCATCCTGCTCGAAGGTGAGCGGTCCCATGTCGCAGGAATATTCATTCTCCGAGGCGACGTCGACCGGGGCGAAACCGTCCTTGAACTTGGCCAGCTCCCCGACAAAGGCCATCACCGTGCCATCGAGTTCGCCCTCCGTCTGATAGCCCCAGTTGGCGAGCCGCCAGCGGGCGGCATCGGCAAAGTCCTTGAACCGCGGCTGGCCCTTGCAGGCGGTGGTGTCGTCGCAGTCCAGCAGATAGTCCTCCATCTGCTTGTCGATCTCCTCCAGCGCCATCAGGTCGAGCGCCGGCGCAAAATAGCCGAGCAGCGCCGCATTGCCGAGCGCACCGGCGCACACGCCGGGCGCGGATTGTTCGAAACAGCGTCGCATCGAAGCGGTCAGTCGCCGCTCGATCACCGGGCGGAAGGCATCCTCGCTGGTCACATCGCGCGGCTCGCCATCGCGCAGCGCCATGATCTTCACCGGCGGCGAAGCCTCGGCATAGCTCGAAAAGGCGTAGAGAAAACGGTCGTCGCGCAGGTCGAACTCGACATTACCGTCCTCATCAAGGTCGATCGGGGCCACGCCGAAACCGTCGAAGGTGCCGAGCTCGACCGCCTTGACCGCATCGCCCGTCGCATGGATCAGCGACACGGCGGTACAGCAATGGGCGCCGCCGCTAAACGACGAGAACACCACGCCCGGCTCCGCCCATTGCAGCGGGAAGATGCCGATCTGGCCGCGCCCCATATCCTCCGGCCCGGTCTCCAGACGCACTGTCGCTTCGCCCTTGTCCTTGTGCCGAACCTTCGCCACGGCCAGCGCCGTGCCGTCCTCGCCGTCCTCCCCACTCAATGTGACCGTCCAGTCCTCGCTGCGATAGGTCTTGCCGAAATCGGCGCGGCTCCAGTCGATCATGGTGCCCGGGAAGATGTCGACCTCCTTGGCCTCACTCGTCTGTTTCGTTTCGGTCGGGCCGAAATCGCCACGGTCGAGCGCCTTGGCACAATCGGCGATCTGCTTGATGGTGTCATTGGAACCCGACAGCGAAAACGGTCCGTAGCTGACATTGTCGAGACTGAGCGTCAGCCGCCCCGCACCGCGCAGCGCCGACATGAAGCCGGCGGCCGGATTGGTGAGGTAGAGCCCGCCCGAGCCGTCGGTGACATTCGCCCGCATGGTGCCGGTCCATTTGCGCCGGTCGGTATGGACGACGACGTCATAGTCCTGGTCATGGGTCAGCCAGCCGAGCTTGGCACTGGCGATCAGCACCACCACGTCCCTGCCGTTCGGGCGGATGAAGAACAGTCCGCC
>DAIMJJ010000247.1:0-5726 GCA_036722275.1 Rhizobium sp. | reverse complement strand
TGCCGAGAACGGGATCACGGGCGCAGTCCACCGTCATCAGTCCCACGAGATGGACAATTCCGTCGCAGTCCTGCGCCACGTCGACCACGGTTCTGGCATCGGTGATGTCACCCTTGACGATCTCGGCGGCAATGCCTGCGGGCAGTTGTTCGGGGCGGGGCGAAAGATCGAGAATGCGGACCGCGTGGCCTGCTGCATGACGCGCAGCGATGGTGCGGGCGCCGACAAAGCCGGTGCCGCCGGTCACGAGGATGCGGCTCATCGGCGGGAATCCCGGCGCGAGGATCGGCGGCAGCTGCTGCCGGGCCCGCAGCGGGCCCGGCGCATCGGTCCGGTCTGGTGCATGCGATCCTCCTCCTGTCTTCCTCGAGCCAGACCATCGCAAAAAATGGAATGATATTCAATAATAAACTTCAATTCCATTTTGATTTTTGTTTTGTTAGCCTCCGCAGAGGATCAGGAGGATTTCAATGACCGAAAACATCAGCGTGGCCGTCATCGGCGCCGGCGCCATCGGGCGTACCCATATCGACACCCTTGCGCGGCATGAGGGCCTGCGCCTTGGCGCCATCGTCGATCCGATGCCAGGCGGTGCCGTGTTGGCGCAGACACTCGGCGTGCCCTGCCTGCCGGACGTTGCTTCGCTGATCGAAAAGGGCCTGGCGCAGGCCGCCATCGTCGCCACGCCGAACGAGACCCATCTGCCGATCTCGGCTGCGCTTCTCGAAGCGGGAATGCCGGTTCTCCTGGAAAAGCCGGTGGCCGAAAGCCTGGATTCGGCTTTGCGCCTGATCTCGGTCGCGGAAAGGACCGGCGTTCCGCTCCTGGTCGGCCATCATCGCCGCCACAATCCGATCATCCGGGCGGCGCATGCCGCGATCCGCACCGGTCGTATCGGCGATCTGGTCATGGCGACCGTCACCTGCGCGCTCGCCAAGCCGCCGTCCTATTTCGAGGCCGCCTGGCGCAGGACGCCCGGCGCGGGCGGACCCTTGCTGATCAACCTCGTCCACGAGATCGATCTCCTGCGTCATTTTTTCGGCGAGATCGCGTGCGTGCAGGCAATGACCAGCCATGCCCGTCGCGGCTTTGCGGTGGAGGATACCGCTGCCATTGCCTTGACCTTCGCGGATGGCGGGCTCGCCACCTTGTGCATCTCCGATGCCGCGACCGGCCCCTGGGCCTGGGATCTGTCGGCGGGCGAGAACCCGGTGCGCTTCCCCGCACATCCGGTGACGGCCCATCACTACGCCGGAAGCCGTGCCGGGCTGTCCCTGCCTGATCTGATGCTATGGGAGCCGGAGGGGGAACCGGACTGGACCCGCAGGCTGAAGCCGTCGATGCTGCAGGTCACACCGGCAGACCCTTACGAGGCGCAGCTGCGTCATTTCGAGGCGCTGATCCGCAAGGGCGGCGCCCCCCTCGTTTCCGCCCGCGATGCCACCGCCAATCTCATCGTGCTCGACGCTATCTGCCTTGCCGCCGAACGCGGCACGGCGGTCGGCGTCGACCTAAGCCCGCTCGGTTAGCCGTCCGGACACGGGCAGAAGCCTTTTGCGCGGCCATGCGAAGCGGGGCGTTCATGGTGCCGTTCAGCCGTAGGTTCGGGGTGTCGCGGGAATCCCGTCAGCGTGAACTGGAGCTTTCTGTTGGCGCTCTCTGCCTGGAAAGAAGCGGAGGCCTTCGATCACGGGCGGTCGGCTGTCGCGATCGTTCAAGACGGACGGGGATCTTGCGCCTTACAAGTGGTTGATCTCGAAAGAAAACGGAGATGCAGCATGATCCTGAGATACACCATCCTCTATGTCGACAACGTGGCCGACACGCTGGATTTCTATGAACGTGCCTTCGGTTTGACCCGGGCATTCCTGCATGACGCCGGCGATTATGGAGAGCTTTCCACCGGCGAGACGAAGCTCGCCTTCTCCTCGACCCGGCTGATGCGGGAGCTGGGTAAGGCGCCGGCGAGAGCTGATCCAGGGGCGCCCGTCTTCGAAATCGCGTTCGAGGTTGATGATGTCGATGCCGCCTATGCTCGTGCCGTCGCGGCGGGGGCCGGTTCGGTGCAGGCGGTTCGCAATGAGCCGTGGGGCCAGACCACCGCCTATGTCAGCGATCCCAATGGTTATCTCGTGGAGATCTGCTCGCCGGTCCAGTTGCCGAGCGCCGGCTGACGCAAGAGCGCAAGCACGCGGACATTCCGGCGCAACTGCGCCGGGGTGACGCCGAACCAGCGCACCAGATCGCGGGTCAGATGCGCCTGATCGCTGAAGCCGCAATCGGCCGCGATGTCGGCCAAAGAGACGGGCAGGTCGATCATGGCGGCTGCGCGCCGGGCGCGGGCAAGAAGCCGCCAGAAATCGGGTGGCGGCAGGGCGCGGGCGAGAAAATGCCGCTGCATCGTCCGGACCGATACGCCGAGGCGCCTTGCGACCAGCCTTGTTGTCGCTCCGGGCTCCGTCAGCGCGGCGATTGCGTCGTCCAGTTCGCTCCATGTTCCGCAGGCCTCGTCGAGAAGGCATCCGATCCTGTCGGGATCCTGTGCAATCGCGTCGATGGTGGCGGCGGACAGGCTCGCGCCCGGGCGAAGGCGAAACCCGAGGATCGACAGGCCTGCTGACAATTCAACCCGGCGCGGCCCAAGATCAAAAGCGGTCAGCACGACGCGCACCGGTTGGTCAGGCGGGCGGATGAGCAGAACATCCCGGCAGCCGTCGGGAAACACGATCTGCTTCTCGTTCTCCCGTGCCTGATGGCACCATTGGTGAAATCCGCGCTCTGCCGGCATGCGACTATTCCTGACACGGTCACGAGCGCTGTGGGATCCTCGATGCACAGCGTCGGTCGAACTCCGATTACATCGTCTTGGTCCCGAAGTCTTGGGGCGATGCCGACGGAGGGCGGAAATCCTGCACGGCGGCCGCTTCAGCCCGACCGAGCGGCCGGGGACCTGCCACGCGCCACGACCATCCCGCCTTGCGCTTTTCGCCAATCCGGCTAGCATGGCTTTGCGTGGCAAGGTCGACCCCACCCGAGTTGGGCGACTGGCGCACTTCCCCCTACTTTCAGCAACGCAAGACGAGGATGGCTCCATGGGTGACCATATGTTCGTCGTGACCGGTGGTCCCGGTAGCGGCAAGACCAGTTTGATCGAAGCGATGGGCCGGCGCGGCTTTCAGAGCATGCCGGAAGCTGGCCGGGCGATCATACAAGCGCAGGTCCAGATCGGTGGAACGGCCTTGCCCTGGGCGGATCGCGCGCTCTACGCCGAGCTTATGCTCAGCTGGGAACTGCGCTCCCACCAGGAGGCTTCGACGCGGGTCGCGCCGGTCCTGATGGATCGCGGAATTCCGGATGTCATCGGCTATCTGGTGCTCTCAGGTCTTCCGGTTCCGGCCCATATGGAAACGGCGGCAAAACGCGACACCTACAACAAGCGGGTGTTTCTTGCGCCCTATTGGGATGCCATCTTTGCCCAGGACGCCGAGCGCAAGCAGGACCGGCAGGAGGCTGAAGCGACGGCACGCGTCATGGCGCAGACCTATTCCCGGCTTGGCTATCAGCTCGTCGATCTGCCCCTGGCAGGAGTGGAAGACCGAGCCGATTTCGTCGCAGCCCGGCTGGGCGTATGATAAGCGATCGCTTACGGATGTGGGGACGGGTCCGGTCCGGAACCGGACGTGGCAGCAACAGACTACCGGAGCGTTGGCCCGTCCTCGCGGCCCTGCATGCAGATCAAGGTCTGTTGGCCGATTGCCACGAGCGTTTGGGCGCCGTCTTTCTCGGCAAGGACCTCCAGCTGGCAGATGGTCAGCGTCCTGCCGGATCTGATCACTCTGCCGACCGCTTCCAGAGCGTCGCCCTTGGCCGGTTTCAGAAGATTGACCTTGAACTCTACGGTGAGGACGGAGCTTTTCGGCGGGAACAGGGTGAAGGCCGCATAACCGCCGGCGGAATCGGCGATGGCCGAGCTTGCGCCCGAATGAAAATAGCCATGCTGCTGTGTCAGCAGGGGACTGAAGGGCATATGAATGGAAACCAGGCCGCGCCGAACCTGGCCGATGGACGCTCCCAGATGCTTCATCAGCGCCTGACGGGCGAAACTGTCGCGGACCCGCTGCTCACAGTGAGCGTCGACAGGTGCACCAAGATCAGTCGTCATGCGGTCTCCTCCCCGGACTGCGGACAGCCTGAGCGTAATGCGGCAGGCGCCCGCGCCAGAGTGAGAAGCGCTTGCCGGAGATTGAGAAAAAATCCGCCTTGAAGCGGGGCGATGACGCGGTGCCCGGAGGCCGGACCGCCCATGGCAACGGCCCCTCAGCAGATGCACAGCCGGTCTCTCCGTCCCTTGCGGCCCGCGGCCGTGCCAAAAACACCTCAGCCTGACATGACGATTTCTCAGCAGCCAGTGCGGCGTTTCCGTGGCAAGCATGCCGAAAATGTTGGGCGGCAACGGCGGCCCGCGACAAGGTCTGGCCATGCAAACCACCACTCTGACGGCACTCGTCCTGTACGCCTTCGTCATGTCCATCACTCCGGGACCGAACAACGTGATGCTCACGACGTCCGGTCTCATCTTCGGAATGGCGCGAACCTGGCCGCACATTCTCGGCATTCCCTTCGGCGTCGCGGTTCAGCTGATTGTCGTCGGGTCCGGTCTTGGCGCGGTCTTCGCACTTGAGCCTCGGATACAGACCGTCTTGAAGGTGGTCGGCACGGCTTATCTGCTCTGGATGGCGTGGAAACTCTGGCGCGCGGGCGAAATGCCTGACGCATCGCTTGCCAGGCCGGTGTCATTCTTCCAGGCGGCTGCGTTCCAGTTCGTCAATCCGAAGGCATGGCTGATCGCCGTCACGGTCGTCGCCACCTTCGTATCGCCGGGCGACGGATATGTGACCCGGCTCGGGCTGGTCTGTGCCGTCTTCGCCGTCATTGGCACGCCGTGCATGGCCGTTTGGGCCGCCTTCGGCGCGGGCTTGAGGAAGATCCTTCACGATCCGTCGAAGCTTATTGTCGTCAATCGCATCATGGCCGCGCTGGCGGCGGTGACCGCCGGCCTGTTCTGGCTGTGACGCGCCGCTCACGCTCTATCTGGATGGAGAACCCGAGATGAAACCTGTCGTTGCCGACCAGCAGAACTTCTATTCCTGGGGAGACGGCTGTGCGGGCTGGAGACTGCTCGATCTGGACCATTTCCAGGTGCGGCAGGAAGCCATGCCGCCCGGGACGGCGGAAGAGCCGCATATGCACCGGCTTGCGCACCAGTTCTTCTACGTTCTCAGCGGGCACATGACCATCATCACTCCGGAGGGGCGCGTGCGCCTTGCGCCCGGGCAGGGTCTGCATGTTCCCGCCGGGCTCGCCCACTGGGTGCGCAACGAGGATTCGTCCGAGCTGGCCTTCATCCTGTCCTCGGCACCCGGAACGGCCGGAGACCGCTTTCCCTGCGATCCGGCAGGCTGGGCGACAGACACGTAGGCGCCAGCGTCTCGGGAACGGCTCGGGAAACGGGTCGCTCCTGCCACGTCAGGACGGTCGGGGAAATCTGCCGATCCTGTGACCGGAGGCGCGATGGGATCTGTCTGCGGGGAACAGGCGCTGCAGCCTTCTTCCCTTGCCTCAGCCCGCCATGGCAATCTGGTAGATCAGGACCGGTCTGCGGTCGGCAATCCTCTCGTAGAGGCGCTGTGCAGCCGCGTTGTCGCTGTCGGTTTCCCAATACAGCC
>DAIMJJ010000246.1:0-5728 GCA_036722275.1 Rhizobium sp. | reverse complement strand
GCGGAAGTGATTGGACGTTCCGCCAAGCGGCAAAGGCATGCGATAGCGGGCGATTACCGGCAGCATGCGCCGGAACAGGGCGGCATATTCCAGTGCGAAGAGAGCGCTGGCCCAGGATTGACGTAGATTGGCAATGACGAGCGGCGCCTGCAGGCAGGCGACTTCGGCGGGCAGGGCCCGGAACCTGTGATAGGCCTCTTTCAACTGGCCGGGATGGGGCCGGTCCTCCGCATCAAAGATCGCCAGATAATCGCCACGCACCCCCGACAGCGCATAGACCAGAGCTTTCGGCTTGGTGCGCGGCGCCATGGGCGGGACTTCGACGATCTCGATATAGGTTGGCGGGTCGAGGCGCCGGATGGCCTCCAGGGTCGCGACGTCGTCGGCCTCGCACACGAGCTTCACGTCGAGACGGGAGCGCGGCCAGTCCAGTCGCTCGAGCGAGGCGATCAGTTGCGCTGCAACCTCCGCCTCGCGGTAGAGCGCGACCATCACGGTGTAGACGGGCAGATCGTCATCGTCATGACCTGTCGCAACCGGTGCAGCGGGTCTCTCTGGATGCGTCCCTCGGCCGTGGCCGAGCACGGCGAGACGCAGGCAGAACGCTGCGAAGTAGAGCATGGACAAGATGAAATGGAGTGCGGTGGCCGCCGCGCCCGGTGTGATCACGAGGAGGGCGAGCACGGCGCTGGCAATTGCACCGGTCCAGAAGCCCTGCCGGGCTGTCATGACCGTGCGCGCCGACAGGTTCGGCCGTTGATCAAAGAGCGCCCCCACGGCTTCCCTGACGCGCCGTTCGGCCCCCGCCTTCCACGCCGCCTCGCGGATCAGCGAGGCAGGCGCGATCGCCAGCGACTGACGCAGGTGCGGATGGCGACGCAGGCTTTCCTGGACACGGTCGATGCGCCTTGCCTCCGGCGCGATCACGGTGAGCGCGGGCTTTGTCTGATCCGTCAGCCGTAGGCAGCGGGGCGCCTTGAGCTGGCTGTCCAGCCCCGGCCCGTCGATGACCGATCCGACTGGAATTCTGTCGAGAAAGGGCAGCCCCGTGAGCCGGGCGAGCGCGCCATAGTACGCGTCTTCGCGAACATGGCCGCTGGCCAGCACTTCCTGCTCGATCGTGGTGCCGCGGCTCTCCGCGCGGTGCGCCATGCGCGCGATGAATGGTTTCGAGAGCCCGAGCGATTTCAGCACCAGCGCTTCGTCGCGCAGCGCCAACAGGCGGTCCGGGGCTCCGGCCGGCTGGCCGGGGCCCGACTTGAGAGGCGACGCACTGGCTCCCCGGGCGCCCGCTCGCGCGTGCCCGCCAACTTCCCCGATTTGCATGAGTCTGTTACACCGTTATCGGGCGCTCACGCCCCCACAACCCGAAAGTGGATCATAATGATACGCGTCAGAGTTTCATCCCTGCCTTTACAGGGGTTGCGATTTTTAGTTGTGTCCGCTTGCGCGATTCTTGCCGGTTTATGCCTGCCCCCCGCGGCTCGGGCCGATGACTTGCCGGTGCTGTTCGATGCGCGCGAACGCCTGCCGCGCCCGGATCTCTCCGGACTGCTGCGCGTGCGCTTCCTGACGACGACCGATTTTCCACCCTTCAACTTTGCCGATCAAACCGGGCGGCTGGCGGGCTTCCATATCGATCTCGCCCGGGCAATCTGCGCCGAGCTCGGCATCGAGGCCAAGTGCCAGATCCAGGCTTTGCCCTACAACGAGCTGGAAACCACGCTTGACGCAGGGCAGGGAGATGCCGTGCTGGCCGGGATCGGGGTGAGCGAGGAATTGCGGGCGCGCTTTTCGTTCACTCGGCCCTATATGCTTCTGCCGGCACGTTTTGCGCGCAACAAGAAGGCGGTTCTCGAAAGCGAGGATGCCCGCGCGCTGTTTGGCCGCCGCGTCGGCGTCGTCAGCGGGACGGCGCACGAGGCGATGCTGAAGGCCTTCTTTCCGGATATCCAGGCAGCCGGCTTTTCCGATCGCGAGACGATGTTGGATGAGCTGAAGGCGGGCAAGGTCGATGCCGTGTTTTCCGATTCCTTGCGGCTTTCCTTCTGGGTGGCCGGCGAGGCCTCGGCCGATTGCTGCGCTCTGTTCGGCCGTGCCTATGTCTCGGAGCATTTTTTGGGGGAGGGGCTTACCATCATGCTGCGGAAGGACGATCCGCAGCAGCTGACGGCCGCCTTCGACAGCGCGTTGGCCGCACTGTCACGAAATGGCCGGCTGCAGGAAATCTACCTGCGTTACTTCCCCTACGGTCTGTTCTAGGCGCACGCGATATCCGCGAGCCCGTTCAAGGCGCGACCAGGCCAAGCATGCCGGCCAGACTAGGCAGACAATACGCCTGTGCGGCGGCCCCTCAGAGCGGGCGGTAGCGAGCGAGCGCGCTCTGCTCCAGCGCAGCGCAGGTGAGCTTGTCGAGCTTCAGCCGGTCGCGCAGCAATTGCAGCAAGCGGATCTCCTCGGGCTTCACCGCCAGATCGACCGCCATGACCTCGATCGCCAGTGCATAGGCGGTGTCGTAGAAGCGGGGCGGCACCGCATCGCGAATAACCTCAAGCGCAATGTCCAGGCCCTCAGGTCCGGCCAGGATGTCCGCGCACCGCTTCGAAACGTCGATCAGGCTCTCCTTGTCGAACCCTTCGAAGATCGGCAGGAGGTCGATCAACTGGCCAATCCGGCGCAGTTCCTTGTCGTTCATCGAATTGTCGACGGCGGACGCCATCACCATGACGAAAATCAGGGCGTCCTGCGGCGTTACGGGCGTGGTCATGTCTCTGGCATTCCTCGTTGTTTTCTCGGGAGATTAGGAGTTCACGGCCCCGCTTTCAAGGCACGTCGGCGGCTCAGCGCGGGTCGTCGCCGAAAAGACCGCGCCGCTCGGCGCGGGCCTTTTCGACACGTCCGGCAAGCGGCGAGCTTGCCGGCGCCTCCACCCAGCCGTTTTCGGCGAGCCAGGTGGCGATATCCATGTCGGCCACGCTGCAGCGGGCCTCGATCGTGCCCTCCCATTCGGCGTTGTCCATGTCGCAGGAAAGCGTGCGGTTGCGCAGGAAGAGCCTTTGCTGAGTGCGGGCCACCATCCCACAGGGCCAGTCGCCGCCGTTGGCGGTCGGGCAGACGCGCATGCGGTCCGTGGGCGTGATGTCGGCGAGCCTGAGGTTCCGCTGGCCGAAGGCGATGAGGCCTGCCCCCACGGATTCCGGCCTCGGCAGGAGTACCAGCTTCACCCGTTCGGCCTTCACCGGTTCCGGCGTCAGCGGTGGCCGCGGCTCGATCCGTTCCAGTGGCGCGCCGGGCTCGGAAAGCGGCGAGGCGAAGAGCTCGGGTGTTACGGGCCTGACGCTGCCTTGCTCGGTCGGTTCGGCTGGCGGAGCGATCTCCTCGGGCGGCACGTCGCTGCCGTCGAGCATCGCTCCAGTCGGATTGGTCTCGTCCGTTGCAGTGCCAGACTGTACATCCGTCACGGCATCCGGGGCGATTGCCGGATCCGCCCATTCGGTCGGCATGTCCTCGATCTCAAAACCGGTGGTTTCCTCATTGCCGATACTGCGACCAGCCATGAGCACGAGCATGGACCACACCGCGATGCCGGCAACGCCGGCGATGAAGGTTGCGAAAGGACGCATAGGCCGATTTTCCTACTGGCTTGCCCAGATGATCCGCGCGATCCATTCGACGTCCGCCATGTCGAGCGTACGGTTCGGATGTTCGGGATTCAGCGATATCAGCTCGATCGTCTTGGCCGACTGGCGTGCCAGGACCTTGGCCATGACCTCGCCCTCCCGGGTCTTGACCACCACGCGGTCGCCGCGGCGCACCTGCGCGCCCGGCTCCACGATCAGTACGTCGCCGTCGCGGTAAAGCGGCTTCATGCTGTCGCCCTGAACCTCGAGGGCATAGACACCCGCCTTGCGGCCGGGAGAGGCCGGAAACTCGACCACGTCCCAGCCCTGGCCGGCAGGAAAACCGCCGTCGTCGAAAAAGCCGCCGGCACCTGCCTGGGCAAAACCGAGCAGAGGAATGGAGCCCACCTGCGGTGGGAAGGTGCCGTTCGGCACAGCGGGAGCCGCTTCGGGTTGGATGAGACCCATGAACTGGTCGATGCCGGTGCCGGTCGCCTCGAGCACCTTGGAGATGGATTCGGTCGAGGGCCAGCGCATGCGGCCGTCCGGCCCCGTCCGCTTGGATTTATTAAAGGAGGTGGGGTCGAGCCCCGCCCGCCGCGCAAGGCCCGACGGCGTCAGCTGATGCCGTTCGGCGAGCCGGTCGATTGCAGCCCAGATCGTATCATGCGAAAGCATCGTCGCTCATGCTCCAGGGCCGGTGGCGATGGCAAATACAGGCCGTGCCCCGGCGAGAAGCCGGAACTCTAGCGAAAGCGGAGGCGGTCGTAAAGTGAAAAAGGAATAAAATCCTCATTCCGGCGCGTGTCGGTCCGCCGGGCCTCAGGCGACCATGGCCATGTTGATCTTGCCGAGTTGGATCACGGCCTGGGTGCGGCTGTCGACCTTGAGCTTCAGCAGGATGGCCGAGACATGGGCCTTGATCGTCGCTTCCGAGACGCCGAGTTCATAGGCGATCTGCTTGTTGAGTAGACCCTCACCGAGCATGCCCAGCACGCGGCTCTGCTGCGGGGTGAGCGTTCTGAGCCGGTTGATGAGATCGGCGACGTCCGGATCCTGCTCCTGTCCGCCGTGATAGTTCTTCGGCGTCCAAATGTCGCCTTCCAGGACGGACTGGATGGCGGCGCGAATGTCCTCGATGCCGGACGACTTGGAAATGAAGCCGGAAGCGCCGAGTTCGAGGGCCCGCCGTACCGTGGTCGGATCATCGCTGGCGGAGACAATGACGATCGGCAGGCTGGCGAACTCGGCTCTCAGCGCCATCAAGCCGGAAAAGCCGGAAACGCCGGGCATGGACAGATCAAGCAACATGAGTTCTGCGTCGGGGTGGGCGGCGGCTGCCTTACGGGCGGCTTCGAAATCGCCGGCCTCGATGATCTCCTGCTCGCCGTCGATGCCGGTGACGGCCTGGCGCAGGGCTCCGCGGAAGAGCGGGTGATCGTCTGCAATGATGAAGGTCGATGCCGTCATGTCGAAGCCCCCTCCCAAGAGCGAAGTCTTGTTCGCCGCGTCCGCGGCTCTTCTTCTATTTAGCGATTACGGGGAATATATACAATAGTCTATGTCTTGTCAGGACTTGTGCCCTCTTCCTTCTGCTTGAACTCCTCGACCAGGCCGAAGAAGCTGCGCATGAAACGCTCCATGATGCCGATCGAGCGCTCGACTTCCTCGTCACTCGGCATCGGCTCGCCGCTGGCGGGAAGGCGACCGTCGACGAGCCTCTTTTCCAGGGCTTCGACACGCTTTTCCAGGCGGGTGAGATCTTCCTCATAGGCGGCCCGTTCGTCGGCCGCCATGCGGCAGACCAGGGCTCCGTCCTTTTCCCGGCAGAGCGTCAGCGCACCGGTTTGCCGATCAAGGCGCACGAAACCGGACTCGGTCTTTTCGAGCGCAAAGCGCGCCACATCAGGCTCTTCGGCAAGGGCTGGCGCGGCAAAGCCGAGGGGAAGAATCAGCAGAAGGGATTTTGGCAGGTGCGGCATCGATCGCATGGGATCTCCTCGAATTCTGATCGGCTGCTTGTTCTTCGCGTCTCAGGCGTGGACAAGCAAGACGGATTGCGGCAAACCGCCAGCGGATGCGCCGCTGACGGAAGGACAGGCCCTTGG
>DAIMJJ010000245.1:0-5732 GCA_036722275.1 Rhizobium sp. | reverse complement strand
TGTGGCGGCTGCAATTCCACCTGCTGCGCACCGTCGAGATGCTGGTGCGGATCGCGGTGCTGCGCGAGCGGCCTCGCCCCAACGGGCCGCGATCCACTGCCGCGCTCCCGCTCGGCCAGGAAGGCGACGATCCATGGCGGCGACAGCTCAGCATCGGCCATGGCTGCTCCGGGCCGGATTTGGCCACGCCTTCCATCAACGCCATCAATTTTGGGATTGATCAGCAGCAACAAAGCGAGGGCATTGCGGTGGCCGTGGTCGGTGACGGTCACGCCATTGCTGGCCTGGTGCAACGCCTCATCGAACTCGGCGTTCGGGTGCACGTCACTGCTGATACCATTGATGACTATGTCGCGCTGCGCAGCGCGGGCGCTGTGCCGCATCGCTTCGAGGATATGCCAGCAGTGGCGGCTAAGATCGACCTGCTGATTTCGACCAGCTTCGCGCGGCACATCGGCTCAACCGTGGTGGCACGGCTGCCGGAATCGGCGGTCATCATCGATCTTGCAGGACCACCCGGCAGCGTCGATTTCGAGACTTCGCGGCGGCTTGGTCGTCGGCCGATCTGGGCGCCGGCCATTGATCGCAATCTCGAAACAAGCTGGCCACACATCGCTGCGGAGATCGCGGCGATGACGGCGGACAAACAACGCTCACGACCGCTCAGTTAAATCGATCTGGCCTGCCGCGCGGCGGGTGACACCTCGCCGCGCAGCTGGTTTGGATTACAGCCTCTCCACCTTGATGCCATGTCGTTTAAGGGCGTAGCCGACCTGCCGGGACGACAGCCCGAGCAGACGCGCTGCTCTGGCCTGCGACCAACCGGACCGACGCAGGGCGTCGGTCAGGCGTTCAGGGTCGAGAATGCGATTCCGACCGGGCGTGCGAACGCGGCCGGAAGCGTTCGCGCCACTGCCCTCGTGGTGCGTTTCGCCCGACGGTCGAAACGGCGGCTCCACCCGATGCGCCGCGATCGTTGCGAGCATCATCTGCGCGGCGCAGCCGTCGCTGCGGCAGGCCAGATCGCAAGGCTTGATCACAGAGCTGTTGGCAAGGATCGCGGTGCGCCGCACGCAGTTTTCCAGTTCGCGCACATTGCCGGGAAAGGCGCAGCCGGCCATCACCGCCAGCGTGTCCGACGCAAAGCTCAATTGGGTAGCGTTGTCGCGGTTGAATTGCTCAAGCACGCGCGTCGCAAAGAGCGGAATGTCCTCGCGCCGGTCGCGCAGCGCCGGCAGCCTGATCGGCACGGTGTTCAGGCGGAAGTAGAGATCGCTGCGAAACCGGCCGGCGGCGACCGCTGCCTCCAGGTTGCAATTGGTCGCGGCGATGATCCGGACATCGGCGCGCAGGGTCGTCGTGCCGCCGACCCGCTCGAACTCCCGCTCCTGCAGCACGCGCAACAACTTGGCCTGGAACGCGGGCGAGATGTCGCCGATCTCGTCCAAGAACAGCGTGCCGCCGTCGGCGAGCTCGAAGCGGCCCTTGCGCAGCGCGGTCGCCCCGGTGAAGGCGCCCTTCTCGTGCCCGAACAATTCGCTTTCCAGCAGGCTTTCCGGCAGCGCGGCGCTGTTGACCTTGATGAACGGCGCCCCGCGGCGGGGCGACAGATCATGAATCGCACGGGCCAACACGCCCTTGCCGGTGCCGCTTTCGCCGAGCAGCAACACCGACAGCGAGGTCGGCGCCACCCGGCGTAGTGTCATCACCGCCGCCATCATTGCGCGACTGCTGCCCACGATGCAGCCGGGCAATTCGTCGCCGTCGGTGACAGGCGCATCAAAGTCTCGCACACGGTCCGGCAACGGCGCGACCGGTCCAGCCAGGCGCGAGACGATAGCGCTGATATCGGCCAACCGCTCGCTGGCCGACCCCGGTCTGGCCACCAGTTCCGCAATCTTCTCGATGGCGCGTGCGGCCTGGCCAAGCTCCAGGACCGCGACAGCATCGTTCGGTCGACTCATCACGTTCATCGCGCAGATCCCGCTCGCCGGCTTGCGTTGCCCAGCTCTCGAGACGACATCAGCACGCGCACGAGGAGGCCGCGAGCATCCGGAATTGCTCGGAGACGCGCCGGGGCACGGGATAGCGCGCCGCGCGTGTCTCGATCCACTGCAACGCGTCGACATAGGCCGCGGGCAGGCCATGCACCCTCGCCCCGGCGATGATGTAGTCGAGATACTCGGTGCTCGGAGCTTGGAATACCCCGAGCCTGTCCTTCTTGTGCAGCACGACGTCGAAGCGGTCGCCGTCGAGGCCGATCACTTCGGCCGGAAAATGAAAGTAACTGCCGGTTCCGTTGAGGCGGACGCCCTGGGCGGCATCGAGGCTGTCCGCATCGCTCGCCGACAGCTGGTACACGACACCGTAGAGGTCGTGGCCCGGCCTTGGCACCACCGCTTCCTCACCGCCGTCCCATGTCTCCGAGTGGCCATGGAATGATAGCGCGTGATCCGGCAGCCGTGCCACCGCCTTGATGGTCGGCCGGGAACAGCGTTCGGCGATCTGGCCCGGGTTCATGTCGGCGCCATAGGCGAAGTGCAGGATGGTCCGGCGCTGGCTGTGCTTGGTCATGTGACGTGGTCCTATCCGCAACGGCTAGCATGCGACACGATCGCCTTGACGCCGCGGCCCGATGCCAGCGGCACGCAATCGGCTGTCAGGTTCAACTCGCGCAGCTTTGGTTCAAACCATCTGGGCAAGTGGTCGCAGAGGATTTCCAACTTTTCGAACGCCGCTTCCTGGAGGATCGGCAGCAGGACCTGCCGCGAATTCAGCCTAGCGTCGTGGCCGAGCGCCGCCGCCAGATCGATACGGAAGGTGCCGCTGCCGAGATCATCCGGCGTCATGACAACCGTTTCGGCTGCGTGCCGCTCGGGTGCCATGGCCGCCGGCCGCGCCGCCTTGCCGCCACATCCCCGGCTGGCGCATCCGGCCGCTGCCGCGCAGGACTTCGGCTCCAACCGCTCGCGTTCGGCCCGCTCAAGCTCGCGCTGCTCGACAGCGGCCAGCTGTTCGAACAACGCCCCCTGCGATTTCCAAATCCGGACGCCAAACTCCTCCTGCAGGAAGGCGTAGAGGAACCCCTTGACGCCTCCCGAGAGCAACACATCGCAGCCGTCGAACTGGTTAGCCGCCGACGCCAGCGCGGCCTTGATGGTGGCCAGCGATGTTGACCCGCCGAGCGCGAACGCAATCTCCTGCGTCCGCGTCCAGTCGTTGCCGCTTCCCTGATAGACGCAGAACCGACCTGGCTCGTACAGGCTGACCAGCTGGTCGTGCGCGTCGATATAGGCTGCGATCTTCATCTCGACCTCTCGCCGATTGGACGTTGTCGATGCCGGGCGCGATGGTCTGCGCCCGACGCCACGCGCGTGTCTCCGTCTCACCAGACGTTGAGCAGCCATTCCTTGTTCTTCTTGTGCTCCATGTCGGTGAAAAGCGCGTTGGCCATCTGCTCGGCGAGCCAGGTCGCGCCGGCGTAGCCGACCACCGGATAGCGATACAGGCCGGCGCGGTCGTAGGTCGGGAAACCCACCCGTACCATCGGGATGTTGTAGTCGAACGCGATGAAGCGCCCCTTGGAATGGCCGAGGATCAGGTCGAGCTCGAGGCCCTTGTTCTTGATCCGATCCTCCAATTCCCAGAAGTCGGCATTGGTGACGATCTCCATCGGATAGTCGACGTTGTCCTGCAGCGCCTTGATGCGGGGATCGTCGGCATAGTTGGCATTGTCGTCGCCAAGCAGCAGCAGTTGCGGCTTCATTTCCAGGTCGAGGCAGAACTCGGCCAGGCCGATGACGAGGTCGGGGTTGCCGTAAATCGCCACCTTCTTGTCGGCGAGGAACATGTGCGCCACGTCGGCGATGGCATCGAGCGCGACGCCACGCTCCCTGACGAGGCTTTCCGGGATCGGCTTGCCGGTGACCTGAGACAGCTTCTTCAGCAGCGCATCGGTATTGCGAATGCCGATGGGCGTGGGCCCGATGGTCGAGGGGATCTTGAACTTCTTCTCGAGATATTGCGCCGCCTTGCCGCCCTCATAGCGGTTGAGCGCAAAGGTGTGGATCGCCGAGCCGGTGGCCTCGAGATCGGCCACCGTGGTGTTGCCGTGCGGGACGGCATCGCCATTCGGCATCAGCGGGCTGTCGAACGCCTCGATCTCGAACAGCACATTGGTTTCGATGCCGAGCTCTGAGACGAGATGCTTCAGCTCGGTGACGTCGCCCGGGTTGACCCAGCCGGTCAACAGATTGATTTTGCCCGACGGCGCCCCCTTCTTGGCGAACCGCTTGACGAAATCGCGCACGGCGACGTCGTAGCCCGAGACCATCGATCCGACGAAGCTCGGCGAATGGATGGCGAGCAGATGGACCTCGCGGCCGGCATATTTCTCGGCGAGCAGCCCCTCCTCCAGCTTGGTGATCAGGCCGTCGACGTCGTCACCAATGACCTCGGTCGAACAGGTGGTGATAATCGGCACCACCTTGACGTGCGGATAGCGCATCAACAGCACATCGACGGCGGTCTCGACCCGGTCGAGCGCGCCGAACACCGCACCGTCTTCGTGCACCGACGACGACGCGATTTCGAAACTCTCCTTGAGATGCTGGGAGATCAGCAGGCGGACGAACATCACGCAGCCTTGACCGCCATGGACGATGCCGATGCAGTCCTTGATGCCGATCGAGGCGAATTGGGCGCCGGCCGGCTGGCAGGTGAAGATCGGATTGATGGTGCCGACGCGGTCCTTGACTTTGATTTGGCAATTCATGGGAGATCCTCAATAGTTCTGGACTGTCAGCTCTTCGTTCAGCGAGCCGTCGATGGTGAGCCAGTCGATGCGGGCGTGCAGCTTGGCGATCAGGACCAGGATCTCGTCCTTGCCCATGTCGGCGAGCCAGGCGCAGCGCTCTTTGAAATTCCGCGCCAGCAGCACGGCGTCGACCCAATAGCACTTGTCGAGCGGCGTGGGATTTTCCACCTCCTCACCGACCAGGAGCTGAGCGGTCTTGCCCAAAACGCCTTCGTTCTGCTTGCGCCGGTCCCAGCCGCGCGAGTTGAACTGCCACAGGCAGTTCTTCATGATGTAGTCTTCCAGCTCGGCCACCTTCGCACGCGTCTCCGCATCCACGTCCGCGAGCGGATCGTGGGTGTAGCGCTTGGGATAGTTGGCGCGCGCGACGTCCTTCTTGCTTTCCTTCTTGGCCATGGAGACCTCCCTCACTCGGCGGCTTCGATGACGCTTCGACGCGGAAACACCGGATAGTCGGCGTCGGTCTTGGCGCGGATCGCGGCGATGGAGTCGAACTTGCCGGTATAGCCGGTCATCGGCGAGGCCTTCGCCTCGTCGGAGAGGTTCGCATCCGACAGCATGCGCCGGGTGACGAAGCCCTTGTCGGTCGCGTAGTCGTCCTTGGCGATATTGATTCCCGAAAGCTGATGCATCGGCGAATAGACCGCGTTGTAGATGTCGCGGGCAAAGCGCACCCAGCCCTCAAAACCCTTGTAGGGTCCGTTGTGATAGGCGTGGGCGTTGAGATAGGGCACGCGCATTTTCTTGGCGACTTCGCCCGGCCGCTTGCCGGTGAAGATGACATCGGGCTTAAGATTGCGCAGCGCTTCCTGCCCCTCGAGTTCATTGGGATCGTCGATCGCCAAGGCTCCTTCACCGCAGCGCGAGACCCCCTTCTCCATGTCGCCCTGGTGTCCGAATTTGGTGTAGACCGAGA
>DAIMJJ010000244.1:0-5782 GCA_036722275.1 Rhizobium sp. | reverse complement strand
GTGGAAATTCTGCTCACGCAATGACAGCAAGAGCTTTTCGGCTTTGCCGTTAACCGCCGACGGACATTGCAGCCGCCCACCGTGTTCCATTCAGCCCGAACACCGCCAATGGAAGAGGCCGCCGGATCGCTCCGGCGGCCTCTTCGATTGTTCGGGTGCGTGTAACCGAACCCCGGATCAGGCCTTGGCGGCCTTGGCAGCCAGCTTGCGCTTGACGTCCGGCGGGGTGGCTTCGAAGCGCAGTGACGACAGGGCTTCGTCAAGCGTCATCGAAACCTGATCCTGCGAGCCGAGGCGACGGACGTTGACGGTGCGTTCTTCGGCTTCGCGCTTGCCGCAGACCAGGATGACCGGGACCTTGGTGACCGAGTGTTCGCGGATCTTGTAGTTGATCTTCTCGTTGCGGAAGTCGGTCTCGACCGTCAGCCCGGCATCGCGCAGCGCCTCGGCGACCTCGCGACCGTAATCGTCGGCGTCGGAGGTGATCGTCGCGACCACCACCTGCACCGGCGCAAACCACAGCGGCATGTGGCCGGCGAAGTTCTCGATCAGAATGCCGAGGAAGCGTTCCATCGAGCCGCAAACGGCGCGGTGAATCATGACCGGCTGGGTCTTTTCCGAGTTCTGGTCGATATAGAAGGCACCGAAACGCTCCGGCAGGTTGAAGTCGACCTGGGTCGTGCCGCACTGCCATTCGCGGCCGATGGCGTCCTTCAGCGTGTATTCGAACTTCGGACCGTAGAACGCGCCCTCGCCCGGGAGAATGCCGGTCTTGATGCGACCGCCGGACTGTTCCTCGATCTGCTTCAGCACCTCCATCATGACCGATTCGGCACGGTCCCAGAGTGCGTCGGAGCCGACGCGCTTGTCGGGACGTGTCGACAGCTTGACGACAATCTCGCTGAAGCCGAAGTCCTCGTAGACCGACAGGATGAGGTCGTTGATGCGCAGGCATTCCGCAGCCAGCTGCTCGTCGGTGCAGAAGACATGCGCGTCGTCCTGGGTGAAGCCGCGCACCCGCATCAGGCCATGCAGCGCGCCGGACGGTTCGTAGCGGTGGACGTTGCCGAATTCAGCAAGACGAACAGGAAGTTCGCGGTAAGACTTCAAGCCATGCTTGAAGATCTGCACGTGACCCGGGCAGTTCATCGGCTTCAGCGCGAAGACACGCTCGTCATCGGTCTCCTCGCCGGCGACCGTGACCTTGAACATGTTGTCGCGGTACCAGCCCCAGTGGCCGGAGGTTTCCCACAGCGACTTGTCGAGCACCTGCGGCGCGTTGACCTCCTGGTAGGTACCGGCGAGCCGGCGGCGCATATAGGCGACCAGCGTCTGGAACATGCTCCAGCCCTTGCCATGCCAGAAGACGACGCCGGGGCCTTCCTCCTGGAAGTGGAAGAGGTCCATTTCGCGGCCGAGCTTGCGGTGGTCGCGCTTCTCGGCCTCGGCGAGAATGTGCAGATAGCTGTCCAGCTGTTCCTGCTCGGCCCAGGCCGTGCCGTAGATGCGGGTCAGCATCGGCTTGGTCGAATCGCCACGCCAGTAGGCGCCGGCCACCTTCATCAGCTTGAAGGCGGTGCCGATCTGGCCCGTCGAGGCCATATGCGGGCCGCGGCAAAGGTCGAACCAGTCGCCCTGGAAGTAGATCTTCAGGTCCTGATCGGCCGGAATGGCGTCGACCAGCTCGACCTTGTAGGCCTCGCCCTTGTCGGCGAAGACGTCACGGGCCTTGTCGCGCGACCAGATTTCCTTGGTGAACGGCTTGTTGCGCTGGATGATCTCCTTCATCCGCTTCTCGATCTTCGGCAGATCTTCGGGCGTGAAGGGCCAGTCCTCGCGGGTATCCGGATGGACGCGCTTGAAGTCGTAGTAGAAACCGTTCTCGATCACCGGACCGATGGTCACCTGGGTGCCGGGCCACAGTTCCTGCACAGCTTCCGCCATCACGTGGGCGGTGTCGTGGCGGATGAGTTCGAGCGCGCGCGGGTCCTGACGGGTGACGATCTCGATGGCGCCGGTCTCGACGGGATCGGACAGGTCGCGCAGCGCGCCGTTCAGCGCAATGGCCAGCGCCTTCTTGGCCAGCGACTTCGAGATGGCTTCGGCAACGTCGCGGCCGGTCGTGCCCGCAGGATAAGTGCGGACGGAACCATCGGGGAAAGTGAGGGAAACGGTTTCAGACATGGTTTTCTCCTTATCCAGTCCCGCCAACCAATGCGGGTGGTAAAAAAAGGCCGGCAAGGCCGGCAATCAACGGCCCGGGTGATAAAGCCAAACCGGGCGTGAGTAAAGATTATGTTGGACGATCATGGCGTCCAGAAGGCCCGCGCGGCCGGCGGCAGCTGCTCGAGGGCACGATCGAAGGCGGAGCCGTCGATGTGGCGGCGCAGGGCGACAGCGACATCGGCAATCGCCGTCTCGGTGGAGACGTTATGGTCCGGTCGCAGATCCCGCGCCTCGCGGCTCATCTCTTCGCGAGACAGGAAGGGCCTCAAGGGCTCGTCCACATCCCAGTCACTGACGAAGATCGCCCGCAGCACCGGCGGCAAGGCGTCGGCAAAGCACAGCGCTTGGCGGACTGTCAGCCGCCGGCGGAAGACCTGGAAGACCCCTTGCAGCATGGTATAGGCCTGGTGGGTGGTCTGGAGCATGGAGATGTCGCGCAGATCCATCATGAAGGCGTCGAAATCGCGCGAAGCCTGCCGGTATTCCATCGGCATCGGCATGGCTCAGGCTCCCTCGCCGGCCCGCTTGCGGCCCACGCGCCAGTAGGTCCACGGCGCCCACCAGCGGATCTCGCGGGAAAGCTCCTGCGGCACCGGATCGACGCCCCAGGTGCCGCCCGGGCCGCAGCGCCCGACGCGAAAGAGTGTCAGCCAGCCGCCGGACCACAAGCCATGGCGGGCAATCGCCTCATAGCCATATTCCGAACAGGTCGGCATATGGCGGCAGGAGCTGCCGATGAGGCTGGACAGCGTCAGCTGGTAGAGGCGGATCAGGCCCATGCCGATGAGGCGGTCAGGGGTCTTGCGAAAAGGTCCGGACCAGTTGCGCGAGCGGGCCTGGCCGGCGGGTTCCTTGCCGGAATGCCCGCATCCGGGATCGCTGCACATGTCAGCCGGCCGCGGCGACGGCCGCATCCCTGGATTCGATCTGGTCGAGGCAGTCGACCACCGCCTCGAAGGTGAGCATGGTCGAGGCATGACGGGCCTTGTAGTCCTTGACCGGCTTCAGGAAGCGCATGTCCTCGAACCGGCCTGTCGGTCCCTCCCCGCCCTCTTTCAGCATGGCAAGCATCGCAAGCCGGGCCTCACGGATCTCAGCCGGTGTGGCGCCCACGACGTGACGCGCCATGATCGAGGACGACGCCTGGCCGAGCGCGCAGGCTTTGACTTCATGGGAAAAATCGCTGACGCGGCCATCCGTCATCTTGAGATAGACCTTGACCCGCGAGCCGCAGAGCTTGGAGTGCTTTTCGGCGCTGGCATCGGCGTCGTCCAGCTTTCCGGACCGCTGGATATTGCCGGCGAATTCGAGGATTTTGGAATTGTAGATGTCGTCCATAATCGGCCTGGCACTTCCCTTGGGGGGCTATACGTTCTTCGGGTGCGACTGGATCGTTCTCATCCGCGCGACACTGTGTTGCGTGCGCATTCCTTCACACCCGGCAAGTCGATATTATATGTAAGGTCGGGTGCCGGTCCAAACAAATCGCGCGCAATCATGCGCCCTGGGTCGGGAAAAGGAAGAACGGACTTGCCAAGATGAGCCGAGTTACGCATTTACAGGCGGAAAAGTCGAAACAGGCGGTCCGGAACATGAAGGACCGGGAGACCATGGGCATGGATGCCATCGTCAACAAACTCCTCCCCGTGGATCAGCGACCGAGCCGCGAAGAGGCCGAAGACGCCGTGCGCGTGCTGTTGCGCTGGGCCGGCGACGACCCGGAGCGCGAGGGCCTGATCGACACGCCGAAGCGCGTGGCCAAGGCCTATCGCGAACTGTTTTCCGGGTATGATGCCGACATCGAGGATGTGCTCGGCACGACCTTCGAAGAGGTTGCCGGCTATGACGACATCGTGCTGGTGCGCGACATCCCGTTCTTCTCGCATTGCGAACACCATATGCTGCCGGTGATCGGCAAGGCACATGTCGCCTACCTGCCGGATGGCCGCGTTCTTGGCCTGTCGAAGATCGCCCGCGTCGTCGAGGTGTTCGGCCGCCGCCTGCAGACCCAGGAGGCGATGACCGCGCAGATCGCAACCGCGATCGACGGGACGCTGGCACCGAAGGGTGTCGCCGTGTTCCTCGAGGCCGAGCACATGTGCATGGCGATGCGCGGCGTGCAGAAATCGGGCTCGACGACGCTGACCACGACCTTCACCGGCCGTTTCAAGGATAATGCCGCCGAACAGGCGCGCTTCATGTCAATGGTTCGCGGTCGCTGACCGCCCTCACCTGGAAAGTATCATGGCCGTCACCTTCGATCCGCCGCCCGCCGACAAGCACGCGCTTGAGGAAGACAGCCGCTTCACGCCGAAGTTCGACGCCCATGGGCTGCTGACCGCCGTGGTGACGGACGTGCGCGACGGCGAGCTGCTGATGGTTGCGCACATGAACGACGAGGCGCTGGCGCTGACGCTGGAAACCGGCATCGCCCACTATTTCAGCCGTTCGCGCAACAAGATCTGGAAGAAGGGCGAAAGCTCCGGCAATCTGCAGACGGTTCGCGAGATCCGCACCGATTGCGACCAGGATGCCGTGTGGCTGAAGGTCGAAGTCGCCGGCCACGACGCGACCTGCCATACCGGCCGACGCTCCTGCTTCTATCGCAGCGTCAGCCTTGCCGATGGCGAGGCACGACTGACGATTGTCGACGACCATCGCCACTTCGATCCGAACACCATCTACTGCGGCCCGGACAAGACCTGACGGCCCATTACCGCACAGACCCGGCCGGCCACTAAACGAATTGGTAAACATCCGGTGCGCTAATGATGCACTGGGAGTTGTTCAGCCATAGGGGTTTGTGGAGATGCTGAACTGGAGTCTGAAGAACGGTACCGCGTCGCGGCCGGTGCAGTCCGCGGGAGACGGACAGGCGGTCGGCGTTTCGACGCCGAAAGAACCGGAAAAACCGAAAAAGACCAAGATCGCGCTCGCCCTCGGCGGCGGTGCTGCACGCGGCTGGGCCCATATCGGCGTGTTGCGCGCTCTGGACGAGGCCGAAATCGAAGTCGGCATGATCGCCGGCACCTCGATCGGCGCCCTCGTCGGCGGCTGTTATCTGGCCGGCAAGCTCGATGAACTGGAAGCCTTTGCCCGTTCGCTGACCATGCGCCGCATCGCCTCGCTGCTCGACCTGACGATCGGCGGCGCCGGCCTTCTCGGTGGCATGCGGCTGACCAAGCGCATGCAGGAGCATCTCGAAGGCTTGACGGTCGAGGACCTGCCCAAGCCCTTTGTCGCGGTGGCGTCCGAACTCAATAGCGGTCACGAAGTGTGGATCGACGGCGGCAATCTGATCACCGCCCTTCGCGCATCCTATGCGCTGCCGGGGATTTTCGAACCGGTGAAGTGCAACAACCGCACCCTGATCGACGGCGCGCTCGTCAATCCCGTGCCGGTTTCCGTGTGCCGTGCCTACGAGCAGCCGCTGGTGATGGCGGTCAATCTTCAATACGACGTCTTCGGCCGCTCGGCCGTGGTCAAGCATCGTGCCAGCGAACTGCCGGACAGCCTCGGCGAAACGCCGAAGGACCACCACAAGGTCGGACTGACC
>DAIMJJ010000243.1:0-5867 GCA_036722275.1 Rhizobium sp. | reverse complement strand
AAATTGCGCGCCGATAACCCCGCAACAGGGGTCAAAATTGCATGCCGGTTCACACCCTTGTGGCGCGTGACACCGGAGGCCATCGAACGCCTCGATCCATGGCTCTGGATCAACGGCATTGTCGCTGAGCGGCACTTCGGAGGCCCCAAGCCAGTGCTCTGGCACAGCGGGGAAGCACGCGGAGCCGCCCTGCAGCATCTCGCGCAACAGCGCGTCAACGCTTTACCCAGGCTCGTCAACATCATGCCATACCTCATCGGATCCAGCGTCGAAAGGATGGGGCCGGCCATAGCGCGCCTCCGCACCGCGCGGGGCCAATCCACACCAGTGCCACCTTTCGCCCGGCTGAACCCGCGTCTCGAGTTTGTCTGAGCGAGGCGAACCGCGCGACAGCCACGCATAGGCTGGCTCGAGGGCGATCGACACCGACAACGGCGCGACAACTAGCGAGCCCGGGGCGCCATCGTCTAGCCCGTCTTCGACATGGCGAAGCGCCGACGTCTGACTATGATGGCCGCGCCCCCAATTGGAGACGCTACCGTCTAGAGGGTGCGTATGCTGTAGCGGTCGATGGCCGAGAACCTCTGGATGGGAAGCTCAATGCCCTTGCCGCTAAAAACGGTCGACTTCAAAAACGCAAGCTCTGCGTCGAGCAGATCCTCGAAAAGGTCCTTTCTCCAACACTTGGGCCGGTCGGCACTACCCTCGAACCACCGATAGCCGCGCGCCTTCAATACATCCTTGCTGTCGAACGGCGCGCCTTCCGCATAGATCCTCACCGTCAAACGTCGGGCGCTTGCCAGCAACTCACCGAGATACGTGCCGCCGTCGATTGGGCCGTGGCCCAGAACGGTCAGCACCGCCTCACAATCATTCATGGCGCGATGTCCGTCGGTGAAATAGCCAACCTCGTTCAGCAAGTAGGCCAACCTGGAGCCAGACCGACCGTGGCTCCGCCATGCCACCTCGGTGCTCGAGCAGGCCCAATGTTTGGACACAAAATCCGGCCAAGCCCGTTCGCAGAACGGCCTGTCGAAGGCAGCATTGTGCGCGATGATGATGACAGTCTCGGCCAGGAATGCAGAAACGTCTTCTGAACGAATGGTGCGACCGTGCAGAAGCTCAGGTGTAATCCCTGTCAACGCGATGATCTCAGTCGGGACCGGGATTGCCGGCTCACGCAGGCCAGTGAAACGGTCCACGACCCGGAAGATGCGCCCGTCCGCTGAGAACTCGAATTTGATCATGCCGAGCTCGATGATCTCGTCGGCGCCTGGATTGAGGCCGGTGGTCTCCACGTCGAGAACGATGCCGAGCTTTGTCGGCGTGCCGTCGGCTGCATTGAAGGCGGTCGGGACCGCCAGCCGTCTCAGGATTCGATAGGCGCCGCTCGCCTCGAGGCGCTCTGCCATCTCCTCCAGATCCGCCGTTTCCAAGGACCTCCCCCTTTCGCCTGCTGCGATCCCGCCAAACGTTACGATTGTAGCGCGACGCGCCGGAGGATCTAGACCTGCGCAGCCCTTGGGCTAACGCAAATGATGCTCGGCTGAGAATGCAATTGGTGGGAAACTGCGCCACCGGCCTTGTCGGACGACCGGCTCGGATATTAATCTGATATCAATTTGAATCTGCCTAATGGGTTTGGCATGTCAGAGCGCGCACCACATACCAACGGATCGACCGTCACCTCGCTCCCGTCCGTCCGCGATCGCCGTCGTGGTCGCGCGAAGCCTACGGCGCGGGAAGCCACCCAGTCGGTCGTGTTGCGCGTGCCCACACACCTTTTGGCGACGCTGGACGACGCCGTCGATCGGCGGAGCGTGCGCGTCCCGCGCCATACATGGATTCTCGAGGCGATCACCGAAAAACTGGCACGAGAGCCCCCGGAGCCGACGCTGGCAGTGCGAGGACGCCGCCATGGCGCGTAGCGATCTTCTCGTCACCCTGGTGAAGGCGAGCACGAGCGGCGACCGCAAAGTCATTCGCTCGACCGTTGAAGCCATGATCGCGGAAGAAAAGGCTCGACAGCACAACGGCTTGGCCGAGCGACTGACAAACGCCCTCAACGCGCCGACGCCCTCTGCGAATGGCCTCGGCCCGGTCGTCCTTGCCGGCCCGGTACCCAAGGGCCGCGACTACCTGAGCGAGATCCTGCCCCGGCGCCGCCTCGCTGACCTCGTGCTCGCTGAGGAGGTGCGCGCCGCCATCGCCGACTTCGTCGAGGAGCAGACGCGGGCCGATCTTCTGCGTGCCCACGGTGTCGAGCCGCGCCACCGCGTCATGCTGGTGGGGCCGCCCGGCAACGGTAAGACCTCGCTCGCGGAGGCGCTGGCCGAGGCGCTCGGCGTGGGTTTCTTCGTCGTGCGCTACGAGTTGCTGATCGGCAGTTACCTGGGCGAGACCGCATCGCGCTTGAGGCGTATTCTCGACTATGCTCGGACCACGCCCTGCGTGCTGTTCTTTGACGAGTTCGACGCGATCGGCAAGGAGCGCGGGGATACGCACGAGACCGGTGAGATCAAGCGCGTGGTCTCCAGCCTGTTGATGCAGATCGATGAGCTGCCGAGCTACACTGTGCTGGTGGCGGCCACCAACCACCCTGAGCTGGTCGACCGGGCTGCTTGGCGACGCTTCCAGTTGCGCCTCGACCTACCGCCGCCGACTGCGGCGGAAGTCGCGCGCTATGTTCAGTCCTTCTTCGCCAAATTTAACGAGCCGCTTGGGCTCAGCCCAAAGACGATCGCAACGAAGCTCGGACGAATCAGCTATTCAGAGCTTGAGCAATTCTGTCTTGACGTGCGCCGCCGCCAAATTCTGGCGCAAGGCGGCACGTCGCTGAAGTCGATCGCGCAATCCCAACTTAAGCAGTGGCAACAGAGGCTCAATCGCGCTGGGGCTGCTGGAAAGCAGTAACCTGTGGCCGAACGCCCGCTCCTGCGTCTGCCAGACCCAACCGACATTCCGCCACCGCCTGGCCATGGCGGTGGCCGCCGCCCTCGCATTCCCAGTCGCGAACGGCAGCGCGCGCGCCTCGGACCCATCTATCGACGGCTGCGCGAGGCGCTCGATCGGCCGGACGGCGGCCTCGCGCTGAGAGCCGATCCGTTGGGTATCGCGCCCGAGCGGGCCATCGTGATGGAGATCGCCGGATCATTGGCCGACTTCCACAAAGCAGTCAGCCGGATCCCGGGCCTCGCGTTCCTGGTGGACGAGGACCTGTCGTTCGCACCCGACGATGATTTTGCCGCAGTGGACCGGAGAGGCGAACCCGTACAAGACCGCGCCGTGCCGGGACGTCGATACATCGCCATGCCGTCCATTGCCGCTCTCGGCGAACTGCTCGGGCTCTATGAACTGTGGCAGCGTGAGGAGCGGCTGCCGCACGGTTTCGCTCCGTGGCGCGATCTTTTCGACCAGCTGAAGACTCTGCGCGCCTGGGGACCCGAAGACCGCATCGATGATGCGGCAATCGCGGCGTGGCAGGAGGAGCTCGCTGTTGCAGGGGTGGAGACCGTCGTCATCGAAGCGGAATTGTGGTTCAAGACCGATGAAGAGGGCCGCAATGACGCAATCCTGGCGCTCAGGGAAGATGCAGCTGATCTCGGTGGCGAATTCATCACCGAAGCCGCAATTGCACCCATCGCCTATCATGCTGCATTGCTCCGCTTGCCGGTCGCCGGGCTGCAGCGAGTCATGGCACGCGAGCACGTTCGGCTCGTGCTCGACGACCAGGTGATGTTCCTGCGGCCACAGGCCGTGATCAGCGCCGTCGCTGCAGAGCCCCTTCCACCTGACGGGCGCGCGCTCGAGCGATTGCAGGCACCGCTCGCCGGCCCTGCCATCGCGGCCCTGCTTGACGGCTTCCCGGTGCAGCAACATGCAGACCTGCTGGGGCGCCTCACGGTCGAGGACGACGACGGCCTCGAAGCACGGGCAACCGTCAGTCGCCGCGTGCATGGCACCGCCATGGCTTCACTCATCGTGCATGGCGACCTCAACCGAGCCGACACGAGCCTCCGTCGGCCCCTGCTCGTCAGACCGATCATGTTCGCAGGACCGAATGATGTTGAGGAGCGCACCGATCAGCAGCGCCTGCTCATTGATACCGTTCACCGCGCGATCGTGCGGATGAAGGATCCGGCGGCGGCGGGCGGGCCTATCGCTCCGGAAGTCGTTCTCGTCAATCTGTCCTTGGGCGATCGCCGTCGCCCCTTCACAGGGCCGATTAGTCCCTGGGCCCGGCTGCTCGATCACCTGGCCGTTACCTATGACGTCCTGTTCCTTGTCAGCGCCGGCAACATCCTCGACGATGTCGAGTTGCCTGACGTGCCGAATCTCGATGCGCTCGAAGCCATGCCTGCAGCAGACCGGCTCCGCGTCTTCGTGGCGCTTCTCAGGGATCGCCAGGGTGGTCGGACGTTGCTATCGCCGAGCGAAGGCCTCAATCCGCTGACGATCGGCGCAGCGCATGCCGACGACGTCGCCCCCGCTGGTCCCAACCGCAATCTCGATCCGTATCCGGACGACGGCATGCCGATGATCAGCTCCGCGATCGGCCTCGGACACCGTCGCGTCGTTAAGCCGGACCTTCTGTTGCCCGGCGGCCGTCAGCGGTTGCGGTTCAGGGCTCATCCACCGCTGACGCTCACACCATTGCGGCAGGCGCAGGGCTTTGGACTGCGCGTCGCGTCGCCGGATACCTCGCCGCAAGCTGCACTTGATCGGCGTGCGCTAAACTTTGGCACCAGTCCTGCCACCGCGCTCGCCACGCGGGCCGGCCATCTCATTTTTGATGCGCTGATGGACGAGGACGGCGGCTCCCACCACCATGACATCGACCCCGGCTACTATGCCGTGCTCCTCAAAGCGCTGCTGGTTCACGCCGCCCGCTGGCCCGGCGCTGCCGAAACCATCGGCAACGTGTTCGGACCGGCCGATCCCCGGCGCAGCGCTGAAAAGGCCGACAACATCGCGCGCGTCCTCGGTTACGGCATTCCGGACGTTGCCCGCGTCCTCGAGTGCTCGCCGTCGCAAGCGACGCTCGCCGGATGCGGCACGCTCGCGCCCGGCGCCGGCCACCGCTATCGCATTCCGCTGCCCGAATGCCTTGCCGCCGTCGTCGAGCCGCGCCGCTTGATCGTGACGCTCGCCTGGATGTCGCCGATCACCACCACGCACCAGGAGTACCGCCGGGCGCAATTGCAGCTCGACGCGCCCGAGCTTGGTCTGAGGTTCGGAGTGGCGCGGGCGACGCAAGTGCAACCGAGCGATCATGCCTCCAAGCGCGGATCAGTCCTGCATGAGATCTACGAGGGTGAGAATGCCGTGCCATTCATTGATAACGGCTTCCTAAATGTGCGGGTGTGGTGCGGACAGAAGCCGCCCAAGCGGCGATTGGATGCGAGGATTAAATATGGTCTGGCACTGACCATCGAAGCGGGCGAGGCGTTGCCCATCTATGCGCAGGTGGATAATCGTCTGCGTGCCGGTATTCGCGGAAACCCGTAACGTGGAGCGATACCAGCAGGCCCTTGCGGAGTGGTTAGAGGGAACGGGCGCTTCGGTTCTTGGCACCGTCTCACTGCCGGCCTGAGGCGCTGCACACATCCTCTTCCGCGCCTTCGCAACTGCTATCGGACACTACTTCGCGGCTAGCGGATGGAAAACGTCGGGAAGAGAAACGCCGCAAACGAGATGCTAAGTAGGAAGAGTTCTGGCGAAAGAACAGATTCTGACGCCTTCCCAGTCGGCCGCGCAACGTCTTCAGTTTTTGATTGTGAGTAAGGATTTGGGCGCCTTCGCGGCCGCCGCTGGCGGCCGCTATCGGGCCCTACCTCGCGGCCTGCGGCCGCTCGCCCGAGCCCCGC
>DAIMJJ010000242.1:0-5894 GCA_036722275.1 Rhizobium sp. | reverse complement strand
GTAGCTTGGGTCGATGAATTTGAGGGTCACGTCCATCTGGCGCTGTTTGAAGTGCGTCCTTGATGCGTCCGACCTCGGGTTTGAATGAATTCTCAGCCATGAAACGCTCCTGCGCGTTGCCGATGGCAGGAAAAGATGTGAAGGCTCCGAAAACCTTCAAGACGGCGTCAAAAACGACATTGAATTTGCAGGTGAATTTCGCAACGTGACGTCATAGGCATTTGCATGACGTCACGGAAACACCTGAAATTGCTGGTGTTTCGAAAGCCTCGACGTCAGTTTTTATCCTGCTCTCCAATTCCGACCGCTTCAATCTTCCCGCAACTTCCTTTGGCCTGAAACGCTCCCAAACATTTCCAGCCGGCCGCGTTGGCTGGATCGCAGTGCAGCTGCAGACCTGGGTTCACCTCGCGATCGAACCGCTCTCGGCATCGCCGGAAAACGGGTCACGACAGCAGGCTCCGAACCGTCCGCGAGCCCGGCTGCAACATGGCAGTGTGACGGGAGGGACACGAGCAGAGCCGATGCACCAGGCGCGCGCAGCGCGCCTCAGGGCGGGTGGGTGGGGGAGGATGGCGGGCGAATCGTGAGCGCGTCCGCCCGAGCGATCCGCCCGGCCGCCGTCGTGCCCGGAGGGCGACGGACAAAGTGCTCCCGCGCCCGAAGGCGCGGGAGCGTTCGCGACATCAGTCCTGCGGGTTCCAGATCAAGGCGAATACGTCAGGATCGGTCTGCCCGGCGGCGCGGCCCAGGTTGGCGTAGAGCGTCTTGGAGCCGAGCTCGGGCGCCGCGATCGACAGCGCCACGTACTCCTTGCCCGAGATCTGGCCGGTGCGAATCCAACCCGCGCCGATCTCGATGCCCTGGCTCAGCACGCGGTAGTCCGGCTGGGCGGGCGCCGACTTGTCGTGCACCGGCAGGACCACGATTTCTGCCCGGACCGACAGGGTCCTGAGCTCGCCCTCGTAGCGGCCGTCCTCACGCTTCGTCACGGAACCGATGGTAGCCATCTGACTGCTCCTTCGTTACGCCGGCGCGGGACCATCCCCGCCGGCGTGCGCGGAAATGCGGCGGTCGTCGACGAAGACACCCGCAGGGCCGCAACGCAGTGAAGGACCCGGCGTGCAATGCCGGGTTGTCTTCAAGGAGACGATTGCCGCACCGTCGCACGCTGATCGGCGGGCGTGGTTCCGCTGCGACGTGGGGAGCAGCTGGCGGAGGTCGGAGCCGCTGTCGCGAGGATGCTCGAGCGACGCGCGACACACGTCGTGATCTGGGTGATCGGCTACGCCGAGGGCACGTCGGCGACCCTGGTCGGATGTGAGCGTGCTGAGCCAGGCCGCGGATGCGCGGCGAAGCACTGGAGCATCGGGCAACCGGCTTGTTGCGCTCTCGACGCCGGCATTCAGCGATACTCTGCGCCAAGTGCGAATTGTTCGGCAGACTGCGTCACCGCCTTTCGGACACGGGGTCGACAGATTTTGCGATCTCAGCGGTTCGGAACGCGGGAGTGTTGAGGCGCAGACGCTTCAGCGGGCACCGCGGGAGGGATCGTCACGCGCATGCGCCGAGACGCCGGCACTTCGCACGGCGGCTCGGTCGCGCGGCCAGCTTTGCCGCGCGATAGAGCCCGGCCGCCCGAGGCACGAGGGCGGACCCGCCCAGTTCCCCAACTTCAGAAAGATGTGGCGTCAGAAATGACAATGAAGCATCGATGTTCTTGAGGAGAATCTTGGCGTCGGTTTATCTTGTGGTGAGATGCGGTTGGAGCATGACATGCTTCGGGTGTGGAAGCATCCCGAAGTCGACATGCGACCATTTTCTTGGCGGTGTAGAATGCGCCGGCATCGGCGATGCTAGGTTCTTGCCGACGATCGCCGGCCTTGGAAAGGGATGACAAGCTATTGATCGCGCCGATGCTTGGCAGCCCGCTCTGGTCTTGCGGCAGCTTAATGAGTCGGTGTGGTGGACGAGATTCTGCGGCGTGTTGGGCGGCGACCGCTTTGAAAATTATGAGCCCGTTCCGACCACGACGAAGCGCATGTCTGGGTCTTTGCGGATCTTTACCGCGAGCGCAATCTCGTCGAGCGCTTCTTCAACAAGCTGATGAATTTTCGGCGCATCGGGACACGCTACGACAAGCTCGGAGTCAACTTTTTTCGCCTTCATCCAGCATGCATCCATCCGCATCTTCCTGCGATCAATTGAGTCCACGGCCTAGTGAATATGCGCCGCCTGCTACTCCTCAACCGAGGGGAATGCTGTATATCGCGCCATCGCCCCAGGTGGCGCTCAGCAAGGCATTGCCATCCGGCGTCAGCACGAGTCCAGCGGGGCTCGGCAGCCCGTCGGCGATCGCGCGGGATGCTCCGTGCAAGAGGATCTCCCTGACCGTGGTGCCGCCATAGTCGACGACGAATACGCGACCGTCGTGGGTCTGCGCTATGCCGGGACCGGGCGTCCGAAAATCCTGGCCTGCCTCGATCCGCTGGCCATCAGGTCGCAGGATCGTCACGCCGCCGCCGATGTTGGAAACCACATACCCGTTGTCCGGTGTCTGCACGACGCCGACGGGCGTGCGCAAGCCGTCGATGACGACCTCCAGTCGCTTGTCTTTGCCGACGGCAAGGATCTGGTTCGTGCGTCTGTTCGCGATCAGAAGCCGGCCCGATCTATCGAAACCGATGCCCGCCGGTGTCGCGAGACCGCCGACATGGACGCTGCGCGCGCCGTCCGGGGCGATGCGATAGACCTCGTCGCGCGAGTAGGAAGCGACATAAGCAGCGCCATCCGGTCCGATGGCGAGCCCGGATGGGCCTGAAAGTCCATCTGCAAATGTCGTTCGCTGGCCGCCGGGTGCGATGCGGGTGACGCGGCCCGCGCCCCACTCGGCGACGTAAAGATGGCCGGCAGCGTCGAAACCCATGCCGACCGGGGAGCTGAAGCCCTCCCAGAGCTTCAGGGGCTTGGCCGGCTCGGCTTTAACGGAAGCGGTGCTCGCCATCGAGGCAACGGCCGCGGCAGACGCAGTTGCGGTGCGATGCAGGAAGCTTCGTCTTGTCATCGTCACTCGGCGGCCTCCCCCACGGTGGCATCCAGGTGCTGGAACACCTCTTTCGCTGCGAACAGGCCATTGAGCGCCGCCGGAAAGCCGGCATAGACGGCCATCTGCATCAAGATCTCGACGATCTCCTCGCGCGCGAGCCCGACATTGAGGCCGGCTTCGACGTGCACCTTGAGCTGCGGCGCGGCGTTACCCATCGCAGCCAGAGCCGCGATCGTCACGATCTCGCGTTCGCGCAATCCGAGACCTGTGCGCGAGTAGATGTCGCCGAAGGGAAACTCGAACAGGTAGGTTGCGAAATCGGGAGCGATGTCGGCCAGCGCCGCAATCACGTTGTGGCCGGCCTTGCCGTCGATTTCAGCGAGCGCGCGCTTGCCGCGCTCCAGCCGGCTTTCGCCGGCGTTCGGGGATTGTTGCGTCATATTTCTTGATCCTCTTTTCCGCGTCGACATACCCGTCGATCTTGGTGTCGAGGACGAGAAGGCAGGCATTTTGCTCGGCCTCATGAGCGCGAACACGCTCACGGTGCCTCTCCAGCAATTCACGACGCTCCGCCTCCGTGCCGGCGCCCTTCTCCCTGAGAGCCGCGTAGCGCAGCATCTCGCGGATCGGCATTCCGGTCGTTTTCAGGCGGCCGATGAACTCGATCCAGACGAGGATCGAGGCATCGTAGTCGCGGCGGCTGGATCGGTCTCGGTCGGCATAGGGCAACAGCCCGATCCGCTCGTAATAGCGGATCGTATGGGTGGACAGTCCCGAACGCTTCGCAAGCTCACCGATCTTCATGCGCACCTGCTTCTCATCACGACGCTGGCGAAGCTACGAGTTCGAGCGCGCTCTAAGTCAAGAGGGATTTGTTTCCGTTCTCCGTTCTGCCTTCGACGCGCCGGGCCGCATGGCTTGGCCTTTACGCTCGAGGACCGCGTTGCCGCGCACATCAGGAGCGGAAAACTGGTCCGAGTCCTGGTGGAAGCCTTGCGGTATCGGCCGAAAGCGTGAGCTTCGGGATTTTTTTTCGCCGCGTTCATGCGATTAGCGATGCCCCGTTTGCAGGCACAAAACTCCTCGATGTGAAACTGGGCAGGGAGCGCGTCGATTCTGTGGCGGACCGCCTGATGGAATGCTGCATTCCGGTCCTGTTTACCACGTGTTACGGCCACAACGGTCGCCCCCGCGAGTCATTCGGGAGCACCAAAACGGGAAAGGACGTACCACCTGAAACAGTGGCCCCGGGCCGCGAACTCTGAAGAGCACCGGCTTGTCGTCGGCCGCTTCTACCCGATCGTTCACCCGCCTGACGCTCTCGGCTTTACCGCAGCATGTTTGCCAGCTCTGCGAGAAGCCATCGAGACGCGGGGCCTTGTGGCACGTCGGCTCGATGGATGGCGAACAGGCCGACCTTCATGAGCTCCTCGGTTCGCGATGCGAGTTGGAGCCGCACGAGTCGTCCAGCAGCGATGTCGTCGTCGATGATATGCAGAGGAAGCGTCGCCCAGCCCAGCCCTTGAAGCACCATCTCGCGTCGCACGTTGGGGTTGGAGACGCACCAGACCTCCCTGACCAGTGTGTTCTGATAGGGCCGCCGCGTCCTGCTGGCGGGCACGAGCTGGCGATGCTCGGCCAGATCGCTATCGTGCAGCCGGTGCGATAACGTGGCGAGCGGGTGGTTGGGCGTCGCCACCGCTACGATTTCGATGTCACCTATCGCCAGGGTCGTCAGCTCACCGGGCTCGACCAGTCTCAAACTCGGTGTGCCGGCAATGCCAAGAGCACAGCGCCGACTTTGAACGAGGACGCCGGGCTCGCCGATCTCCTCGACCAGCAGCTCGATACCAACGTGGGGAAAGGTTTCTCTGAACCTGCCCAAAGTGCGCAACAACGGCTGCTGCGGGCATAGGGTGGTGACAACGAAGCTGATCTCGGGCTCGAGACCGCGGGCGAGCCCGTGCGCCCTCGTCTTGAGAGAATCGACACGAGCGATCGCAAGCCGAGCGTCTGCCAGCACTGCCAAACCCGCTGACGTGAACGCCGGCTTTCGGTGATTCCGGTCGAACAACTCGACGTTCAGGTGCTCTTCCAGGCAGCGGATGGCATGGCTGACCGCCGATTGTGCGCGATTGAGATGTTTGGCAGCAGCGGTGAAGCTCCCCTGATCCGAGATCGCAACGAGCATTCGCAGTTGATCGATTGTGATGGTGTCGAGCATGGGCGCCTACGTGATCAATTTCATCATGCGATCGAGCCTTCGCCCTCGTGGCGCTGGCATCCCGCTTCCCGCTCCCCAAGGGCCTGATGCCGTCAGCTCATCTATATGCGCGGAGCGCGGGGTGAGCCATCTATGAATTCGATGGAAACCAGCACTTTTTTATCAGTTCCGCGCATCAGCGGCCGTGCGTAGCATCTGGTCGAGGCATCCAGAGGCAGCGCGGGCAAAGGCCATGACGCAAGCCCTTTGCAGCAGGGAGGCGCAGGTGGACGACACATCGGGCAAGAACGTGCTCGTGCGGGTCGAAGGCGGCATCGCTTGGATCACCCTCAACCGGCCGGGCAAGCACAATGCGATCAATCCCGGCATCGTCTACGAGATGGTCGCCGCGCTGGACCGTCTCGAGACCGTCGACGATGCCAAGATCATCGTGATCACAGGAGCGGGGGAAGCCTTTTCGGCCGGACAGGACTTGAAGGAGTACTTCCGCGAGCCCGATGCCGGCGATCCGCGTGAGCGCGAACGACTGCACGCCGCCAATGCCTACTGGCAGTGGCGGCGACTGATGTACTAGGGTGTGGACTCAATTGATCGCAAGAAGATGCGGATTGATGCAAGCTGGAT
>DAIMJJ010000241.1:0-5961 GCA_036722275.1 Rhizobium sp. | reverse complement strand
CATGGACGAGGGCAAATTCGACTTCGGCTTCGCCGTCGACTGGATGCGCAAGGATCTCGACATCGTGCTGTCGGAAGCCCGCCGCAACGGCGCCGCCCTGCCTGTCACCGCGCTCGTCGACCAGTTCTACGGCGAAGTCCAGAAGCTCGGCGGCAATCGCTGGGACACGTCCTCGCTGCTGGCCCGTCTGGAAAAGAAATGACGCTGACGCCGGCATCTTCGGTGGGCGAGATCGTCGCCCACCTCCAGTCGTTCCGCAACGAGGCCAATATCGCCGGCATGGCGCGTTTCGGCATCGACACGACGACGGCGCTCGGCATCACCACGCCGCAGATGCAAGCGCTCGTCCGGCAGATCAAACGCGATCACACAAGAGCGCTCGCGCTGTGGGACACCGGCCTGCGCGATGCCCGCATGCTGGCGATCCTCACCGCCGATCCGAAGGTGCTGACACTTGAGGAGATGCGGGCCTGGGCGGGCGACTTCAATTCCTGGGAAATCGTCGACACCGCTGCCGACCTGTTCACGGAGACACCCTACTGGCGTGACCTCGTCACCGAATTCGCCGCCGACGAGCGCGAATATGTCCGTCGTACCGCCTTTGCCATGATCGCCGGCGCCACCGTGCACAACAAGGAAGAGCCGGACGAAGCCTTGCTCGCCTATCTGCCGCTGATCGAAAAACAGGCGACCGACCCGCGCAATTTCGTGCGTAAGGCGGTCAACTGGGCACTGCGCAATATTGGCAAGCGCAATGCCACCTGCCATCCGCCGGCGCTTGCTTTGGCCGAAAAACTCGCAGCAAGCGCAGACAAGACGGCCCGATGGATCGGCAAGGATGGCGTGCGCGAACTGAAGAGCGAAAAAATCCTGAAACGGCTGAAGCCGTAACCCGGCTTGGACGCCTCAGTCTTCGCTGTTGCGCTGGTTGTCGAGGATCATGTAGTCGAGCGGCAGTTCCGTCGTGTACTTGATCTGCTCCATGGCGAAGGCCGAGGACACGTCCCGGATCTCGATCTTGGCGATCATGCGCTTGTAGAAAGCGTCATAGGCGGCGATGTCCGGCACGACGACGCGCAGCAGATAATCGACGTCACCGCTCATGCGGTAGAACTCGACGACTTCCGGAAACTCAGCCACCACTTCGGAGAAGCGCTTCAGCCATTCGATCGAGTGGCTGGCGGTGCGGATCGAGACGAACACGGTCACCTTCGTGTTGACCTTGACCGGATCGAGCAGCGCCACGCGGCGGCGGATGATGCCGTCCTCCTCCATCTTCTGGATGCGGCGCCAGCAAGGCGTGGTCGACAAACCCACCTTCTTCGCCAGATCGGCGACGGCCAGCGTGGAATCTTCCTGGAGGATGCGCAGAATTTTTCGGTCGAGTCGGTCCATGCCAAAGCCTTTCGAATAATTTTCTCGATATAGCTCAGATTGCGTTAAGGCAAAGAAAATCCTTTCACCGCGCCAGCTTCTCCACCTCCCTTTTCAAGACCGGCAGAACCTCGGCCTCGAACCAGGGGTGGCGCTTCAGCCAGCCGGTATTGCGCCAGCTCGGATGCGGCAGCGGCAGGACCTTCGGACCCTCGACATTGCCCTGCCAGTAATCCCGCCAGTGCACGACCGTCTCGGTCATCGTCTTGCGCCGCCGCCCGGAAAGATGCCAGGCCTGCGCATACTGGCCGATCGCGAGAACCAGTTCGATCTGCGGCATGGCGGCCATGACCGTGTCGCGCCAGTGCGGTGCACATTCGCGCCGCGGCGGCAGGTCGTGACCATGGACGTCATAGCCGGGAAAGCAGAAGCCCATCGGCACGATCGCGAAACGGCGGTGATCGTAGAAGGTCTCGCGGTCGACCCCGAGCCATTGCCGCAGCCGGTCGCCGGAGGCGTCGTTGAACGGCAGGCCGGTCTCGTGGACCCTGAGGCCCGGCGCCTGACCGGCGATCAGGATTCGCGCCTCGCTCGAGATGATCGCCACCGGACGGGGCTCGTGCGGCATGCGATTGCCCGGCCCGCCGGCCGGACAGTCGCGACAGAGGCGGCAGGCGGCAATCGCCCGCCGAAGCGGATCCAGCCTCTCGTCCATGCCCTCGATGTCCGCCTCTGCCATGGCTTTCCGTCAGACCGCCGCGCTCGGCCGTCCCTGCACCGCGCGGTACCAGCGCCAGACATGCGTCAGCTCCTCCGGGCAGGTGATGCGCGCGGGCTTCATGAATTCGAAGGCGATCATCGCGGTGATGTCGGCAATGGTGAAGCGCGGCCCGGCGATGAATTCGCGGCTTGCCAGTTCGGTATCGAGGAAGCGCAGGAAGTCGAGCACCTTGGGCTTGTTCGCCTCGCCCCAGGCCGGCACCTGCGGCACCTCCCAGCCGGCCATGGCCGGATGCAGATGGCGAAAGGCGGCGGCGACGGAGGCAAGGAAGATCAGCTCGGCGCGCCGGTTCCACATCTCCACCAGCGCCTTGTCCCGGGCGTCGATGCCGAACAGCGGCGGCTCCGGTTGGATTTCCTCGAAATAGCGGCAGATTGCCACCGATTCGCACAACACCGTGCCGTCATCCAGTTCGAGCACCGGCAGCCGCTGGAACGGGTTGCGGGCGGTCATCTCCGCCGACTTGTGGCCGAGCGCGCCCATGTCAACCGGCACGGTCTCGACCGCAATGCCCTTTTCCTTGAGAAAGACCGTCACCCGACGCGGATTGGGCGCGCGACCGCCGTCGAAAAGTTTCATGATGCCTCCCTGGATTTCCGTCGTGATGGCGATCAATTGACACCAAGCCAGTCGCGAAGGAAAGCCAAAAGCCCGCCCGAATGTTCCTCATCCCAAGCCGCCATGTCGCCGCGATGAACCCGCCGCCAGTCGGCCGGACGCTCGAAATCGCCAGCCCAGAGCCCGATCCGGTCGCGCCGCGCGGCCGCCTCCTCGGCGCGATAGTCGCCATAGGAGACGGCCAGGCCGTCGCGCACCAGGGTCGCATTGACATCAGCCCCGCCGGTGCGACAGCGCACCAGCAGCCGCTCATAGCGATCCTTGGCACCGCCGCGGCAAAGAAAGTCGCCGCGCTTCGCGAGCGTTGCCAAGCGCTGCCGGGCGGCCTCCGCACAGGCAAGCGAGCGGCCATTGACGCTGCATGACTGGCCGATCTCCGGCGCGTCGATCCCTTCGAGCCGCAGACGCCTATCGGCAGCCGCCAGCGTATCGCCGTCGATGGCGATGAACGGCCCGCCGATGGTCTGCCGGTTGTCGTTGTCGAGTTTGGCGGCGATCAGAATGCCGAAAGCCAGCATGGACAATCCGACAACCCCGTCCCTCAGAAACCTCAGCGACCGGCTGGCGCGGTTCACATTTCGGCCCATTTCACCAACAAGACCTTGGCCAACATGGCAAACAAATCCTTTTCGACAGCATCTTCTTAAGAATTACCCGCTAGTTTCGCCATAACGGCGACAAGTGACCATCGATATTATGAGTAAGGGCGTTCCCACCTCGGCAGACAAGAACATCGTCGACCTCTCCCGCGGCCATCGCAACAAGGCCGTGGCGAAGGCGGTCCGCACGACGCGCGAACGTCTGCAGTCGAGCAAGGGCGGCACGCTGCTGTTCGAGAGCGAGATGCTCGGCATGCATCTCGGCGCCACCCTGCAAGGGGCCGCCGTCATGCCGATCGTCATCCTGATGGTGAGCGGTTTCGGTGCTTACATCAATCCCGACCCGACGCTCTTCCTGTGGACGCTCGCCTCGCTCACGGTTCATGCGCTCAACATCCTGATGGTGAAGCGCGCCTCGCGCCAGGATCTCACCGACAGCAATCTGGTCAAATGGCGCCGGCTGCTGCTGGTAGGCCAGGCGGGCATGGGCGTCTGCTGGGCATTCTTCTCGCTGCAATCCTGCGCCAGCTGCGGGGGCGACACCTTTCTGCTCTACAAGGGCGCCGCACTGCTGATCGTCCTTTCGGTCACCGCAATGTCGAACATGCTTCTGCGCCAGGCGCTGCTGTTCGGCTTCCTGCCCACGGTCGGCGCCCTCGTCTACCTCGCCACGACCACTCGCAACGTCCTCGACATCGGCATGACGGCGCTGTTCACCACCGCCCTCATCTTCTTCATCTACATCACCAGCCGGCTGCATCAGGCGAACCTGAAGCTTCTCTCTTTCCAGACGGAAAAGGACGATCTGATCGCCGAGCTCGAAGTGGCGAAGTCGATGTCGGACGAGGCCCGCCGTCGCGCCGAAGAGGCCAATCTCGCCAAGTCGCGTTTCCTCGCCTCGATGTCGCACGAGCTCAGAACTCCGCTCAACGCCATTCTCGGCTTTTCCGAGGTCATGGCGACCGAGGTTCTCGGGCCGCTCAACAATCCGCTCTACAAGGAATATTCCGGCGACATCCACCGCTCCGGCCAGCACCTGCTCGACCTCATCAACGAGATCCTCGACCTTTCGCGCATCGAGGCCGGTAAATACGAGCTCAACGAGGAGGTCGTCTCGCTGCTCGATCTTGCCGAGGATTGCGTCGGCATGGTGCAGCTGCGCGCCAAGGCCAAGAACATCACCATCGAGGAACAGTTCCAGCCGGATCTGCCGGCCGTCTGGGCCGACGAGAAGGCCATGCGCCAGGTGGTGCTGAACCTGCTGTCCAACGCGGTCAAGTTCACGCCCCAGGGCGGCGAGATCCGCGTCAAGGTCGGCTGGACCGCCGGCGGCGGCCAGTATGTCTCCATCCGCGACAACGGTCCCGGCATTCCCGAAAACGAGATCCCGGTCGTGCTCTCCGCCTTCGGCCAGGGCTCGATCGCCATCAAGAGCGCCGAACAGGGCACCGGCCTCGGCCTGCCGATCGTTCAGGCGATCCTCGCCAAGCATGGCGGCGAATTCAAGCTGAAGTCCAAACTGCGCGAAGGCACCGAAGTCATCGCCATCCTGCCCGCCCGCCGGGTGCTCGAGAGCCTGCCTGCCGTAAGCGAAACCCATGCGGTCGAGCCGAAAAGGCGCCAGTTCGCCTGAGAGAAAATGAGCGCGCGGCGCTGCGCCGCTCTTTGCGTTTCTTTCGTGCGTCCGTCACAGTTCCCGCCTATCGTCAGCCAAAATCTGGGATTCGGGAGATCATCATGACCAGGCTCGTCTTTGCATTGCTGTGCTCGTCCACTCTGTTCGGCGGTACGGCCCTCGCCGCCGATCCGACCACGGAACTGACCGTGATGAGCTTCAACATCTGGGGCGGCGGCGCCAATGACGAGAAGGATGTCTCCGAGACGGCAGACGTAATCCGCGCGGCCGGCGCCGACATCATCGGTGTCCAGGAGACCAAGCCGGAACCGGACGTCTGCGATGCCGATGACTGCGTGCCGACCGGCCCGAGCGTCGCCAAGGATCTCGCCAAGGCGCTCGGCTTCCACTACTACGACCAGTCCAAGACCAATCCCGCGCTGTGGGCGAATGCGATCATCAGCCGCTACCCGATCGGCAAGGCGACCGAGAATGATCTCGGTGCGGAAATCGACGTCAACGGCCGCAAGGTCTACGCCTTCAACATCCACCTCACCGACTACCCCTATCAGCCCTACCAGCTGCTCAACATCGAGTATGGGCCGGCACCGTTCCTCAAGACCGCCGACGAAGCGGTGGCAGCGGCAACCAAGGCCCGCGGGCCGGCGCTTGATCTGCTGATGAAGGATCTAAAGCAGGCCGACGGCGCCGATGCGGTCTTCCTCTTCGGCGACTTCAACGAGCCGTCCCATCGCGACTGGACGGACGCCGCAGTCAAGGCCGGGCACCAGCCGATGGTGGTGAAGTATCCGTCGGCCCTGCGCATCGAAACCGAAGCCGGCATGACCGACCTCCTGCGCGCCGTCCATCCCGACGAAGTGGCCAAACCCGCCTTCACCTGGACCCCGACCTGCTAGCCAACCGCCAAGGACGACCATCACGACCGTATCGACTATGTCTTCGGTCGCGGCGCG
>DAIMJJ010000240.1:0-6106 GCA_036722275.1 Rhizobium sp. | reverse complement strand
GGTTCGTCGAGCAGCATGACGTCAGGGCGCATCAAGAGGATGCGGGCGAGCGCGACTCGCATCTTCCAGCCGCCCGAGAGCTTGCCGACATCGCCGTCCATCATTTCCTGGCTGAAGCTCAGGCCGGCCAAGACTTCGCGGGCGCGGCCCTCCAGCGCATAGCCGTCGAGCTCCTCGTAACGGGCCTGCACCTCGCCGTAGCGCTCGATGATGGCGTCCATCTCGTCCAGCCGGTCAGGATCCACCATGGCGGCCTCAAGCTCGCGCAGTTCGGCGGCGACCTCGCTCACCGGTCCTGCCCCATCCATCACCTCGGCCACCGCGCTGCGGCCCGACATCTCACCGACATCCTGGTTGAAATAGCCGATCGACACATTCTTCTCGACGGAGATCTGCCCCTCGTCCGGCTGCTCCTCGCCGGTCACCATGCGAAAGACCGTGGTCTTGCCGGCACCGTTCGGGCCAACCAGGCCGATCTTCTCGCCCCTGTTGAGCGCGGCGGAGGCCTCGATGAACAGAATGCGGTGGCTGAGCTGCTTGCTGATGTTTTCGATACGAATCATGACCGGACGCGAGGCTGGAGGGTTTTTGCCGGGGCCTTATGTCACGGCTTGCGCGGACTGTCGAAATTTTATCGCGATGCAGCGCGCGTTTCCGAAGCCCGCAGCCAACCGTCATCCCGCGCTGCACGGAATTCTGGCTGTGCCATTCGAACCGCACGAAGACAAGAACGCCCGCGACAGGAACCCGCCGCGGGCGTTGATCGTTGCTGGCATCGATCCCGCCGGGCACCGCTAGGCGAGCCCGACCGTGATCAAGGCTTAGTCGCCGTAACCGACGATACCCTTGATCTCGAGGAAGTCGTGGATGCCGAAATCGGCATATTCGCGACCATTGCCCGACTGCTTGTAGCCGCCGAAGGGCGCGCGGGTATCCCAATCCGGATAGTTCAGGTAGACGGAGCCGGCGCGCATCTCGCGGGCGACCGCACGGGCATGCTCGAGGTCCTGCGACTGGATGTAGGCGGCAAGGCCATAGACCGTGTCGTTGGCAATCTCGATTGCCTCTTCCTCGGTCTTGTAGGGCAGGATCGAGAGAACCGGCCCGAAGATTTCCTCGCGCGCGATCGTCATGTCCCGGGTCACGTTGCCGAAGATGGTCGGGCGGACATAATAGCCACGATTCAGACCTTCGGGGCGGCCGAGACCGCCGGTGACGAGCGTTGCACCTTCCTTGATACCAGCCTCGATGAGGCGCTGGATCTTGTCGAACTGCAACTGCGACACGACCGGTCCGAGATCGGTGTCGTCGGCGGTCGGGCTGCCGACCTTGTGGGCCTCGGCGGCCGCCTTCGCGATCTTCAACGCCTCGTCATGGCGATCGGCCGGCACCAGCATGCGGGTCGGCGCATCGCAGGACTGGCCGGAATTGCCGAAGCAGCCCTGGACACCCTTGGTGACGGCGGTTTCGAGATCGGCATCGGGAAGAACGATGTTGGCCGACTTGCCACCCAGCTCCTGGGCGACGCGCTTGACCGTGTCGGCCGCCGTCTTGGCGACGATGATGCCGGCACGGGTGGAGCCGGTGAACGAGACCATATCGACATCCGGGTGACCGGCCATGATCTGGCCGACATCGGGGCCGGTGCCGTTGACGAGGTTGAAGACACCCTTCGGAACGCCGGCCTCTTCCATGATCTCGGCCCAGACAATGCCGGAGATCGGTGCGATTTCGGACGGCTTCAGCACGACGGTGCAGCCGGTGGCGATCGCCGGGGCGACCTTGCAGACGATCTGGTTGAGCGGCCAGTTCCACGGCGTGATCAGCGCGCAGACACCGATCGGCTCCTTCACGACCGTAGTCGTACCGCGCTTCTCGGAGAACTTGTAGTTTTCGAGCGCTTCGATGGTCGATTCCATGTGCGCGCGACCGGCCCAGGCCTGGGCGTCACGGGCAAACGAAAGCGGGGCGCCCATCTCGTTGGAAACGGCAACGGCAATGTCCTCAAAACGGGCATTGTAAACTTCGAGGATCTTCTTCAGAAGCGCCAGACGCTCGGCAACCGACGTCTTGGAGAAGGTGGCGAAGGCCTTCTTGGCGGCGGCGACGGCCTTGTCGACATCGGCCTTGGAGCCGACGGAGATCTGGGTATAGGCCTCTTCGGTCGCCGGATTGATGACGTCGAGCGTCGTGGGGACGACCGGATCGACCCAGGCGCCATCAATGAAGAATTTGAGATTGTTAGACATGGAAAACTCCACTCGGGGGTCGGATAGGGCGTGCGAACGGCGCATCGCGCCGCTCGCGATCTTTCATGACATCGCTTACGGCAGATAGTCCATATAGCGTTCGTGATCCCAGTTCGTGACTTCCTTGAGGAAGCGCTTCCAATCGTCGCGCTTCATCAGGTCGTAGAGTTCATACAGGCGGCCCGGCATGGCCTCCAGAACCAGGTCGTCCTTCTGCAAGGCATCCAGCGCCTCATTGAGGTTGAGCGGGATGAGATCGACATGACCGCCGGCCTTCATGACTTCCACGACGTTGCGGTCTTCCGGGGCACCCGGATCGATCTTGTTGGAGATACCGTCATCGAGCGCCTTGATGAGGGCGGCGCAGAACAGGTGCTGGTTGACCATGGCGTCGACCGCGCGGAACTCGAAGCGATCCGGTGCCGAGATGCGGATGGTGCAGGAACGGTTCTGCAGGCCCCAGTTGGCGCCGATCGGAGCCCAGAGCCCGACATCGGCGAAGCGGCGATAGGAGTTGACGGTCGAAGCGCCGATCGCCGTGAGCGCGCCGATGTGCTTCAAGGCGCCACCGAGTGCGTGATGGCCGATCTCGGTCGGCAGCCAGCCACCTTCCTTGTTCTCGAACTCGTTCACGCCGCCCTTGGTATAGGTGAAGTTCTCTTCCATGCCGGGAAGCTCGCCCGGCACGAGGCGCTGGAGCTCGGCCGACCCACCGGTCCAGATCGAGCAGTTGTGATGGCAACCATTGGCCGGAACGCCCATCATCGGCTTGGCCATGAAGCAGGCGATCAGCCCATGCTGGCGGGCGACCTCGTTGCAGATCTGGCGATAGGTCGTCAGACGGTCGCAAGTCTTCAGCGCATCGTCGAAGGCGAAGTTGAGCTCGAGCAGGCCGGGCGCATCCTCGACGTCGCCCTGGATCATGTCGAGACCCATGGCGTGGGCGTATTCATAGATCTGCGTCCAGATGGGGCGCGCGCTTTCGAACTGGCCGATGTGATAGGCATAGGGTTCGGTGATGCCGGAATAGGGCGTCGGCGAACCTTCCGGGTTCTTTTTCAGCCACAGCATTTCCGGCTCCATGCCGACGCGCAGGTGAAGCCCGTTGTGCTTTTCGCGGAACTCGCGGTCAAAACGCTTCAGGTTGCCGCGCGTGTCGCATTCGAAGTAACCGCCCGGGTTCTTGGCATCTTCGAGACCGTAGAAAAGCGTGCAGAAGACACGGGCGACGCGCTTGTCCCAGGGCATCTGGCAGAAGGTTTCCGGATCCGGCAGGGCGACGGTTTCGCCGTCATTGGCCGAAAAGCCGAAGAGCGTTCCGTGCATGTCGGTCGAGACGTTTGTGACGCCGCCCATCCAAGTCTGCACCCCCTTGCGGGCATTGTATTCCCAGTGGCGGGCGGGCACAGCCTTGCCGAGCACGCGGCCGGTGATCGAAACATACTGGTAGTAGATGTACTCGATACCGAGCGCCTTGATCTTGTCGCTCACCCGCGCGACGCGTTCCTTGCGCAGCGGATCGTTCAGCTCGCGGAACAGGTCGCAGTTTTCATGTTTTGCCATAAGGCGTTCTCCTCTTTTGTTATTTGGGGTTGGTTGCGGGGGTGGATCTTCAGCCTTCGAGATAACGGGCGAGCTCGAAGGCGCTGACGGCACGGGCAAGGGCGGCATGCTCGACCTCGCAGACCTTGGCGAAATGGCCGGTGAAGGCCTCGCCAAAGTGCCGGGCGGCAAGCGTGCTCGCCTTCAGCCGATCGGCGGCGTCCTTAAGGTCGCGGGGCAGCCGGGTCGCGCCGGGCGGAATGTCGTCCGGGCCGCCGAAGGGGGTGGCCGCCGGCGGATCGATCCGCTCCTCCAGACCGTCCAGACCGCCGGCCAGCGCCAGCGCCAGGGTGAGATGCGGATTGCAGTCGGCACCCGGCAGACGGAATTCCAGGCGCGCGCTGTCCTCGGCCGAGGGGACGGAACGCACGGCCGTCGTGAAGGTATACTCGGCCCAGCTCACCGATTTCGGGGCCCAGGACCCCGGTGCGAAGCGGCGATAGGCGTTGACGGTATGGGCGCAGAGCGCAAAGGCCTCCGGCACCAGCCGGGCCATGCCGCCGATGAAATGCTTCGCCGATTGGTTCGTTGTGACCGACGGATCCGAAAACACGTTGCGGCCAGTCTTCTTGTCCCAGAGCGACAGGGTCACGTGACCGCCGATGCCGGGGAAGGAACCGCCCATCGAGGCCATGAAGCTCGCGGTCATGTCCTGGCGGCGAGCATAGGCGCGGGCCGCCTGGCGGAAGAAGGCCGCGTCGTCGGCCGCCTTCATCGGCGTTTCGGCGGCAAGCGTCGCCTCGAAGCAGCCGGGTCCGAGCTCGCCGGCGACCGCAAAGAGCGAGACGCCGTGGTCGACGATCGCCTTTTCGAGGCCCGCCACGAACTCGGCCTGGTCGGCCGCCGTCTGGCCCGACCAGCATTTGTTCTCCGGCATGAAGGTGTGCATGGCGGCAAAGCCGCTGTCGCGCAGGCTTGCGGCATTTTCCTTGAGGAAGATCACCTCGAACTCGAAAGCAGCCCGGACCTCGTAGCCCATGCTCGCCGCCCGCTCGATCTGGCGGGCAAGCACGGCCCGCGGCATCAGCTCGCGGTTCTCGCCAGCATAGTCTGCAACGATCGCTGCCGCTTTCGGCTCGAAGGCGTAAGGGCGAAGGGACGCGACATCAAGGCTCAGGGCCTCGGTCAGGTAAGGGCCGCCGCCAAACAGGCTGTCGGCCGAATCCCAGTGCGGCAGGGTGTTGGAGAAGCGTGGATCGCGGGCCCAGGCAAGAAACTGGTCGCGCTTCAGGCGCCGTTCGCGAAAGACGCTCGCATAGTCGAACAGGCCGACATGCAGGATATCGATCCCGTCGCGTTCCAGCCGTGCGGCAAGCTCATTGAGTTTCGTCATGGAATCTCTCTCCGATGCGGGCGGCCGGACGCCGCCCCTATAGGGTGAAGGAAGGTTGTCGCGGGATCAGTAGACGTCGCGGGCGTAGCGCTTGTCCTTGCGCAGCCGGTCGACATAGGCCTCCGCCTCATCGGCCGACAGGCTGCCCTCGGAAGCGACGATTTCGACAAGGGCCCGTTCGACGTCGGCCGCCATATGCGTGGCATCGCCGCAGACGTAGAGATGGGCGCCGGCCTCGAGCCAGGCGAACAGCTCGCCTGCATTTTCGCGCATCCGGTGCTGGACGTAGATCTTCTCCGCCTGGTCGCGGGAAAAGGCGAGGTCGAGGCGGGTCAGAAGCCCGGAAGCCTGCATCGCCACGAAGTCCTCCTGATAGAGGAAGTCGAGATCACGGTGCTGGTCTCCGAAGAACAGCCAGTTGCGACCCTTGGCGCCACGTGCACGCCGCTCCTGCAGGAAGGCGCGGAAGGGGGCAACCCCGGTGCCGGGACCGATCATGATCATGGCGGCGTCATCGTCCTCCGGCACGCGGAAGGCGCGGTTGGGCGACAGGAAGATCGGCGCCGTCTTGCCCTCGCCGACACGGTCGGCGAGAAAAGTAGAAGCCACACCCTGATGGGCCCGTCCATGGCTGTGATAGCGGAGCGTCGCGACCGTCAGATGGATCGAACCCGGATGCTCCTTCGGGCTCGAGGCAATCGAATAGGCGCGATGCTGAAGCGGCTTCAGAAGGCCGACGAAATCGGGGAGCCCCATCGCGTCCTTCGGCATCATGCCGAGAAGATCGAGGATGTCGCGCCCCCACAGCCAGGCATCGAGCGCCTGCCGATCGCCATTCTCCAGGACGTGGTTGAGTTCGGCATCGCCCGACAGCCGCGCGACCTCCACCAGCAGTTCGCGGGAGGGTGTGCTGATCTCGAAA
>DAIMJJ010000239.1:0-6142 GCA_036722275.1 Rhizobium sp. | reverse complement strand
CAGATGCGGGAAGAGGTTGAAGTGCTGGAATACCATGCCGACTTCGCGCCGCACCTCGTCGATCTTCTTCAGGTCGTTGGTGAGTTCGATCCCGTCGACGACGATCTTGCCGGTCTGGTGTTCTTCCAGCCGGTTGATGCAGCGGATCATCGTCGACTTGCCCGAACCGGACGGCCCGGCAATGACGATGCGCTCACCGCGCATGACCTTCAGGTTGATGTCGCGCAGCACGTGGAAATCCCCGTACCACTTGTTCATGTTGACGATCTCGACCGCGACATCGGTGTCCGAAACGGTCATCTTGGTGGGTTGGACTTCAGCCATTGTTCTCCCCCTTGAGGTTATCTCTTGTGGCCGGTATCGAGGTGCCGTTCCATGAAGCCCGAATAGCGCGACATGCCGAAACAGAAAACCCAGAAAACGAAGCCGGCGAATATCAGGCCGGTCAGCGGCGTGACCGGCGTCTGCCAGCCCGAATCGCCGAACGAAGCCTTCACGATGCCCAGCAGGTCGTACATCGAGATGATGGTGACGAGCGAGGTGTCCTTGAAGATGCCGATGAAGGTGTTGACGATCCCCGGAATGACGAGCTTGATCGCCTGCGGCAGGATGATGAAGGCCATTTTGTGGAAATAGCTGAGGCCGAGTGCATCGGCGGCCTCATACTGCCCCTTCGGAATGGCCTGCAGGCCGCCGCGGATGACCTCCGCCATATAGGCCGAGGCGAAGATCGACACCCCGATCAGCGCGCGCAGGAACTTGTCGATATTGTTGCCCGGCGTCAGGAACAGCGGCAGAAGCACGCTGGCCATGAACAGCACGGTGATCAGCGGCACGCCGCGGATGAGCTCGATGAAGGCGACGGATGCGGTGCGCACGACCGGCATGGGCGAGCGGCGTCCCAGCGCCAGCAGGATGCCGAGCGGCAAGGAGACCGCGATGCCGACGAAGGACAGGATCATCGTCACCATCAGCCCGCCCCATAGCGTCGTCTCCACATAGGAGAGGCCGAACCAGCCGCCGAGCAGCAGCACATAGGCGACGACCGGCAGGCCGATCAGCAGCATCAGGGCGTTGAGCCCCTTGCGTGGGGCTTTGGGAATGAGGAAGGGGACCAGAATGGCGATGAACAGGGCGAGCACCAGCAGCGGCCGCCACAGCTCGCCGCGCGGATAGGAGCCGAACATGAACTGCACGAAGCGGTCGTTGACATAGGCCCAGCAAGCGCCGCTCCAGCCGTCGGGCTGGATGCCGCCCTGAACGGCCGTGGTGCAGACGCTGCGGTCGGCGCCGGTCCATACGGCCGACAGGAACAGCCAGTCGATGACACCTGGCAGGAAATAGACGAGCGCGGCCAAGGCGGCGAGCGTCAGGATGGTATCCTGGACCGAGGCAAACAGGTTCTTGCGCAACCAGCCGATGACGGTCGATTCCTGCTTCGGCGGTGCTTCGGCAGGAAGAAAGGTGTGACGGACGAAGGAAGTACGGCTATCCATCTCAGCGCTCCACCAGGGCCATCTTGGCATTGAACCAGTTCATGAACAGCGAGGTCAGCAGGCTGATGGTGACGTAGATCGCCATCCAGATCGCGATGATCTCGACCGCCTTGCCCGACTGGTTGAGGATCGTGCCCCCGACCGCCACGAGATCGGCGTAACCGACGGCGACGGCGAGCGAGGAGTTCTTGATCAGGTTGAGATATTGCGAGGTGAGCGGCGGAATGATGATGCGCAGCGCCTGCGGCAGGATCACCAGCCGGGTGGTGAGGCCCGAACGCAAGCCGAGCGCATAGGCCGCTTCCGTCTGGCCCTTCGGTACGCCGCGAATGCCGGCGCGCACGATCTCGGCGATAAAGGAGGCGGTATAGAGCGAAAGCGCGAGGTAAAGCGCCAGGAATTCCGGGCCGATGACCATGCCGCCGCGCATGTTGAACGAGCCGGGAACCGGATAGTCGAAGGACAGCGGTGCACCGAGCAGCGCGAAGACGAGAAGCGGCGGGATGATGATCAGGCCGAGATTGACCAGCAGAACCGGCGGTCGCTTGCCGGTCGCCTGCTGGCGCCGGTTCGCCCAGATGGTGAAGCCAATCGCCGCAATGATCCCGGCGAGGAATGCGATGACAACCACGCTGAAGCCTTCGCCGAAGATCGGCGCGGGCATGTAGATGCCGCGGTTCGAGATGAAGAAGACCGCGTCCGGATTGTCCTTCACATGCTGGAAGATCGTGCGGATCGCCGGCAGCAGCGCCAGCACGCCGAGATACCAGAAGAAGATGACCAGCAGCGGCGGAATATTGCGGAAGATCTCCACATAGACCGTGCTCAGCTTGGCGATCAGCCAGTTGTGCGACAGTCGGCCGATGCCGACCAGAAGCCCGACGACCGTTGCCGTGATGATGCCGAAGAAGCCGATCACCAACGTGTTGAGAAGGCCGACCTGCAGCGCGCGGAAATAGGTCGAATCGCTGCTATAGGCGATCAGCGACTGGGCGACGTCGAAGCCTGCGCGGCTGTTGAGGAAGCCGAAGCCCGAGGTCATATTGGCGCGCGCCAGGTTCTGTGCGGCATTGGTCCAGGCGAAATAGATAGCCCAGGCGATGATCGCCAGGGTCAGCGCCTGATAGACGATCTGTCGGAAAGCCTGATTGTAGAGCAGCGATACCTTGGGACGGTCGTCGCCGCCCTCGGTACGGGCGTCGGTCGCAGCCATCAAAAATGTCCCCTGTCGTTTCGTCACCCTTTTGTCCGGGTGTTATCGTCCGAAAGGGAAAGGCGGATCGCTCCGCCTTTCCTAGAAGTCTGGAAGACGATCAGCGGATCGGCGGAGCGTACTGCAGGCCGCCCTTGTTCCACAGGGCGTTCAGGCCGCGTTCGATCTTGAGCGGCGAGCCCTGACCGACATTGCGCTCGAAGCTTTCGCCATAGTTGCCGACGGCCTTGATGATCTGCACGGCCCAGTCCTTCGGCAGGCCGAGGTCGGCACCGAGGGTGGAATCGGCTTCTTCACCGAGGAAGCGCTTGATGTCCGGGTTTGCGGACTTCTTCATTTCCTCGACATTGGCCTGCGTGATGCCGAATTCTTCGGCAGCGACCATGGCGTAGTGCGACCAGGTTACGACGTCGAACCACTTGGAATCGTTCTGGCGAACGGCCGGGCCGAGCGGTTCCTTCGAGATGATTTCCGGCAGGACCATATGGTCGTCCGGATTGGCCATCTTCAGGCGGATCGAATAGAGGCCCGAGGCGTCGGTGGTGTAGGCGTCGCAACGGCCGGCATTGTACGCGGCGTCCGCTTCGTCCTGGGCCTCGAACACGACCGGCTTGAATTCCATGTTGTTGGCACGGAAGTAGTCGGCAAGGTTGAGTTCGGTGGTGGTGCCGGACTGGACGCAGATCGAGGCGCCGTTCAGTTCGAGCGCCGACTTCACGTTGAGCTCCTTCTTCACCATGAAGCCCTGGCCGTCATAATAGTTCACGGCGCGGAAATCGAAGCCAAGCTGCGAATCGCGGCTGGTGCTCCAGGTGGTGTTACGGGCCAGCATGTCCACTTCGCCCGACTGCAGGGCCGGGAAACGGTCCTTGGCGGAGAGGGGCGTGTACTTGACCTTGGTGGCGTCGCCGAACACGGCGGCAGCGACAGCCTTGCAGAGATCGACGTCGAGACCGGTCCAGTTGCCGGAGGAGTCCTGGGCACCGAAGCCTGCGAGGTTCGAGCCGTTGACGCCGCACTGGACGAAACCCTTGGCCTTGACGTCATCGAGCGTGCCGGCAGATGCAGCCGACGCGCCCGTTACGAGCACCGCAGCGCCAAGCGCAGCTGACAGAAGAGTCTTGTTCATTTTTCCCAACCTTTTTCCATTGTCTTTTGCTCTGGACCGCCGCACGCCACAGGGTCGGCGCAGCTGGCCGGCTCGCCACCCTCCCGGTGCGAGCATGGCTATCACAGTCTTAAATGGTTCGACGGTCAAGTCTCGACCTCACAAATTGCGGCGAAAAGCGGCAATTTGCTAATTCAGCTGGAAAAACAGGCACAAAATACCGTTTGTGACCACGTCCTGCTCATTTTCGAATCGTATGAAAGCGCTTTGATTTGCCGATTTGGCAATGCCCGGGTGACAAATCGCGGCTTGACCCCAACGCCTGCGGGCTTCAAAAATCGGCCTTTCATACCCCGCAATCAGAAGGCCCCAGAACAAAATGAAGGACAGGAAAGACATGCTGGCGAATGCCGGCACGGATACGAAGCTCTGCCATATCGGGCATGATCCCTCGAGCTTCCACGGCTTCGTCAATCCGCCGGTGGTGCATGCCTCCACGGTGTTGTTTCCCGACGTGCGCACCATGGAGACGCGCGGTCAGAAATACACCTACGGCACGCGCGGCACGCCGACCACCGACGCGCTCTGCGAGGCGATCGACGCGCTCGAGGGTTCGGCCGGCACCATTCTGGTTCCCTCCGGCCTTGCCGCCATCACCGTGCCTTTCCTCGCCTTCCTGTCGGCCGGCGATCACGCCCTGATCGTCGATTCGGTCTATTCGCCCTGCCGGCACTTCTGCGACACCATGCTGACGCGGCTCGGCGTCGAGGTCGAATATTACGATCCTGAGGTCGGTGCGGGCATCGAGCAACTGATCCGGCCGAACACCAAGCTGGTGCACACCGAGGCGCCGGGCTCCAACACCTTCGAAATGCAGGATATCCGCGCCATCGCCGACGCCGCCCACAGACACGGCTGCGTGGTGACCATGGACAATACCTGGGCGACGCCACTCTATTTCCGCCCACTCGATTTCGGCGTCGACATCTCCATCCATGCCGCGACCAAATATCCGTCCGGCCATTCCGACATTCTGATGGGGACGGTGTCGGCCAATGCCGCCCATTGGGAACGTCTGCACGAGGCCAACATCACGCTCGGCATCTGCGGTTCGCCGGACGATTCCTACATGATCCTGCGCGGCCTGCGGACGATGAACCTCCGGCTCGAGCACCATGGCCGCAGCGCGCTCGCCGTCGCCGAATGGCTGGAGGGGCATGAGGGCGTGGCCCGCGTGCTGCATCCGGCCCTGCCGAGCTTTCCCGGCCACGAGATCTGGAAGCGCGACTTCAAGGGCGCGAGCGGCATCTTCTCCTTCGTGCTTTCGGCCGATGCGCCGGAGAAGTTCAAGCCGAAGGCGCGTGCCTTCCTCGATGCGCTGTCGCTGTTCGGGCTTGGCTATTCCTGGGGTGGCTATGAAAGCCTGGCCGTGATGGTCAATCTCGACGACCGTCGCATCCGCAAGGCGCCGACCGAAGGGCCGGTGATCCGCCTGCAGATCGGTCTCGAGAATATTGAGGACATCCAGGCCGACCTCGAGCGCGGTTTTGCCGCGGCTGGCGCCGTTTAGGCGTCAGCCCTCCGCGCGATAGCCGTAGAGCCAGTCGAGATCGGTGGCGAGGCTCTGCGGCGAGCGCAGCGCCAGAACGACGTCGCGGCCGAGACGGACAGGCCCGCGAGCATGATAGACGAACTTGTTGAAGGCCCCGCGATGGCGCACGCGCGCCGCGCGGGCCTTGCGCACAGTCTCGAAACGGACGAGCGCTTCGGCAAGCGGCAGCGAACCGCTCACCTGGCCGGCGAGCTCGAAGGCATCCTCGATCGCCATGGCCGCACCCTGCGCGGAAAACGGCATCATCGCATGGGCGGCATCGCCGATCAGCACGGTGTCGCGGCCGTTCTGCCAGTGGCCGTCGGATGCCTCGTAGAGCGGCCAGAAGGTGGCACGCTCGATCGAGGCGAGCAGGGTGCAAATCTCTATGTTCCAGCCGGAAAACTCGCGCATCAGCAGCGCCCGCTGGCCGGCGCTGCCCTCCGAGCTCCAGGTTTCCCCGGGATTCATGCCGGCCGCGATGGCGACGATGTTGAAGCCGTCGATCTCCTTCAGCGGATAGGCGACGATATGCGCATTGGGGCCGAGAAAGGCCGTCACGTTGCGGGGATCGAGGAAAGTCGGCGCGCCGGCGGCCGGGATCGTAAAGCGCCAGGCGATGTTACCGGAAAAACTGATGCCGGGGCGGCCTTCGATGCGCTTGCGGGTTGCGGACCAGGCGCCGTCGGCGCCCACGACCAGATCGACCGCCGCGCCGGTTTCGCGCTCGAAGG
>DAIMJJ010000238.1:1392-6205 GCA_036722275.1 Rhizobium sp. | reverse complement strand
GCGGCAAGCACCCGTCTCGCGCACGGTGACGAGCGGCGTACCGTCGGCAAGGCTTGCCCAGGTGCGTTCGGCCAGATCCGGCGTCGGCTCGGCGAGAACCTGGCGTTTGATCAGGATCCCGTCCGGCCGCGCCATGCCGGCAAAGGGACCAAACTTCGGAAAGTCGGCAAGCGGCTGCGGTTCGGCCCAGGACAGCGCCCCGCCGAGCGCCCGTTCACCCTGGCGCAGGATGACCGGCACCAGCGGATCGCCGGCCGGAGCGGCGGCCAGCCGAGGACCGGCAAAGCGGATCAGCGTGCCGCCACTGGCAATCCAGGCCTGCAAGGGCTCGTAGACTGCTTCCGGCAAGCGGCCGATGTCGGCCATGATGATCGCCGACGGCTTCTGCGCCAGAAGTTCCGGAATCGAGACGGCCAGATCCGGGACGCCCGGCTTGATCAGGTCGGCGTAAGGCGCGATCGCCCGTTCGATATAGTAGAGCGGCGACAAGAGCGGCTGGAAATCGTCGCCGGTGTCGCCGGAGATCAGCGCGACGCGGCGACGGCGGAAGCCGTCGTCGAGCAGGCGCGTAGCGCCGGCCGTCGCCAGCCCGGCGAGCGACAGGCGGGCGAAGTCATTGCGCAGCTCGAAGGGGGCCGTGACCATGCCGCTGGCCACCGTCTCGTTCGGCGCGAAGGCGACGGTGCCGGACGCGATCACGCGGCCCTGGCGGTCCTGCGCATCGACGATGCGGTTCTCGGCCGCTGCACCGCTCAGCCGTGACAGCGTGACGGTCAGCGCATCTGCGCCGTTCGTGGCGCCGGTAATGGCGACGGCCGCGGCATTGTCGCCCTCGATCAGCCGCAGTTCGGCGGGTGACAGGGCGGCCAGATCGGCGACAACCGTGTCCTTCTCGCCGGCGGCGATGCCATCGGCAAGAAGGGCGAGCGTGCCCGGCCGGGTGTCGCCGAGCGCCTCTCGCAAGGCCTGGACGGCACGGGCGCGATCGGGGCGGAGCGGCTTGGGATCTGCCGCGCGCAGCTTTTCCAGCGCCACGGCTGCGGCGGCCGGCACGGCGTCGTGGCTCGGATCCGCCGTGAAGACGATGGATACCGGCAGATCGGCGTCGCCGGCGTCACCGATCAGCGCCTCGGCGGTCGCAACACGGCGGTCCCAGTCGGCGACGGTCGCCCAGCTGTTGTCGACGACGAGCGCCAGCGGCCCGGCATTCGACAGCGTCGCATTGCGCGGATTGAGTACGGGATCGGCGAGCGCCAGGATGACCAGGGCGGCGAGCATCATGCGCAGCAGCGTCAGCCACCACGGGCTCTTCGACGGCGTTTCCTCGCGCTTCAGAACGCTCGCGAGAATGCGAAGCGGCGGAAAGACCTCCGACTTCGGCCGGGGTGGAGTGAGCTTCAGCAGCCACCAGATCAGCGGCAGGACGGCAAGGGCGAGCAGGACGGCGGGTGCGCCAAAGGCGAGCGGCAGCGCGTTCATGGGGCGGTGCTCCGGCTGACGAGCGGCGGCGTGCCGGAGAGATACATATGCACCGCAACCAGCGCCTCGGAGGCGAGGCGGTCGGTCGAATGGTGGACGAAGCTCCAGCCGAGGCGGCGCAGCTGCTCGCCGAGGTTTTCGCGGCGCGCGAGATAGGCGCGGCGATAGTCGTCGCGCAGGCCCTCGGCGCGGCCGGACACAAGCTTCTCGCCGGTTTCGGGGTCGGTGAATTCGGTGCGGCCGCTATAGGGGAAGGCCTCTTCGGCCGGATCGGCGATCTCGACCACATGGCCGCGCAGGCCGCGGCGGGCGAGCGGCGCGATCTTCTCCATGATGGCGTCGGCATCGTCGAGGAAGTCGCCGATCAGCACGATGTCGCTTGCACCGCGGATCATTGCGGTATCCGGCAGCCCGCCGGATAGCGGTGTGTGGATGATCGCAGTCGCCAGTCGTTCAGCGGCGTTGCGCGCGGAGACCGGCTCCATCACGCCCGGGCAGCCGATGCGCTCGCCGGAGCGCGCAAGGATTTCCGAAAGTGCCAGCATCAGCACCAGCGCGCGGCTTTCTTTCGAGACTGGTGCCAGCGTCGACTTGTACATCATGGAGGGCGAAAGGTCGGCCCACAGCCAGACGGTATGGGCGGCCTCCCATTCGCGGTCGCGGATATAGGTATGGTCGTCGCGGGCCGAGCGGCGCCAGTCGATGCGGGCAAAACTCTCGCCCTCGGCATAGGGGCGAAACTGCCAGAAGTTCTCGCCGATGCCGCGCTTGCGCCGCCCGTGCCAGCCGGCAATCACCGTATTGGCGATGCGGTGCGCCTCGACCATGCAGTCGGGCACCAGGCTGGCGCGCTGGCGGGCGCGGGTCAGCGCGTCGCTTGCGGGCGTCTGCTCGACGATCTGACCGATGGCTGCCAAGGGTTAGAGATCCTTCCCGTTGTTCAAGCGCGCGCCTGCTTCACCAGCGTGGCGATCACGTCGCGCACCGACATGCCCTCGGCGCGGGCGGCGAAGGTGAGCGCCATGCGGTGTTCGAGCACGGGTTCGGCGAGCGCATGTACGTCATCCAGCGAAGGCGCAAGGCGGCCCTCGTAGAGCGCACGCGCCCGGGCGCACAGCATCAGCGCCTGGCCGGCACGCGGGCCCGATCCCCAGGCGACCGCCTTGTCGGTCTCGGCATTGCCATGGCCGGGGCGCGCGGAGCGCACCAGCGACAGGATGCCGTCGACCACGCCGTCGGAGACCGGCATCTGGCGGATGAGTTTCTGGATCTCGATCAGCCGCTCGGCAGACAGCACACCCGAGGCCTTCTGGTCGCTGACGCCTGTGGTCTCCAGGAGGATCTGGCGTTCCGCGGCAAGTTCCGGATAGCCGACATCGACCTGCAGCAGGAAGCGGTCGAGCTGCGCTTCGGGCAGCGGATAGGTGCCTTCCTGCTCCAGCGGATTCTGGGTGGCAAGCACGTGGAAGGGGGCGGGCAAATCGTAAGGCCGGCCGGCGATCGTCACCTGATATTCCTGCATCGACTGCAGAAGAGCGGACTGGGTACGGGGGCTGGCGCGGTTGATCTCGTCGGCCATCAGCAGCTGGGCGAAGACCGGTCCCTTGACGAAGCGGAAAGAGCGCCGGCCGTTCTCATCCTGGTCCATCACTTCCGTCCCGAGGATATCGGAGGGCATGAGGTCGGGCGTGAACTGGATGCGGCTGGCGTCAAGGCCGAGCACGGTGCCAAGCGTGTTGACGAGCTTGGTCTTGGCGAGACCCGGCACGCCGACCAGCAGCGCATGACCACCGGACAGGATGGCGAGCAGGGTATTTTCGACCACCTTCTCCTGGCCGAAGATGACGCGCGACACCGCCTGGCGAACGGCAGCGATATCGGCCAGCGCCTTTTCGGCGGCTGCGATGATGGCCTTTTCGTCGAGGGCGGCATCCGGGTTTGGCATCAGGCCCATGATCTTCTCCATCTGGTTCGCCTTGGCCGACTCGAAAGGGCCGACCCTTCCCGACAGCGGCAGTTGAAACTAACTTATTCCCCAACGGGCGGCTGACAAGCGCGTTTCGAATGACTATCTCGTGACACGAGCACTGTTTAGGGATCAACCGGGACGCAAAGATGGCAGGTGACGCGCTGAACACGACGACGGATGCGGCGGGCCTTGCGGCTCTGATCAGCCGTGCCGCGGCCCAGACGGCCGGCGGCAAGGCGAGCCTGCCGCCCGTCGAGCGCTGGGAACCGCCGTTTTGCGGGGATATCGACATGGAGATCCGGGCCGACGGCACCTGGTTCTACATGGGCACGCCGATCGGTCGCGCGCCGCTGGTCCGGCTGTTTTCGACCGTCCTGCGCAAGGACGAAGACGGCAAGACCTATCTCGTAACTCCTGTGGAGAAAGTCGGAATCCGGGTGGAGGACGCCCCCTTCCTCGCCGTCGAGATGAGTGTGAACGAGCGCGATGGCGAGAACGTGCTGACCTTTCGCACCAATGTTGGCGATGTGGTGGAGGCCGGCGCGGACCACGCGTTGCGCTTCGTCGTCTACGGCGAGAACCACGAACTGAAGCCCTATCTGCATGTCCGCGGTCGTCTGGAAGCGCTGGTGTCACGCGCCGTGATGTATGACCTGGTCGAACGGGGCGAGACCATCGAGATCGACGGCGTCGATATGTTTGCCGTGCGCTCCGGCGGTGCGGTGTTTCCGGTCATGCCGGCAGCTGAGCTCGACCGGCTGTCCCGATGAGTTTTCCGCTCTATTCCGCCGCGGACTTCCGCCATCGGGCGCTCAACCAGATCGGTGCGCCGCTCGAACATGCCTGGCGCGACCATGGGGACCACGTGCTCAATCCCGAGTCCCTGGTCGAGGTCGAGGGGCTGAAGCTCAAGGACGCCGCCGTTCTCGTGCCGGTGGTCGATGATCCGGACGGAGCCAAGGTGATCCTGACCCAGCGCACCGCGAAGCTGCGCAAGCATTCCGGCCAGATCGCCTTTCCCGGCGGCGGCATCGACGAGGGCGACGTGTCGCCCGAGCAGGCGGCGTTGCGCGAGGCGCGCGAGGAAATTGGCCTTGCCCCGGATTTCGTCGAGACGGTCGGACGGCTGCCGCAATATCTGTCAGGCACCGGTTTTCGCATCGTGCCGGTCCTGTCGGTGGTCAAGCGTGGCTTCGTGATCGAGCCCAACCCGGACGAGGTCGATGCTGTCTTCGAGGTGCCGCTTTCCTTCCTGATGGACCCGGATAACCACCAACGCGACAGCCGCACCTGGCAGGGCATCGTCCGGCATTTCTACGTCATGCCCTATGGCGAGCGCTATATCTGGGGCATTACCGCGGGCAT
>DAIMJJ010000238.1:0-1292 GCA_036722275.1 Rhizobium sp. | reverse complement strand
GACATCGAGACGAGAACGGTGCGGTTCATCGGCGACGCCGATACCCGGATCGCCGAGGATTATCTGCGCATCCTGCGCTTCTTCCGGTTCTTTGCCCATTATGGCGGCGGGCGCCCGGATGCGGCGGGCCTGAAGGCCTGCTCCCGGGCGAAGGACAAGCTCTCCACCCTGTCGGCGGAGCGCATCTGGGCCGAGACGAAGAAGCTTCTGTCTGCCCGCGATCCCGGCCGTGCGCTGTTGTGGATGCGCCAGGCGGGTGTGCTCGGCGCCATCCTGCCGGAAACGGAGAAATGGGGGATCGATGCGATCCCGGCGCTGGTGGCGGCCGAACAGGCGCTGGGCTGGGCGCCGGATCCGATGCTGAGATTGTCGTCGATCGTGCCGAAGGATGCCGAAAGGCTTGCGGCCCTGTCGCAGCGCCTGCGGCTCTCCAATGCCGAGGCCGCCAGTCTCGACCGCTATGCACGCGCGCCGCGCCCGAATGTGGAGGTGAGCGATGCCGCCCTTGATCGCGATCTCTACCGGTTCGGCAAGGAGGGCATGATCGCTGCTCTGAAGATCGATCTGGCGCAGGCCCGCTTCCATGCCGAAAACGATCCGAAGGCCATGGCTCGGGCCGGGCGCCTTTCGGCCCTGCTCGCGCGGGCTGAACGCTTCGAACGGCCGGTCTTTCCCTTGAGCGGTGCGGATGTGCTGTCGGCGGGCGTGGCGCCCGGACCGAAGGTTGGCGAGGTGTTGAAGGGGCTTGAGGAGACCTGGGTCGGTTCCAACTTTTCCTTCGATCGGGACAAGATGCTCGCCCGGCTGCAGGCTCTGATCAGAGATTGATTCAAGTCGCTGGCGATCCGATTCATCTGCCTGTCGCAAGTCATTGAAAAAAAAGACTTGCCGGTCGTCTTCGGCAGGCGGTTCGCGGCCGCCTGCCGGGCGTGATCATGATCTTCGGAGTGCCTGCCTCACGCGGCCTCGGCCCGGTTGGTGATGCGGGCCTTGATGTTCTCGACCATGTTCTCGCGGATGATCGTTTCGCCATGCGCCGTGCGCATGTGCTCGACGGTGCGGCGCACGACTTCGGCTTCCTCCTCGGCGCGGGTGTGCCAGGGGCAGCCCGGAACCAGTGAACCGCATTCAAACTGCTTCATGTCGCATCTCCTCTTCGACTGGGTTCAACGGGAAGAATGTATCATGAAACGCTAATCTGGCAAAACCGAGACACGCGGGGCGCGCAGCGCCGGCGAGGGCCGACCCGTCGGTAAGGTCTGGGTGATGCGATCACCCTTATTCCGGCATCG
>DAIMJJ010000237.1:4650-6229 GCA_036722275.1 Rhizobium sp. | reverse complement strand
GCATCGCCGCCGCCGCCGGCGATCGGCGAGTCTTCCCACTTGCCGCCCTGCTTCTCGAAGGCTTCCTTTAGCGTGCCGACGGCCTTGGCCTCGCCGCCCGAGGTCCACCAGTGAAGTACCTCGACCGTGCCGCCTGCATGGCTTGCGGCCGGAAACATGAAAAGGGAAACGACGGTGGCAGTCAAAAGTGAATTCATCTTACGCATGGCATCCTCCCGTTTATTGCGGACTCGAGGTCCGATTGCCGAAATGGCTCTTGGAAAAGGCTACTTGGTTCTGCGCAGAAACCCGCGGCGGTGCGACGCGCCATGCGGGCGTTCAGACAATATCACGATACAACGATATGGTCGGCATGTTTTGATGCGGATCAATCGGTGCGGGAGAAACGACCCGCACCGCACTCTATGATCTCCGGGATGATCGCCGGGCCTCAGCCGCGGCCGGCCTTGGACCTTTCCGCCGCCGAGACGATCTGCTTCACGGCGATGAAACTGTCGGGGCTCACCGACATCGAGTCGATGCCGCAATTGACCAGGAATTCGGCAAACTCCGGATGGTCGCTCGGGGCCTGTCCACACAGGCCGATCTTGGCGCCTGCCTTGTTGGCCTCGGATATGACCTTCTCGATCATCCACTTGACCGCCTCGTCCTGCTCGTCGAACAGGTCCGCAAGTTCGCCGGAATCGCGGTCGACGCCGAGAGTGAGCTGGGTGAGGTCGTTCGATCCGATCGAGAAACCGTCGAAGCGGTCGGCAAACTTGGCCGCCAGGATGACGTTGGACGGGATTTCGCACATGACGTAGACCTGCAGCCCGTTCTCGCCCCGCTTCAGGCCGTTCTCCGCCATGACGCCAAGCACCTTGTCGGCCTCGCCGACCGAGCGGCAGAAGGGGATCATCACGACAACATTGGTGAAGCCCATCTCGTCGCGGAGCCGCTTGATGGCCTTGCATTCGAGAGCGAAGCCCTCGCGGTAACGCGGCGAGTAATAGCGCGAGGCGCCGCGGAAGCCGATCATCGGGTTTTCTTCGTCCGGCTCGAACTCGGCACCGCCGACCAGACCGGCATATTCGTTGGTCTTGAAGTCGCTCATGCGCACGATGACGGGCTTGGGATAGACGGCAGCGGCCAGACGACCGAGGCCGCGAGCGAGCTTGTCGACGAAATAGTCGGGCTTGCTCTCGTAGCCGGCGGTCAACGTGGCGATCTCGGCCTTGGCTGCCTCGTCCTTCAACCGGTCGAAATGCACGAGCGCCATGGGATGGACGCGGATCGCGTTCGACACAACGAACTCCATGCGGGCCAGACCGATGCCGTCGGCCGGCATACGCCACCAGCGGAAGGCCGACCCCGGATTGGCGAGGTTGAGCATGACCTTGGTGTTGGTCTCCGGCAGGTCGGTGACGTCCAGCTGCTCGACCGAGAATTCCGCGATGCCTTCATACACGAAACCTTCGTCGCCTTCGGCGCAGGAGATGGTCACTTCCTGTCCGGTGTGCAGGATTTCGGTGGCGTTTCCGGTGCCGACGACGGCGGGCAGGCCGAGTTCGCGGCTGACGATGGCCGCATGCGAGGTGCG
>DAIMJJ010000237.1:0-4550 GCA_036722275.1 Rhizobium sp. | reverse complement strand
TTCGATGGTCGCCGCCCAGCGGGCGAGTTCGACGATCTCCGGATCGCTCAGCACCCAGGCGGCGCGCTCGGCCTTGGAGGTGGGCACGTTGCGGGTCGGCTTGTCGCCCACCGCGTAGATCATCTTGATGTCTTTCGCGCCCTTCTTCTTCTCGATGATCGGCGTGAGCGCCCTGTTGTCGAGCAGCGGCTTGAACACTTGGTATTCATCGGGGTCGACCGCGCCCTGCACGACATTTTCGCCGAGCCCCCAGGCGGCATTGATGAGGACGACCTTGTCGAAACCGGTTTCTGTGTCGATCGAGAACATGACGCCGGATCCGCCGATGTCCGAGCGCACCATCTGCTGCACGCCGATGGAGAGCGCCACCTTCATATGGTCGAAGCCCTTGGCCTTGCGATAGCTGATGGCGCGGTCCGTGAACAGCGAGGCGTAGCAGCGGCGGCAGGCGTCGATCAGCGCCGTCTCTCCCTTGATGTTGAGGAAGGTTTCCTGCTGGCCGGCAAAGCTGGCATCGGGGAGGTCTTCGGCCGTGGCGCTCGAGCGCACGGCGACCTCGACTTCATCAACGCCGGCACGCTTCGACAGTTCGCGGTAGGCCGTGCGGATGGCGGCTTCGATCTCCGCCGGCCAGTCGCCCTTGAGGAAGATGTTGCGGATCGCCTGACCGGTTTCGGCGAGCGTGGCCTTGCCGGCTTCCCAGTCGCCGATGAAAGCCGTCATGCGGTCCTGCAGGGCGTTGGCAGTCACGTAGTTCCAATAGGCATCCGCTGTCGTTGCGAAGCCTGGGGGCACCCGGATGCCCTTGGCGGCAAGCGTCTGGACCATTTCGCCGAGCGAGGCGTTCTTGCCGCCCACTCTGGGGACATCGTGGCGTCCCAGTGTTTCAAACCATGCGATGGACTGCTGCATTGCGGACATGGATGCCCTCCCTGATGGTGCTCTTGATGGCGGACCGATGGGTTCGGTTGCAATGTTGTGGAGAATAACCACCGCCTTCCTCTCGTGCTTTGACAATAATCAAACGCTTCGGAATCCCAGGCACAGCGACCAGAACGACGCCGGTCATGCGGCCGAGGGTCTGCGAGGCCGTGATTGCATTCTGGTGCAAAACCGTCAACTTTTTGTCGGCTCTGTGCGGCTTATTACTTGTCAAAAGAAGTCAACTTTAATATCGAAAACAGGAAAGCGGTGCTGTCGACGGCCGAGGCAGTCGGTCGGGCGCCCTCGTCAAGCGTGCTGCAGAAAAGGAATTCCAATGTTCCCTCGCCATTCGGGATCTTCAACCGCCGGTCTCGTCCTCGCGGTCTCCCTGGCGCTAGCGTCCGGCGTCGCCCTTGCGCAAGGCGTTCCGTCGAGCCCGGCAGAGGCGACGGCAGCCAGTGCCCCCTCCGTCGCATCCGAGCCGTCTGTCGCTGCTCCAGCCGCTCCCGTGCCTTCGACGCCGGCCGCAGTGATTGACGCGGCGGTTCCGGCGCCGCAGCTTGCGCCGACTGAGGCCGCCTTGGAGCCGGCGCAAGCAGAGATCGGCGCACGCCAGGATCTGCCGCACAACCTCTCGCCGCTCGGCATGTTTCTCGCCGCCGACTGGGTCGTCAAGGGGGTGATGATTTCGCTCGCCTTCGCCTCGCTGGTCACTTGGACGATCTGGCTCGCCAAGACGCTGCAGCTGGCCGGTGCCCGCATCCGCGCCGCCCGTGGCCTGAAGGAGATCGAAAAGGCGCACACGCTGAAGGCCGCCATCGGTCAGATGGAGCATCGGCGCGGCGTGGTCGTGTCGATGCTGTCAAGCGCTGCTGCGGAGATCCGCCTCTCCGACGCAGCGATCGATCATGCCGGAGGCGACGGGGTGAAGGAGCGTGTGGCCTCCGCCCTTTCCCGCATTGAGGCGCAGGCCGGCCGCCGGATCGCCAAGGGCACCGGCGTGCTGGCGACGATCGGCTCGACCGCCCCCTTCGTCGGCCTGTTCGGCACGGTTTGGGGCATCATGAACTCCTTCATCGGCATTTCGGAATCGCAGACCACCAATCTCGCCGTGGTGGCTCCGGGCATTGCGGAGGCGCTGCTTGCCACCGCCATCGGTCTCGTGGCGGCCATTCCGGCCGTCATCATCTACAACGTCTTTGCCCGCTCGGTGACCGGCTACCGGCAGATGCTGGGCGATGCGGCTGCGGGTATCGAACGGCTGGTGAGCCGGGATCTCGACTATCGCAAGGTGCCGAACGGTACGTCCGCGGCTGCCCTCTCTCTTGCCGCGGAGTAGCACAGGATGGCCGGCGGCATTCGTGAGAACCATGGAGCGGACGATCTCGCCGAGAACCACGAGATCAACGTCACGCCCTTCATCGACGTCATGTTGGTGCTGTTGATCATCTTCATGGTCGCCGCGCCGCTGGCAACCGTCGATGTGAGCGTCGATCTGCCGGGGTCGACGGCCAAACCCGCCGAGCGCCCGGACGAGCCAGTCTACGTCACGCTGAAGGACGACATGACGCTTGCCCTTGGCAACGAGACAGTGGCGCGGGAAGCGCTGGGCGCGGATCTCGATCGCCTCACGGAAAGCAACAAGGATACCCGCATCTTCCTGCGTGCCGACAAGGCGGTGGACTACGGTGCGTTCATGGAGGTGATGAACCTGCTGCGGGACGCCGGCTATCTGAAGATCGCGCTGGTCGGGCTTGAGACCCTGCCGGCTGCGCAGACCGAGCCAGAACCTGCGCAGCCTCAGAACGGAGCGCGTCCGTGAGCCGCCATCCTTTGTCACGTTCTGCAAGTGCGCTCGGCGAGTTGTCGCTGTGGACCATCGCAGCGCTGTGCGTGGCCGCCGTCCATGCCGGTGCGGTTGCGCTGCTGATGCGCGAGCCCGAGACGATGGCGCTCGAAGCGGCTCCGCCCGCGGCGATCATGATCGAGCTTGCGCCCGAAGCGGTGGCCGAGGTCACCGACGAGCAGCAGATCGTTCCAGATCAGGTCGATGCCGAAGAGATCAAGACCGCTTCGCATGAGCCTCTGCCCGAACCGATGGAGGAGCCGCAGCCGGAGCCCATGCCGCAGCCGCTTCCGGAACCTCCCGTGGAAGAAGTCGTGGAGCAGGTACCGGAGCCGGTGATCGAGCCGCCTCCTATGCCGCCGGAGCCTCTGCCGGAACCGGTCGAGGAAATCGATCCGGTCGAGCAGATGGTGATGGCGGAACTGGCCGAGGTTGCCGTTCCGATTCCGCTTGTGCGCCCTCCCATGCCGAAGCCCGTCGAGGATAAGCCGAAGAAGACGCCGCAGAAGAAGGCCGAGAAGCCGAAGACGCCGCCTCCGCCGGCTTCCCAGGCCGCACGAAAGGCGAAGGCAGACGTCGCCAAGGCGGACCGGACGGCTGCACGGGCGACCAGCACAGGCGGCGGCCCCAGCGTCAGCCCGGCGAAATGGCAGTCGCGCCTGATATCCCACCTCGAGCGGCGCAAGCGCTATCCATCGGAGGCCCGCAGCAATCGCGAGGAGGGGACCGTCTACGTCCGCTTCCGGATCGACGATGGCGGCAACGTGCTCTCGGTGTCGCTGTCGCGCTCGTCGGGGCATTCGAGCCTCGACCAGGCGGTTCTGGACATGGTGCGCCGCGCGTCCCCTGTTCCGGCGCCGCCGCCGGGGGTGAGCAAGACGATCACCGCACCGGTGCGCTTCAACATCCGTTGAGGGTCAGCGCAGCAAGGCGTCGACGTCTGCCTGGATCTCTTCAATCGGCCGTCCGGTGTCGATGCGTTGCCAGCGCATGGAGCCCAGATCCCTGGCGAGCTGCATCTGCAGCACTTCCAGCGTCGCATCGGACGTGCCCTGCGGTCGAGTGCGCACCCGGGTTGCGAGCAGCTGTGCATCGGCATCCAGCCAGAGGCCCGTGAAGGGTACGCCCAGATCCTCGGCGACCGACTGGACCTTGTGACGATCTTCCTCTCGGTCGAAGACGGCATCGACCAGCACGGTTCCGCCATCCGAGAGAATGAGCTTCGCGCGCTCGGTCAGTTCGGCGTAGACGCTGCGGGAAACGTCGGGGCGGTAAGCTTCGACCGGAAGGCGCGCCTCCGGTGCGACCCCGAACATGGCCTTGCGGATGCGGTCGCTTTCCAAGATGCGGGCGCCCGGAGGGCCGGAAAGGCGCGGTGCGAGCGCGTCTGCGAGCGTCGACTTGCCTGAACCGCTGAGGCCGCCGATCGCCACCAGCCGGGGCGAACGGTCGCCAAGGAGACTTCCGGCGAACGTGAAATAGGCTTTCGCGCTGTGTGTGAGAGCCATGCCGGCATCGGCTCCCTCCTCGATCTGGGTTGCGCTGACATGCGCGCGAACGGCGGCGCGCACCGCCATGAAGAAGGGCAGCAGGGCAAAGCCGTCATCATCGCGACTGATGTCGAGATAGCGGTTGGCGACGACATTGGCGAATTCGGCTAAGCCGCGGTGCCAGAGATCCATCAGCAGGAAGGCGAGGTCGTAGAGAACGTCGACCGTTGCAATCTGGTCGTTGAAATCGATGCAGTCGAACATGCGCGGCCCGGCCGGGCTCATGAACA
>DAIMJJ010000236.1:0-6238 GCA_036722275.1 Rhizobium sp. | reverse complement strand
CGGGACACCTCTATATGGCTGTCGCAATTTTGTTCAACCTTGCCTAGAGTGCGCGGTTGCGGGGGACGGCGCACCACATCATTCGGTTGCGCCGCAGTGGTCAAAAGTGAGCGTCAACCGGACACGCGGGCTCCTCCGACCCAAAATGGGCGAAGGAGTGAGATGGCTAGACTTGAGGATTTGAGACCCAATGCGGCCATTCGCGGCGTCCTGCCGGCCGGCCTCGTAAGCGTGGTGAACGTCAAGTGGTTCGGATCTGAAGCGATCGAGCTGACCTACAAAGATGGCGCAGGCCGCGTCGCCAACGAGCTGCTATATCGGCACGATGAAGCTCGCCTTGAAGTGGCAGAGGAAGGACGGCCTTGGAGCTTCGACGGTGACGGCCATCTGTTTCGCTTAGTCTCTGAAGCTCAGCGTATCCACTTGGCTCATTTATTCGACCCGGTGCTGGCCGTCCACACCTCAGTCGTCGAGCCGCTGCCGCACCAGATCACAGCGGTCTACGAAAGCATGCTGCCGCGCCAGCCGCTTCGCTTCCTGTTGGCTGACGACCCCGGCGCCGGCAAGACCATCATGGCCGGCCTGTTGATCAAGGAATTGATCGCCCGCGGCGACCTGCAGCGCTGCCTGGTGGTCTGCCCCGGCAGCCTGGCCGAGCAGTGGCAGGACGAGTTATACCGCCGTTTTCACCTGCCGTTCGACATTCTGACCAACGACAAGCTGGAGGCGGCGCGAACCGGCAACTGGTTCCTCGAAACCAACCTGGTGATCGCCCGGCTCGACAAGCTGTCGCGCAACGAGGACGTCCAGCAGAAGCTGCAGGCGCCGGACTGTCGCTGGGACCTCGTTGTCTGCGACGAGGCCCACAAGCTGTCGGCGACGTTCTTCGGCGGCGAGATCAAGTATACCAAACGCTATCGCCTCGCCCAACTCCTGTCGTCGCTGACCCGGCACTTCCTACTGATGACGGCGACGCCGCACAACGGCAAGGAGGAGGATTTTCAGCTCTTCATGGCGCTGTTGGACGGCGACCGTTTCGAGGGCCGGTTCCGCGACGGCGTGCACACTGCCGACGTGTCCGACCTCATGCGCCGCATGGTCAAGGAGAACCTGCTCAAATTCGATGCCACGCCGCTGTTCCCGGAGCGCATCGCCTACACGGTCCCCTACAAGCTTTCGGACGCCGAGGCCGCCCTCTACAAGGCCGTCACCGACTACGTCCGTGAGGAATTCAACCGCGCCGATGCGTTGCAGAACGACAAGCGGGCCGGCACCGTCGGCTTCGCCTTGACTATCCTGCAGCGCCGGCTCGCCTCATCGCCGGAGGCAATCTACCAGTCGCTACGGCGCCGGCGCGAGCGCCTGGAGAGCCGCCAGCGCGAATTGGAAATCCTCCAGCGCGGCGGCCAAGTCAGCGCCCAAGCCAACGGCATCGCGGGACCGCTTCTCGACGAGGAGGACGTCGAGGACCTGGAGGAGGCACCGGACGCCGAGGTTGAGGTCGCGGAAGAGCAGATTCTCGATCAGGCCACCGCGGCGCGCAACATCGATGAACTGCGCATCGAGATCGATACGCTCAAGCGCCTCGAAGGGCTGGCACTCGGTATCCGCCGCAGTGGCGAAGACAAGAAGTGGCGCGAACTCGCGACCCTGCTCGGCGAAATCTTCACCACGGCGTCGATCGCCAATTCGTTCGCGGAAGGTGACCAGGATCAGTACGACGCCGGCGTGCCGGCGCCGCCCAAGCCGAAACCGTCGCCGCATCAGAAGCTGGTCATCTTCACCGAGCACCGCGACACGCTCAATTATCTGGAAGGCCGCATCACGACCCTGCTGGGCCGGCAAAAGGCGGTGGTCGCCATCCACGGCGGCATGGGTCGCGAGGAGCGCATGAACGCCCAGGAGGCGTTCAAGCACGATCCCGAGGTCCAGGTGCTGCTAGCGACCGACGCTGCCGGCGAGGGCATCAACCTCCAGCGCGCCCACCTGATGGTCAATTATGACCTACCCTGGAATCCGAACCGCCTGGAACAGCGTTTCGGCCGTATCCACCGTATCGGCCAGACGGAGGTCTGCCATCTCTGGAACCTGGTGGCCGAGGAGACCCGCGAGGGTGACGTCTATCGCAAGCTCCTGGAGAAGCTGGAGCAGGCCCGCCAGGCGCTTGGTGGTCAAGTGTTCGACGTGCTCGGCACAGTCCAGTTCGAGGGCCGGCCCCTGCGCGAACTTCTGATCGACGCCATCCGGTATGGCGATCAGCCGGAGGTGCGGGCGCGCCTGACCCGTGTGGTCGAGAAGGCTTTCGACCGGGGCCAGTTGCAGGACCTGCTGGAGGATCGCGCCCTCGTCCAGGACAGCATGGACGTCACGCGGGTGAACCGCATCCGCGAAGACATGGAACGCGCCGAGGCGCGCCGGCTCCAGCCGCACTATATCGAATCCTTCTTCATGGAGGCCTTTAAGCAGCTCGGCGGCACCGTCAAGCAGCGCGAAGCGCGCCGCTATGAGATCACCCACGTGCCGGCGCCGGTCAGAAACCGCGACCGCCTGATCGGCTTCGGCGAGCCGGTTCAGCCGCGCTATGAGCGCATCGCCTTCGAGAAGGATCTGGTGGCGCCGGCAGGACTGCCGCTCGCCGCATTCGTTTGCCCTGGCCATCCGCTGCTCAATGCCGTCATCGACTTGACGATGGAGCGCCAACGCGACCTCCTGCGCCGTGGCGCGGTGCTGGTCGACGAGCGCGACCCCGGCACGCGCCCGCGTGTCCTGTTCTTCCTCGAACACGCGATCCAGGACGCTAGCCTGACCAAGAGCGGCGACCGCCGCATCGTGTCGAAGCGCCTGCTGTTCGTCGAGATCGACGGCGACGGCGACGCCCGCCATCTCGCCTATGCGCCATACTTGGACTACCGACCGTTGAAGGAGGGAGAACCCGGCCTAGCCGAAATCCTGGCCCGCCCCGAATGCGGCTGGATCGGCCGCGAACTGGAGGGCAAGGCACAGGCCTATGCCGTCGCCAAGGTGGTTCCGGACCATCTCGCCGAGGTGCGCGACCGCAAGATCGCCCTGCTCGACAAGACCGAGGCCGCCGTCAAGGACCGACTCACCAAGGAAATCAACTACTGGGATTTTCGCGCCGAGCAGCTCAAGGACCAGGAGAAGGCCGGCAAGACCAACGCCCGCCTGAACTCCGGCGAAGCCCGCAAACGCGCCGACGAACTGCAGGCCCGCCTTCAGAAGCGCATGGAGGAGATCAAGCAGGAGCGCCAGCTCGCACCACTGCCGCCGGTGGTCCTCGGCGGCGTGCTGGTGGTGCCCGCCGGTCTGCTCGCCTCGATGGCTGGCAAGGTGTCGGCGGTGGTTCGCGAGGCCGTCGACACGCAGGCGGCGGCCGCCCGCGCCCGTGCCGTCATCATGGACATCGAGCGCGGCCTCGGCTTCGTCCCGGTCGATCGCGAACTTGAAAAGCTCGGGTACGACATTGAGAGCCGGATTCCTGGCACGGGCAAGCTGCGGTTCTTGGAAGTGAAGGGCCGCGTGTCAGGAGCGGACACCGTCACGGTCACCAAGAACGAGATACTTTACTCGCTCAACAAGCCGGACGACTTCATTCTTGCCGTCGTCGAATTCCTCGGCGACGGGTCACACCGGGCACATTACCTGCGTCGCCCGTTCCAGCGCGAACCCGATTTCGGTGTGACCAGTGTGAACTACGACCTTGCTGACATCATCGCACGCGCCGAGCCTCCAAGATGAAGGTCGACGATCTCCAAAACTACATTTCGCTTTTCCGCGAATGGCTCGATCATCGTGCCTTGCCGCTTCTGCATGCGGAAAACCCCGCGCTCCTGCAGAACTGGCGTGACGAGTTGGTGGCTGCTGAGCGTTTGCTAGACGAAAAGCCCGAGCTGCCGATCGCCTTCTTGGGGCCATCCCAACAGGGTAAGTCCAGTCTGATCAACGCGATCGTCGGCGAGAACGTCTTGCCCGTCGGTGCTGCGGTCGGTGCCTGTACCTGCGTTATCACGTCCGTGCACCACAAGGTGTCCGACACCTACCGCGCCGAAATCGAATTCATCTCCCTTGACGACTGGGCAGCCGAACTTGGCGCAGTTGAGGAAGCCGCAACGGCCCGGCCGGCTGACGATGACACCGACGTTGATCGCGAGGACAGAGAAGCCGCGGCAACGAGCGCCCTTGAAAAGTTCGACGCCGTCTATCGTGACGTGCCCCCTACCAAGATAGCCGGGATTTTGAACGACCCTGCTCTGTGCCTGCCCAAAGAAATCGTGGATGCCATGACAACGGGCCGGCCGATCGCGATCATAGAAGAGAAGGTTCAGAATCTGCGCAACGCCATCAGGCGCTATTTGGTCGGTCGGCAACAGCACCAGGATGGTCAATTCTGGCCTCTCATCAGTCGGGTTCGTATCTTTGGCAACTTCGACGTCCTTTCGAACGGTGTCGTCCTCGTCGATCTGCCCGGCCTCAATGACCCCAATCCGGCCCGGGAACAGGTCACCAAACGATATCTTCAGGATGCTCAATACATCTGGCTGGTGTGCAACAGTCAGACCGGCATCGATCGTGTCTTTTCGCAGGTGTTGCGGGAAAACGGTTTCCTGTTCCGCCTCTTTTTGGAAGGCCGGCTCGACGTCTTTTCGGTGATTGCGACCCGCGTCGATGACATAAATTTGCAGGCCATTCTGGAGCAGATGGGGCGCGATCCCGATTGCTTCGATGGGGATCATCGCCCGGTCCTGGCGTATCGGAGAAAAGAAATCGCCGCTCACGTACAGGACGGCCTGACCACCATTGCGGAGGACATCGTCGCCAAGGCGGGTCCCAGCGAGCATCAGGCGGCATTTTTCGATCGAATTGCTGCGGTCCCAGTCTTCGCGATCTCCACCGCAGCGTATCTTCATGCGATCGGAAAGATGCCCCTGTACCAGGGCATGAAGTTATCCCCGGAAGAGAGTCATGTTCCCGGACTGATCGACCATCTCCATACGATAACGTTGGAGCAGAGCTACAAGACCCAGATCGAGGCGTCGTTCCGGCGTCTGCAAATGCTTCACAAGCAGGCCAGTCGTTTTTTTTTGGATAGGGTTCAGCGGATCGAGACCGACAGCGAGGCGGCAAGAAGGGAGTGGTCCGAATTCATTCGAGTTGCGGATCAGGGGATCGGCGACAGCAAGAATGCGATGAAGTCGATCACGATGCGAGCCGATGTGGCGCTTCAACAGCGCCGACGCTCGTTCGAAGAAAAGCTCGCCGAGCTTGATGCAAAAGCTGTCCGGAACCTGGCCGCCGTGTTTTCGGAATGGCAGGCGATCAACTGGCGGACGCTTCGTTCCGCTGTCGAGCGCAACGGCAGTTGGTACAGCGTCGCGCTGCATCGCGAGTTCGATTTCAACCGCGACGTAGCACGCGCCTACCTCGATCTGATCCCCTTCATCTGGGACGACTTCTTTGGTGCGCAGCTCGCCGGTTTGACGGACGAGGTCGTGAGCGACAGCCGGGAGGAGCTTCATCGTTCTGCGGAGCGCATCAAAGGCGCAATGGCGATGCTACGGAACCAGCCGGACGGCATCCGAGACAGCATGGAAGCGAGCCTTGCGACTGCCGGCGAAAGCTTCAAGCTGCAGGCAGGTCAAGTTCGCTCCAAGCTGTCGGAGCACATTCAGCGCACCCGTCAAGAGATGGCCACCGGGATGGTCGAGGCTGCCAAGTCATTCATGCAGCCGGCATATCTGACCGCCGCGAAAGAGCTCGGTGGTATCGGCATCAAGAAGAGGATGCTTGAGACGATAATGAATCATGCTCGGCTGCACGGACCAAAGCTCTTCATCACCATTCGCCAGGAACTCGCCGAAGGCGTCGTAACTCTCGAAAGTTCGATGAAACCGCAACTCGCCAAGATCGTGACCTACGGAACGGGTGTGCTAGATCAATTCCGACAGAACACGCTCAATCATCAAGTCATCCGATCTGATCAACTCGGCGCGTTCCGAGTGGCATTGGAACTGATTCCAAACCCCCGGGGCTGAATGAGCACCATGGAAGGACTTGTGATCCGCGAGCCTTGGATCAGCCGAATTCTGTCGGGCCGCAAGACCTGGGAGATGCGCTCGACCGCCTCTCGCAAGCGCGGCCGCATCGCTCTCATCAGAGCCGGAAGCGGGCTGGTCGTCGGTGTCGCCGATCTTGTCGATTCTCTCGCCGTCCTGGATACGCC
>DAIMJJ010000235.1:0-6249 GCA_036722275.1 Rhizobium sp. | reverse complement strand
TCCCCCCATTTCCTGTGCCATTTCTCCCTCGGCACTTTCACTCCGTTATCCCCCGCTGTATGCCTTGCGTTATCATTGCGGCCCAATCCATGCAGCGCGGGAAGTTTCGACGTGGCAGTCTATACCGACATCAACGAGGTCGACCTCAAGGCCTTTCTCCAACAGTACGACGCCGGTGAGCTTCTCTCCTTCAAGGGCATTGCCGAGGGGGTGGAAAACTCCAACTTCCTGCTGCACACGTCGAAGGCGCCGCTGATCCTGACGCTCTACGAGAAGAGGGTGGAAAAGAACGACCTGCCGTTCTTCCTCGGCCTCATGCACCATCTGGCTGATCGCGGCCTTACCTGCCCCTTGCCGCTGCCGCGCAAGGATGGCGCGCTGCTCGGCGCGCTGTCCGGCCGTCCGGCGGCGCTCATTTCCTTCCTTGAGGGCATGTGGCTGCGCAAGCCGGAGGCCCGGCACTGCCGCGAGGTCGGAAAGGCGCTCGCCGCCATGCATGTGGCCGGCGAGGGCTTTGAACTCAAGCGCCCGAACGCGCTGTCGCTCGAAGGCTGGAAGATGCTGTGGGACAAGTCGAAGGACCGCGCCGACGAGGTCGAGACCGGGCTCGAGGCCGAGATTGGCGACGAACTGGCTTATCTGGCGGCGCATTGGCCGAAGGATCTGCCGGCCGGCGTCATCCACGCCGACCTCTTCCCCGACAACGTCTTCTTCCTCGGTGGCGAGCTCTCCGGCCTGATCGACTTCTATTTCGCCTGCAACGACTTCCTCGTCTACGACCTGTCGATCTGCCTCAACGCCTGGTGCTTCGAAAAGGACGGCGCCTACAACATCACCAAGGGCATGGCGATGATCGAGGGCTATCAGTCGGTGCGGCCTTTGTCTGCCGCCGAGATCGAAGCCCTGCCCATCCTGTCGCGCGGTTCGGCGCTCCGCTTCTTCCTGACCCGCCTCTACGACTGGCTGACGACGCCCGCCGGCGCGCTGGTGGTCAAGAAGGACCCGCTCGAATATCTGAAGAAACTGCGCTTCCATCGTCAGGTGGCCAACAGCGCCGAATACGGGCTGATGCCATGAAGCATGTCGATATCTTCACCGACGGCGCCTGTTCGGGCAATCCCGGTCCCGGGGGCTGGGGTGCCATCCTGCGCTATGGCGAGGTGGAAAAGGAGCTGTTCGGCGGCGAGGCGGAGACGACCAACAACCGCATGGAGCTGATGGCGGCGATCACCGCACTGAATGCGCTGAAGACGCCGTGCGAGATCGACCTCTACACCGACAGCAAATATGTCATGGACGGCATCTCGAAGTGGATCTTCGGCTGGAAGAAGAACGGCTGGCGGACCGCCGACAAGAAGCCGGTCAAGAACGGCGAACTCTGGCAGCAGCTTGATGCCGCCAACCAGAGCCACAAGGTCAAGTGGCACTGGGTCAAGGGCCATGCCGGCCATCCTGAGAACGAGCGGGCCGACGAACTGGCGCGCAAGGGCATGGAGCCATTCAAGAAGCCCAATCTCGGCCGCGCCCTCCTGCAGGGCCGCTGAACCGAACTCCGTGGGGCGGGCGGCCTTCGCCGAGCATCCGGCCGTCCGTCTTTCGCCGGCGGCAGGCATGCCTTGCCATCTCGATCCTTCGCTCTATCCTGACAGGACAAGAAGATCGTCACCGGGAGAGAGACACACCATGATCCAGCACTGCGTGTTCCTGCGCTTCAAGGCGGCGACGTCGGAGGCCGAGAAGCAGGCGATCTATGATGCGATCGCGGCCCTGAAGGAGGTGGTCCCCGGCATGCTGGAGTTCCGCTCCGGCCCGAACATTTCGCCCGAGGGACTGAACGGCGGCTATCTCGACGGCTTCATCATCACCTTCGAGGATGCGGCGGTCCGGGATTATTATCTCAATCACCCGGATCACATCGCGGTCGGTGACCGCATCGTGACCGCCACCGACGGCGGCCTGTCCGGCGTGCTCGTCTTCGATATGGACGTCTGAGAACGAAAAAGGGCGGCGAAGATCCCCGCCACCCTCTCAAAGCACGTGAAGCTGACGCCTCGGCCTTACAGCTGCTCGATCATCGCCGCGGCGGCCGAGACGGTGGCCTGGCCGGGGTTTTCCTCGACGTTCAGCGATTTGACCACGCCGTCCTCGACCAGCATGGAATAGCGCTTGGAGCGCACGCCGAGATCGCCGCCGGAGAGGTCGGCGTCGAGACCGAGCGCCTTGGTGAAGGCGGCATTCCAGTCGGCGAGGAAGTGGATCTTGCCCATGCCGCCGCTGTGTTCGGCCCATGCGCCCATGACATGCCAGTCGTTGACCGAGATGACGGCGATATCGTCCACGCCGCGGGCGAGGATGGCGTCGCGGTTTTCCAGATAGCCGGGAAGATGGTTGAGCGTGCAGGTCGGCGTGAAGGCGCCAGGGACCGCAAAGACCACGACGCGCTTACCCTTGAACAGATCGTCGGTCGAAATCTCGACGGGGCCGTCCGCCGTCTTTTCCTTGAAGCTGGCCTGCGGCAGGCGCTCGCCGATTGCGATGGTCATGAAGGTCTCCTCGCTGGTTTGCCTCGAGCCGGGCTCGGCTCGACAATTCCAGCGGAATATAGATTGACGCTAGTCAAAGGCAAGGCTGGTTTCCATGGCCCGGCCGCCGCTTTTGACCAGCAGCCCCCAGCTCTTTCCGTGAATATCGTACTTGCGTGGAAGTCCGCTGATCGGCAGATCGACGGTGAGGGTCTGGCCCTCAAGTCGACGCGCGTCATCGCCGAAGAACACATGGCCGCTCGGGCCGGTCACATAGATTTCCGGCTCGTCCGCGGCCGGCGTGCCCGGCAGTGTCAGGGCAAGCGACAGGCTCTTGCCATCAGCGCTCAGCGCATGCGAGCGAAGCGCAAAATCGGCGGAAGGCGCCTCGGGCAGGCTCTTGCGTGCCGCCGAAACAATTGCCGCCTCATCGGCTTTCGAGGTCTCGTTCGGAGTCAGCGACAGGTTGAACTCCGCCTGGAAGGGAATGCAGATATTGCGGCAAAGGCCAATGAACACCGAGGCCTTCAGCTCGCCGGCCGGGGCGCCACTTGCAGCCGGCCCGGCGATCGTCAGCGGCAGCGTCACCGGCGCATCGTAGCCGATGTCCTGGAGATCTCCATTGTCGATGCGCTTCGGCACGGGATAGGCCACTTCGGTCAGCCGATAACCACCCTGCGGCGCGATCGTGATCGACGGGGGGATGCCGGCGTCGCCCGGTTCGCGCCAATAGGTGATCCAGCCGGGCGAAGGCTCGATCTGCAGGGCCGCGGCCCGGGTGCCGGAGGCATCGGCCGGCAGCACGACAAGGCGCATGCGCCCGCCTTCGTTATGCGCCCATTCGCTCGTTTCGGCCTGGGCCGGCAGGGCGGCAACGAGCGCGCTGCCCGCCATGACAATCGCGGCAAGCAGAGGGCGAGGCATTTGTGCAGGACTGGTGGATCTCATGGCAAAGGATTTAGATCAGCGCCCGGCGCTGCACCAGTCACGCTTGCGAGACTAGGATCATTTTTAGTTGATTGCCGGACCATCCTGCCCCATCTTCGTTTGAGGAACGGGATCCGCAAGGGGCCGCCAGGCCTCCTGGTACTGAGAGCTCCGACAGGGGCAATGGGGTGGATTATGGCTTTCTCGACACTGAAGAAGGATCGCGAACGGGGCTTTCTCGACGGCCAGTTGCTGATCGCCATGCCCGGCATGGCCGACGGCAATTTTTCCCGCTCGGTCGTCTATATCTGTGCCCATTCCCCGGCCGGCGCCATGGGCTTCATCATCAACCGCGCCCAGCCGGTGACCTTTCCGGACGTGCTCTTGCATCTCGGCCTGATCGACAAGACCGATGCGATCATGCTGCCCGAGCATGCGCGTTCCTTCCCGATCCAGAACGGCGGTCCGGTCGAGACCGGCCGTGGCTTCGTGCTGCACAGCGACGACTATACCAGCGACAGCAGCATTCCGGTGAGCGACGACATTTCGCTGACGGCAACGCTCGACATCGTGCGGGCGATCTCGGAAGGCCGCAGTCCGCGCCGCGCCACCATGCTGCTCGGCTATGCCGGCTGGGGGCCCGGCCAGCTGGAATTCGAGATCGCCAATAATGGCTGGCTGAACTGCGCGGCCACCGAGGATCTGATCTTCGACCGGACGCTCGAGAACAAATACGACCGCGCTTTGGCCCTGATGGGGGTCAACCCCGCTATGCTGTCGATGGATGCAGGCCACGCCTGAGGCGTCGTCGATCCGCAGCGGTTAATGTGAGCGCAGACATTCTAGGATGACGGCCGGGTGCCGTCATCACAAGACCCTTGCACTGGCCTCGTGGGGGAGGGCGCTCCGGCCCGCCCTCAGGCCCGCTTGGTCAGGGGAAAGCGTTCCTTCAGTAGCCTCTGGACCGATTCAGCGCCGAGCGGCGCGCCGAACAGATAGCTCTGGCCGAAGTCGCAGCCCAGCTTGCCCAGTTCGTCGGCGTCGGCATCGCTCTCGATGCCTTCCGCCACCACCTGCATCTCCAGGCCGCGCGCCATGGCGATCACCGATTTGAGCAGCACCGCCCGCTTGTCAGAGCGGTCGTTGACCAGCGCCTTGTCGAGCTTGATCGTGTCGAAGGGGAAGCGCGTGAGATAGGCGAGGGAGGAATAGCCGGTGCCGAAATCGTCGAGCGCCAGCGAAATGCCCGTCTCCTTCAGCTTGGCGAGCACCAGGCGCGCCTGTTCGGGATTCTCCATCACCACGCTTTCGGTGAGTTCCAGCTTGATGCGCTGAGGCTCGCACTGCGTCTTGGTCAGCATGGTGCGCACGTCGGTGTAGAGCTCGCTGGAGAGCAATTGTGCGCTCGACAGGTTGACGGAGACGAAGACCGGGATCTCGCCCGTCTGCCGCTCCCATTCCATCAGGTCCGTGGTTGCCTGCTCCAGCGCGAACATGCCGAGCGGTTCGATCAGGTCGGACGTCTCGGCGATCGGAATGAACTCCGATGGCGGCACGTTGCCGCGCTTGGGGTGGTCCCAGCGCATCAGCGCCTCGAAACCGGCCACTTCGCCATCGGCAAGCCGCACGATCGGTTGGTAGACCATCGAGAGTTCCTTGCGCTCGATGGCGCGGCGCAGGTCGGTCTCGAGCTGCAGCCGGTCGGTGCCGGCGCCGCGGAAGGCCGGGCGGAAGGGCTCCACGCGGTTGCCGCCCGCCCGCTTGGCGCGGTACATGGCAAGCTCGGCATCGGACAAGAGGCCCGCGGCGTTTTCCTGCTGATCGACCCAGGAGACCAGGCCGATCGAGGCCGTCAGGATGATCTCGCGATTGGCGAAATTGATCGGCACCATGATCGCCTTCGACACGGCATCGGCGAAGTCGGCGATCTTGGCCGGGTCGCGTTCGGAGACCAGGATCAGGCCGAACTCGTCGCCCGAGAGCCGCGCGAGCGTATCCTGCGGCTTCATCAGCCGGCGCAGGCGGCGGGTCAGCGCGATCAGGATATTGTCGCCGGCGGCAATGCCCAGGCTGTCGTTCACCTGCTTGTAGCGGTCGATGTCGATGGCAAGCACGGTCGGACGCACCGTCTCCGAGCCGGCGGCCAGCGTCAGCACCGAGTGCAGCCGGTCGAGGAAGACCTCGCGGTTCGGCAGCCCGGTGAGATTGTCGTGCATCGCATCGGTCAGCAGCCGGTCGATCGAGTTCTTCTGCTCGGTAACGTCGATGATCGTGCCGACGCAGCGGATGACTTCGCCGTTGGACCCGAGCACCGGCCGCGCGCGAATCTTCAGCCAGTGGAAATGGCCGTCCTCGGCGCGGATGCGAAATTCGTGGTTGAGCCGTCCCTTGCGATGCTCCAGCAGCACGTCCAGGGTGGCGCGGAAGCGGTCGCGGTCGTCGGGATGCAGGCGCGGCAGCCAGTTGCGGGCCGGCCCATGCATGGTTCCCGGCTGCAGGCCGAGCCGGACCGAGATGTCCGGGCTCGTCACCACGCGGTCACGCGCCACGTCCCAGTCCCACACCGTATCTCCGGAGCCGGTGAGGGCCAGCGACTGGCGCTCGAGGTCGGAGAACAGGCCCTGTTGGTAGGCGCCGCCGGCAAAGGCGTGCTGCATGACGGTAAAGCCGATGAGCAGAACGATCAGCACCAGGCCGCCGCCCAGCGCCGGCTGGATGATGTCGTTGTCTAGCTGGCCGGTGACCGTCAGCCAGCCGCCGAACAGCCACACCAGGATCAGCGCCCAGGTCGGGATCAGCA
>DAIMJJ010000234.1:0-6255 GCA_036722275.1 Rhizobium sp. | reverse complement strand
CCAGGACGTCGGTGTGGTCATCGATCCCGCCACCGCCGTGGTGCTTGCCGCATGAGACGCGAACCGCCGCAAAAAGCCCTCGACTACGCGCCGCTTGCCTTCCCGGCGGCCATGCTGATCCTGTTCTTCGTCGTGCCTTTCGCGACGATGATCGCGGTCAGCTTCTTCCAGCGCAATCCGGCCGGCTTCTATTCGCCCGCCTTCGTGCTCGACAACTATGCCCGCTTCATCAGCCCGTTCTTTGCAGGCGTGCTTGGCTTCTCGCTGATGCTGGCGATTGCGGTTGCCATCGTCTGCGTCGTCATCGGCCTGCCCTTTACCTATCTGCTCGCCCGTATGTCGCGCAAAGCCCAGGTGCTCTGGCTGGTTGCCCTCTTGTCGATCCTGTCGCTCTCCGAAGTCATCATCGGTTTTGCGTGGTCCACGCTGTTTTCACGCACGGCGGGCATCACCAATCTTCTGGTCATGATCGGGCTGATGGAAAAGCCGGTGGCGCTGATGCCGAATTTCGGCGCGGTGCTGACGGGCATGGCCTATCAGGCGCTGCCCTATACGGTTCTGGTGCTCTATCCGGCGCTCGTCCGGCTCGATCCGACGCTGACCGAAGCCGCGCGCACGCTGGGCGCGTCGCCGGTGCGGGCTTTCTTCACCGTCGTGGTCCCGGCGCTTCGCAACACCATTCTTGCGACGCTGATCATGGTCTTCATCTTTGCGCTCGGCTCGTATCTCTTGCCGCAGATCCTCGGTCGGCCGCAGCACTGGACGCTGTCGGTCCTGATCACCGATCAGGCCATCTACCAGTCCAACATGCCGTTTGCCGCGGCGATGGCGGTCTTTCTGGTGCTGGTCACGCTTGGCATGGTGGCCCTCACGCTGTTTGTCGGCCGCAAGGGAGAGACGGCATGAGCAAGGCTTTGACCCGCATCTACTTCACCCTGATCGGGCTGTTTCTGGCCGCTCCGATCATCGTTGTCGCCGGCGTTTCGGTCAACGAGAAGCAGAGCCTGACCTTCCCGCCCCAAGGCTTCTCGCTCGCATGGTACGGTGCGATCTTCACCGACAGCGGTTGGCGTTCGGCCTTCGTCGCCTCCGTTCTTCTGGCGCTTGCCTCGGCGGCGCTCGCGGTGACGATTGCGCTGCCGCTCGCATGGTTCCTGTGGCGGCGGATCGCCCCCTGGGCCAACATCTTCCAGGTGCTCGGGATTGCGCCCTTCACCCTGCCACCGGTCATCACGGCGCTCGGGCTCCTCACGTTCTGGGCGGCGACCGGCTTCTATGGCCAGCCCTGGACGGCGGTCATCGGTCACGCGATCTTCTTCGTGACGCTGCCGCTCGTCACCCTGTCGCTCGGTTTTTCCGCCATTGATCGCTCTCTGGTCGAGGCGGCCGCCACGATGGGGGCCGACGACAGGACCGTGTTCCGCACGGTCGTTCTGCCGCTGATCCGTCCCTACCTGGTGTCCGGCTACGCCTTTGCCTTCGTGCTTTCGCTCAACGAATACATCGTGGCCTACATGACCGTCGGCTTCACCATGGAAACGCTGCCGATCAAGATCTTCAATGCGCTGCGTTACGGCTACACGCCGGTCATGGCGTCGGTAACGATCCTGTTCGTGGCGGTCGCGGCGGTTGTTTTCGGCCTCGTTGCCCGTTTCGGCGACCTGCCTAAACTGCTCGGAGCGATGGCTGCCGACGACCGCTGAGCGTTCGGCCAAGATCAGGGCGGGACGGTCTTGCTGGTCGTCCCGCCCTGTTCAATTCTTGCAAAAACGCAAATACCGGGGAAGACCGGCCCGGATTTACCTTTCGTTCAGATTTGCGGCCTAACCCTTGGCGTGTTCCGGATGGAACTCCGCGCATGACGTTGCGGATGCTGAAACTTGGGGATACGGCACATGACGTGCGCAACACGGCCTGCAATCATTGCGGGCGCGACGAGAATGATGCGCTTTTGGCCGCAAGCGGCCTTCAGGCTGAGCGGCGCGGCGCACAAGATGCGGTCGCGATCGCGGCCCTCGGTGGCCTTGCGATCTTCTCATTTCCCTGATTTCTGCGCGACGTCTGCGGACCGGACCACGGGTCCGGCAATCACCGGCCCCGCGGCAAGCCCGTCTTTCTTGACATCCTGAAGCATTCCCGATCGGTCCCATCCCCATGGGACCGTGGCGATGCCTATCCTGCCATCCCGCTGCCCCATGCCGGATGGCCCATGACCTCGATAGGCATCGTGGGAGGAGCACGGCACACCCCCACCCCCCCCAGCGCCGTGCTCCTCCGCCCCCTCTGACGCAGAACGGCCGACGGAATTGCTTCCGTCGGCCGTTCTGCTGGTGCTCGAGGGAGTAGGCTCAGCCGCGCAGCATCTCGATGATTGCGGAGAAATCGCGCCCGCCATGACCCTGCTTTTCGAACAGGTCGAACAGCTGGGCCGCCTCCGCGCCGAGCGGTGTTACCGCTCCCGCGGCAAGGGCCGCTTCCTGCGCAAGCTTCAGGTCCTTCAGCATCAGCGCTGCGGCAAAGCCGGGCTTGTAGTCATTGTTAGCGGGGGAGGTCGGAACCGGTCCCGGCACCGGGCAATAGGTATTGATCGACCAGCACTGGCCGGACGAGGTCGAGGCGACGTCGAACAGCGCCTGGTGGCTAAGCCCGAGCTTCTCACCCAGGGCGAAGGCCTCGCACACGCCGATCATCGAAATGCCGAGGATCATGTTGTTGCAGATCTTGGCCGCCTGGCCGGCGCCATTGCCGCCGCAGTGGACGATCTTCTTGCCCATGGCTTCCAGCAGCGGACGGGCTGCGGCAAAGGCGGCATCACTGCCCCCGGCCATGAAGGTCAGCGTGCCGGCCGCAGCCCCGCCGGTGCCACCCGACACAGGCGCGTCGAGCGACAGGCAGTCGACGCCGTCGGCCAGCTGATGGGCCTTGCGGGCGCTTTCCACGTCGATGGTCGAGCAATCGATCAGCAGCGTGCCGGCCTTCGCGAGTGATGCGAGCTCGCCCCAGACCGAGAGCACATGCGCGCCCTTCGGCAGCATGGTGACGATCGCGTCGGCGCCGGCGACAGCGTCGGCAAGAGAGGACGCCGGTGAAATGCCTGAAGCCTCGGCGCTGCGCAGGATTTCGGCGGAAAGGTCGAAGCCCTTGACGGCATGGCCCGCCTTGACGAGGTTCGCGGCCATGGGGCCACCCATGTTCCCCAGTCCGATGAATGCGATATTGGCCATTTCAGTCTCCTGTCCTTCGCGTCAGCGATTGTCTGCAAGGATCATCTCGGCCGCCTTCTCGGCGATCATGATGGTCGGCGAATTGGTGTTGCCGGAGGTAATCGTCGGCATGATCGAGGCATCCGCGATCCGAAGCCGCTTCAGCGTCCGCATCCTGAGGCGCGGATCGACGACGCTCTGGTCGTCGGAACCCATACGGCAGGTGCCGACCGGGTGAAAGATCGTCGTGCCGATATCGCCGGCCGCGCGCATTAGATCTTCGTCAGATTCATAAGCAGGACCGGGTTTGAACTCCTGCGGATTGTAGCGGGCAAAGGACGGCTGGCTGGCGATCTTGCGGGTGAGCCGGATCGCTCTGACCGCGACCTCGCGGTCGGCAGGCGCCGAGAGATAATGCGGGGCGATGACGGGTTGGGCGGCGAAATCCGGCGAGGTTGTGTGCACAGAGCCGCGGCTTTCGGGCCTGAGGTTGCAGACGCTCGCGGTCACGGCCGGGAAGGGATGCACCGGCTCGCCGAATTTTTCGAGGGTCACCGGCTGCACGTGATACTGCAGGTCCGGCGTTTCCTTGTCCGGCCCGGAGCGGGTGAAGATGCCGAGCTGGCTCGGGGCCATGGCCATGGGGCCGGAACGCTTGAGGAGATATTCCAGCCCGATCGAGGCCTTGCCGATGAGGCTCGAAGCCTTCTCGTTGAGCGTCGGCACGCCGGTGACTTTGAAGGCGAGGCGCAGCTGCAAATGGTCCTGGAGGTTCTCGCCGACGTCGCGCACGTCCTTCTTCACCTCGATACCGGCATTCTTCAGCACCTCGCCGCGACCGATGCCGGAACGCTCGAGTATGTGCGGAGAGCCGATTGCGCCGGCCGAGAGCACGGTTTCGCGCCGGGCGCTGAACTGCTTGATCATGCCGTCGTGATGGACCTCGACGCCCGTCACCGCATCGTTCTCGATGATCAGGTTCCTGACATGGGCTTTCGTCAGAACCGTCAGATTGCCGCGCTTCACGGCCGGACGCAGGAAGGCCTTGGCGGTGTTCCAGCGAATGCCTGAGCGCTGATTGACGTCGAAGTAACCGGAGCCTTCGTTGGTGCCGCGGTTGAAGTCGGCAGTCTCGGGAATGCCGGCTTCCCGGGCCGCCTGCTGGAAGGCCTCGAGCACCGCCCAGCGCACGCGCGCCTTTTCCACGCGCCATTCGCCGCCGGCGCCGTGCATGTCATCGGCGCCCTTATAGAAATCCTCGGACTTGCGAAACAGCGGCAGCACGTCATCCCAGCCCCAGCCCTCGCAGCCCATCTGGCGCCACTGGTCGTAGTCGCGGGCCTGGCCGCGCATGTAGATCATGCCGTTGATCGAGGAGCAGCCGCCGAGCACCTTGCCGCGCGGATAGCTGAGCGAGCGACCGTTCAGGCCCTCTTCCTTCGCGGTGGTGAAGCACCAGTCGGTGCGCGGATTGTTGATGCAGTAGAGATAGCCGACCGGGATATGGACCCAGTGATAGTTGTCGCTGCCGCCCGCTTCCAGCAGCAGCACGCGGGTCGAGCGGTCGGCTGCCAGCCGGTTGGCCATGACGCAGCCGGCCGTGCCGGCGCCGATGACGATGTAGTCGAAACTTTCCATGTCTTTACCCCGAGGGACACCGGTCCCGGCCCGAGGGCCGAGACTTGTCATTTCGCAATTTCAATGCACTGTTTCGGTTTTCGGCGGCCGCGGTCAGACGCGGTGGTCGAAGCCCAGCTTGCGGCCGATGCGCGATCCGTAGAACTCGCCGATGACCCCGCGCCGGAAGAGCAGCACGCAGACCATGAAGACCACACCGGTGATGACGGTCACGGGGAAGTCGGAGGTCGCAAGAAAGTTCTGGAGGGCAACGACAAGACCGGCGCCGAAGATCGGTCCGATGATGGTGCCGATGCCGCCGAGCAGCGTCATCAGCACGACCTCGCCCGACATCTGCCAGGTCACGTCGGTCAGCGTGGCGAACTGGAAGACCAGGGCCTTGATGCCGCCGGCAAGACCCGCCAGTGCCGCCGACATCACGAAGGCGCCGAGCTTGTAGTGGACGACGGAGTAGCCGAGCGAGATGGCGCGGTTCTCGTTTTCGCGGATCGACTTCAGGATCATGCCGAAGGGCGAGTGGACGAAACGCCAGATGACGGCCATGGCGATCAGGAAGGCGACGAGCACGAAGTAGTACATGTTGGTCGTGACCGACAGGTCGATGAAGCCGAGCAGGTGACCGCGCGGCACTGACTGGATACCGTCCTCGCCATGGGTGAACGCGGCCTGGAGGCAGAAGAAGTAGAACATCTGCGCCAGCGCCAGCGTGATCATGGTGAAGTAGATGCCCTGGCGGCGTAGCGCGATCAGGCCCATCAGCAGGCCGAGGAAGGCTGCACCGCCCATGCCGATCAGAAGCCCGATCTCCGGCGGCACACCCCATTCCTTGACGGAATGCGCGGTGAAATAGGCCGCGCCACCAAAGAAGGCTGCATGGCCGAAGGACAGAAGGCCGGTATAGCCGAGCAGCAGGTTGAAGGCGCTGGCAAACAGCGCGAAGCACAGAAGCTTCATCACGAAGATCGGGTAGACCAGGAAGGGTGCCGCGATCAGCAAGACCAGCAGGATGCCGAGAAGCGCATTGCGCAGCAGCACGGCCTGCGGGTGGGCGGCGACGGTATTGGCGTCCGAGACGGCGGGTGCGTGGTGGGACATGTCAGACATCCTTCCCGAACAGGCCTGCCGGACGCAGGATCAGTACGATTGCCATGATGACGAAGATGACGATGTTGGAGGCTTCCGGGTAGAAGACCTTGGTCAGGCCTTCCGCAATACCGAGCATGTAGCCGGTGACGATTGCGCCCATGATCGAACCCATGCCGCCGACCACCACCACCGCAAAGACGACGATGATGATGTTGGTGCCCATCAGCGGCGAGACCTGGTAGATCGGTGCGGCGAGCACGCCGGCGAAGGCGGCAAGGCCGGCGCCCAGCGCGTAGGTCAGCGTCAGCAGCAGCGGCACGTTGATGCC
>DAIMJJ010000233.1:0-6301 GCA_036722275.1 Rhizobium sp. | reverse complement strand
CGCGAGCCATAACGGACTGCCTTTCAATATTCGATCGGTTCAGATTACCAGCGGTAATGCGAGAACGCGCGGTTCGCGTCGGCCATCTTGTGCGTGTCTTCACGCTTCTTGACGGCGCTACCGCGGTTGTTTGCTGCGTCGAGCAGCTCGCCGGAGAGGCGATCAACCATCGTCGTCTCGTTGCGCTTACGGGCAGCAGCAATCAGCCAGCGGATCGCGAGAGCCTGACGGCGCTCCGGACGAACATCGACCGGGACCTGATAGGTCGCGCCACCGACACGGCGCGAGCGGACTTCAACATGCGGCGCGACGTTGTCGAGCGCCTGATGGAAGACGGCAATCGGTTCCTGCTTGGACTTGTTCTGAACGACGTCGAAGGCACCGTAGACGATGCTTTCCGCAACCGACTTCTTGCCGTGAAGCATGATGGCGTTCATGAACTTGGTGACGACGAGATCGCCGAACTTCGGGTCCGGGTTGATCTCGCGCTTTTCTGCACTGTGGCGACGGGACATACTTTGTCTCTCAACTGGTTAGGACGCTTTATCACGCGGAGAACCTCGCGCAGCGCCGGAAAAATGAAACCGAATTACTTCGGACGCTTTGCACCGTACTTCGAACGGCGCTGCTTGCGGTTCTTGACGCCCTGGGTGTCGAGAACGCCGCGGATGATGTGGTAACGAACGCCCGGCAAGTCCTTGACGCGGCCGCCACGGATCATGACGACGGAGTGTTCCTGCAGGTTGTGACCTTCGCCCGGGATGTAGCCGATGACTTCGAAGCCATTGGTCAGGCGGATCTTGGCAACCTTACGCAGAGCCGAGTTCGGCTTCTTCGGGGTCGTGGTGTAGACGCGGGTGCAAACGCCGCGCTTCTGCGGGTTTTCCTGCAGAGCAGGAACCTTGTTGCGCTTTACCTGTGCCTGACGCGGCTTACGGATCAGCTGGTTTACGGTAGGCATATAACCATCCCTTGCAAATTCTTGTCTCTAAGGTCCTTACGGACCCCGGTTTAACCGTTGCCGGCCGTGACCGCACGAATTCTTCATGCGCAAAATGTGGCCCGACCCGCCTTCAGCGGATGGACCACAAAAAGCAGAGGACGCACGGTTGAGTGCGTCTTGCGTGCAGCATTCGTGTCGTCAACGTGCGAAAAGAACCCTGTTTGAGGCGAACTCCAGAACGTGTCGTTCCGAAAAGCTTAGCCTCACATAGGCTCCGATGGGGGGCGTACTACTGTTTTCACCCGTAGACGTCAAGTCTCTATCGCAAATTAATGCCCCGGATGCCCGCAACCACAGGGGTTTGCGGCCTGTCCGACGGGTTTTCGGCGCCGCGCAAACAAATTGCTTTGGGTTTTCCTGCATGAGCTCTTAGATAGGCTTTGGGGCTGCCGTCAACTCCCCTCCCCGGTGCGCACGATTCGTCGCGCGAGGGAATCACCCACCATTGCACAAGAAGACCAGGCCATGATCTCGACCCCCGACAATGACAATACCCGCGACGAACCGATGGTCTTCATCATCATTGCCAAGGCCTACGAGGCCGAGGGCGACGAAGGGATCGACCTGCACATTCTGCTGTCGGCGCCCGATGACGACACCGCCGTGCGCCTGGCGCTGAACGCGCTGTCCGAGGAAGGCTTCCTCGAGGCTGATCTCGACCAGATCGGCATGATCACCGGGGCGCCGGATGAGGAACCGCATGCCTCCGCCTATCAGGGTGCGCTCGAAGGCGAGGTCGCGATCATCCGCTTCGCCTGAGCCTGCTGGCGCATTTCCCTCCGACAAACGCACAGGGCCGCCCGACTCGCGGGCGGCCCTGTTTTTTTTGTGTCGTGTCCGGCCTATTTCGCCATGACTTCGCCGCTCGGCCGCGGCGTGGTAGCCGTCTCGGCCGGCAGGATCGGATAGGTCACTTCCGGCATCTTGCCGGTCAGCGAGTCGAGGAAGGCAACGATCAGATCGACCTCCTCGTCCTTCAGCTCCTCACCGAGCTGGGCGGTACCCATGACGGCGACCGCCTGCTTCAGATCCCACACCTTGCCCGAATGGAAATAGGGTGCGGTCAGGGCGACGTTGCGCAGCGGCGCGGCGCGGAAGACATAGGAGTCGTCTGCCGTATTGGTGACGGCAAAGCGGCCCTTGTCGTTTTCCGGCAGCACGTCGGCGCCGGGCTTCTCGATCAGGCCGAAGGGGAAGTAGCCCTCGCCGCCGACATTGATGCCGGCATGACAGGTGGCACAGCCCTTGTCCATGAACAGCGCCAGCCCCTTCTGCTGTTCGGCGCTCAGGGCCGCATCGTCGCCGTTGAGGAAGGCATCGAACGGCGCCGGGGTGATCAGCGTCGCCTCGAAGGCCTCGATCGCCTTGGCGAAGTTGTCGAAGGTGACCGGATCTTCCTCACCGGGGAAGGCCGCCTTGAACCACTCGACATATTGCGGCATCGACTTCAGCGTCGCGACCACCTGGACTGGGGTATTGGCCATTTCGACGCCGGCCTGGACCGGGCCCTTGGCCTGCGCCTTCAGATCCTCGGCGCGGCCGTCCCAGAACTGCGCCTCGTTGAAGACAGCATTGAGCGCGGTCGGCGCGTTGCGCGGCCCCTTCTGCCAACCATGGCCGATCGAGGTTTCGAGATTGTCGTCGCCGCCGGTTGCCAGGTTATGGCACGAGTTGCAGGAGAAGACGCCGGATGCCGAGATGCGGGGATCGAAGAACAGGGCCTTGCCGAGCGCGATCTTGTCCGGAGTGATCGGGTTGTTCGCCACCGCCGGCGTCGTCGACGGCAGGGGTTTGAACATCTCGAGAGCAGTCGCCCGAAGATCGGCCGGTCCCGGGTCGGCGGCGAATGCCGTCGTGGCCAGGACCAGGGATGCGACCGAGGTCAGTAGCTTTTTCATGATAGCCTCCGTTCGGTTGTGAACGGGACCCACTTTAGAATGATTTTAATGTGCAGCCTTGTCCTGGATCAATGAATAGATCCGGTGCTTGTGGGGTGCAAACGAAAAAGGCGCCCGGGAAGCCCGGGCGCCTGACGTCGATCAATTCAAAGGTGCGACATAATCGCCGCCCCTTCCCGGCCTTATTCGGCGGCCGGGATTCCCTCGGACGAAGCGAGGTCCTGCAGCATCGGGGTTGCCAGATCGGCGCCCGTACCCTTGCGACGTTCCTCGAGGATGAGCTCGTCGCGCGAGGACGCGATGCGGCGGATCTGCGTCATGGTGCCGCCGGTACCAGCCGGGATGAGGCGGCCGACGATGACGTTTTCCTTCAGGCCCTGCAGCGTGTCGGTCTTGCCGGCGATTGCAGCTTCCGTGAGAACCTTGGTGGTTTCCTGGAAGGATGCGGCCGAGATGAACGACGGCGTCTGCAGCGAGGCCTTGGTGATGCCGAGCAGGACAGGTTCGCCGTATGCCGGCTTCTTGCCTTCCTCGATCAGGCGCTCGTTGACGTCATCCAGTTCGATGCGGTCGACATTGTCGCCGACGATGTACTGGCTGTCGCCGGCCTCGGTGATCTCGACCTTCTGCAGCATCTGGCGAACGATCACCTCGATGTGCTTGTCGTTGATCACAACGCCCTGCAGTCGGTAGACTTCCTGGATTTCGTTGACCAGGTACGAGGCCAGAGCCTCGACGCCCTTGATCGCCAGGATGTCGTGCGGAGCCGGGTTACCGTCGAGGATGTAGTCACCCTTTTCGATGTAGTCGCCATCCTGAAGATGGAAGGGCTTGCCCTTCGGGATCAGGTATTCGACCGGCTCGACACCGTCTTCCGCCGGCTCGATGATGACGCGACGCTTGTTCTTGTAGTCGCGGCCGAGGCGGATCGTACCATCGATCTCAGCGATGATGGCGTGATCCTTCGGACGACGGGCTTCGAACAGTTCGGCAACGCGCGGCAGACCACCGGTGATGTCCTTGGTCTTGGCGCTTTCCAGCGGCGAACGAGCAAGAACGTCACCCTGGGAGACCTTCTGGCCCGGCTCGACCGACAGGATCGCGTCGACGGACAGCTGGAAGCGGGCTTCGCCGCCACGGGCGAGCTTCACCACATTGCCACCAGCGTCCTTGATGACGATGGCCGGCTTGAGGTCGGAGCCGCGCGGGGTCGAGCGCCAGTCGATAACCTGGCGCTTGGTGATGCCGGTCGATTCGTCGGTGGCTTCGGAGACCGAGAGACCGTCGATGACGTCCTCGAAATGCACGATACCTTCGACTTCGGTCATCATCGGGCGGGTATAGGGGTCCCACTCCGCCAAACGCTGACCGCGCTTGACCTTGTCGCCATCGTCGACAAAGACCTTCGAACCATAGGCGACGCGCTGCGAGGACCGCTCCACACCACGCTCGTCGAGAATGGTGATCGCCATGCTGCGGCCCATGGCAATCAGGTTGCCTTCGGAGTTGCGCAGCAGGTTGCGGTTCTTGATCAGCACCGTACCTTCGTACGAGGCTTCCAGGAACGACTGGTCGACCACGGTTGCGGTACCGCCAAGGTGGAAGGTACGCATGGTCAGCTGGGTGCCCGGCTCACCGATCGACTGAGCGGCGATGACGCCGACGGCCTCGCCCATGTTGACCGGCGTACCGCGCGCCAGGTCGCGGCCGTAGCAGATCGAGCAGACGCCGGTCTGAACTTCGCAGGTCAGCGCCGAGCGGATGCGGATCGACTGGATGCCGGCCTTCTCGATTTCGACGACGTCGGCTTCCATGATCATCTTGCCTGCATCGACGATACGCTCGCCGGTGACCGGATGATCGATGTTGTCGAGCGCCGTACGACCGAGGACGCGGGCGCCGATGGAGGCAACGACCTGACCGGCATCGACGATGGCGGTCATGGTCAGGCCCTTGTCGGTGCCGCAATCGACCATGTTGACGATGCAGTCCTGGGCGACGTCGACGAGACGACGCGTCAGGTAACCGGAGTTCGCGGTCTTCAGAGCGGTGTCTGCGAGACCCTTACGGGCACCGTGGGTCGAGTTGAAGTACTCGTTAACGGTCAGACCTTCCTTGAAGTTCGAGATGATCGGCGTCTCGATGATTTCGCCCGACGGCTTGGCCATGAGGCCGCGCATGCCGCCCAGCTGGCGCATCTGGTTCGGAGAACCACGAGCACCCGAGTGCGACATCATGTAGATGGCGTTCATCGGCTTCTGGCGACCGGTTTCCGGATCGAACTCGACGGCCTTAATGCGGGCCATCATGTCTTCGGCAACCTTCTCGGTGGCCTTGCCCCAGGCGTCGACGACCTTGTTGTACTTCTCGCCCTGGGTGATCAGGCCGTCGTTGTACTGCTGCTCGTATTCCTTGACCAGGGCTTCGGTGTCACCGACGATCTTCGCCTTGGTGGCCGGGATGACCATGTCGTCCTTGCCGAACGAGATGCCGGCGCGGCAGGCGTGGGTGAAGCCGAGCTGCATGATGCGGTCGCAGAAGATGACCGTGTCCTTCTGGCCGCAGTGACGGTAGACCGTGTCGATCATCTTGGAGATGTTCTTCTTGGTCATTTCCTGGTTGCAGATGTCGAAAGGCACATTGGCGTTCTTCGGCAGCAGTTCGCCGATGATCAGGCGGCCGGGCGTGGTTTCATAGATCTTCGAAACCGGATTGCCTTCGGCATCCACGGTCTTGAAACGGCCCTTGATCTTGGAGTGCAGGGTGACAACCTTGTTCTCCAGCGCGTGCTGCAGCTCGCCCATGTCGGAGAAGGCCATGCCTTCGCCCGGCTCGTTCTGGTTCATGATCGAGAGATAGTAGAGGCCGAGAACGATGTCCTGCGACGGCACGATGATCGGCGCGCCGTTTGCCGGGTGCAGAATGTTGTTCGTCGACATCATCAGCACGCGGGCTTCCAGCTGGGCTTCGAGCGACAGCGGCACGTGAACGGCCATCTGGTCGCCGTCGAAGTCGGCGTTGAAGGCCGTGCAGACGAGCGGATGCAGCTGGATCGCCTTGCCTTCGACCAGGGTCGGTTCGAAGGCCTGGATGCCCAGGCGGTGCAGCGTCGGTGCGCGGTTCAGGAGAACCGGATGCTCGCGGATGACCTCGTCGAGGATATCCCAGACTTCCGGCTTTTCCTTTTCAACCAGCTTCTTGGCCTGCTTGACGGTCGAGGAATAACCCTTGGCGTCAAGGCGGGCATAGATGAACGGCTTGAACAGTTCGAGCGCCATCTTCTTCGGCAGGCCGCACTGGTGCAGCTTGAGTTCCGGACCGGTCACGATGACCGAACGGCCGGAATAGTCGACGCGCTTGCCGAGCAGGTTCTGACGGAAGCGGCCCTGCTTGCCCTTGA
>DAIMJJ010000232.1:3668-6339 GCA_036722275.1 Rhizobium sp. | reverse complement strand
GATTTCCTCAAGGCCCATCCCGGAACCACGATCAATCTCATCACCCGGTTGTCGCCGTTCGATTTCCGGCTGGACTCGATCGATGCGGCCATCCATTTCGGCGAGCCGGTCTGGCCGGGGGCGGAACTGATGATGTTGATGGGTGAAACCACAATCCCGGTCTGCAGCCCGGCCTTCAAGGCGATGCACCGGATCGAAGAGCCGGCCGATATGCTCGGCGTGCCGCTCCTCCACCTGACGACGCGTCCGGATGCCTGGGAGAAGTGGCTGTCGGCCAATGGCGTCGCGTTTGAGTCCGTTCATGGCATGCTGTTCGATCAGTTTGCCGCCGCGTCGCAGGCGGCGATCGGTGGGCTTGGCGTGGCGCTGCTGCCGGTCTTCCTGTTTCGGGAGGAGCTGGCGCGCGGCGACCTCGTTCCTGCCGTCAATCGCGAAGGAGAAGGCGGAGGGCATTATTTTCTCGCCTTCACGCGCGAACGGGCGGACTATCCGCCGCTCGTTGCCTTTCGCCAGTGGATTCTTGAAGAGGCGACGCGGGAGCGTACGAACGGGACCGTCATCACCGGCTGATGGACGCGCGCTGGGTGCTGATCAGCCTGTCTGGCTTGCCGCCAGAAGGGCTACGAAACAGAGATGCGTCAGGTGATGCAGCGTCTGGTCAGTGCCGAGCAACCACCAGAAGCCGGTCTTTCCCGGATTGAGCGTCAGCCTGGATTGCACGACCGCCTTGGCACGGTCGATGGCGAAATGCACCACGAAATCGACGATTGCGATCCAGACCAGCGAAGGCGCCACCACCGAAAAGATGAGCCCGGTCAAGCCGGCATGCAGCCCGGCATGCACGGACAACGGCAGCAGCCAGCGATCCTCGGTCTGTTTGCCGATCGCGACCCATCTAGTCTGAAGAAGGAAGTCTGCCGCCAGGTGCTTGAGCAGAAAAAGGGCCGTTCCCCATACCATCCAGTGGGTGGAGATCATCTCGGGCAGGCTGGACATCGCATTTCCTTCAAACCGGTAGTTTCGGCTGAAGGATAGGCAGCGAGCCGAGCCGATGGGAAGGGCGCTCCCCGCACGGCTTTCGTTTGGCATGTGTGAAGCGTTTACAGCATTCACCAATTTGAGCGGTCGATGTTATATTGAATTAAGCATTTGTTGGCGGGCTGTGCGATGGCTTCACCAGCCGTCGGACAGCACCTTTTCCAGCATTGCCGCGAAGAAGTCGGCACTGTTGCGAGACAGGCAGAGCGGCGGTTTTATTTTCAAAACGTTAAGATGATCGCCCGTCGGTTGCATGATGACGCCGAGATCAAGCAGCCGGTCGCAGATTGCCGCCGTCTCCTCGGTGGCCGGCTCCAGCGTCTCGCGGTCGCGGACGAACTCCAGGCCGAGATAAAGCCCCATGCCGTGGACCGCGCCGACGAGCGGGAAGCGCTGGCCTAGGGCTTCGAGCCGTGCTTTCAGGTAGTCGCCGGTATCCCGCGCGTTCTCCTGCAGCTGTTCGTCTCGCATGATGTCGAGCACCGTCATGCCCACCACGCAACTGACCGGGCTGCCGCCGGCGGACGAGAAGAAATAGCCCTCGTTTTCGAGCGCATCCGCAATCTCGCGCCGGGTGATGACGGCGCCGAGGGGCTGGCCATTACCCATGCCCTTGGCGACCGTGATGATGTCGGGCACGACACCCTGCTGGTCGAAGCCCCAGAAATAATGGCCGAGGCGACCGTAGCCGACCTGCACCTCGTCGGCGATGCAGACGCCGCCGCGGGCGCGGATCATGCCATAGACCTGCCCGAGGTAACCGGGTGGCAGCGGTATGCCGCCGGCATTGCCGTAGACGCTTTCGCAGATGAAGCCCGCGACTGTCTCGCCCCTGGCCTCGATCTCTTCGACTGCCTTGGTCACGCTCGCCACGTAGTCGGCGGTCGAGCCGGGTCCGCGGAAGGGGCCGCGATAGGTGTTGGGGGCCGTGACGGGATGGACCCAGGCCGGCCGGGTTTCGAGTGCGCGCGGATTGTCGGCGATCGAGGTCGACACCGCGTCGCTGGCGACCGTCCAGCCATGATAGGCCTCGAGCAGGCTGACAATGTTGCGCGACCCGCTCTTGGCCCAGGCTAGCCGCAGCGCCAGATCCACGGCTTCCGAGCCGCTGTTGACGAGAAAGACGGTGTCGAGCCCTTCCGGGGCCAGAGAGGCGAGCCGGTCGGAAAATTCCGCAACAGCCGCATAGTGAAAGCGCGAATTGGTATTGAGCAGCGACCATTGATGGCCGGCGGCGTGCGCCAGCCGTGGATGGCCGTGGCCGAGGATGGTCACATTGTTGACCATGTCGAGATAGGATCGACCGGTCACGTCGAACATGTGTTCCTTCCAGCCGCGCTCGATCTGCGGTGGGGTGGCGTAATAATTCTTCTGCGGCTTGGCGAAGCTCTTCCTGCGCTTGGCGAGAAGGGCGGCGTTCTGCGGGGCGGGCGCGTCGATCTCCGCTCCGATCAGCGCTGCGGGAGACGGGCAGAGCCAGCCCCAGATGGCCGCATGCGCCGGGCGGGCAAAGAGCGGCGGCACCAGATCCGCATCGCGGCAGAGCTGAACACGAAGGCCGCCGACCGCGCCGGTCGCACCGGCGATCGTGCCGATCGGGTCGCCGGCCTCGACCTCTGCGCCATCCTCAAGC
>DAIMJJ010000232.1:0-3568 GCA_036722275.1 Rhizobium sp. | reverse complement strand
CCGTCGGCATGGTGCAAAAGCGCGGTGCAGGTGACGGCAAGGTCGGCAACCAGCCAGCCGGTGACGACATCGCCGAAGTCGATGACGCCGTCCGGCATCAGGCGGCCTTGGCCGTCGGGGCGGGCGACGACATTGTCGTCGGTGATGTCGTGGTGGATCGCCTGGACCCGGAGCTTGCCCGCCAGCGGCTGGATGCGCTTGACGGCGGTGACCATCGCCTTGGCGATCCGGTCGCGCCGTTCGTGGTCGGTCACGGCCTTCAGGAGGTGCAGGGCGACGGGGCCGGCACGGCGAAGGTCCCATTGCAGTTCGCGATCCAGTCCGGGATGCGAAAAGTCCTTGAGGCCCCGCGCAATGCGCGCGGTCAGTCGCCCGAGTTCGGCCACCACCTGTGGCGCCAGATATTTGCGCTGGGTCAGCGGTTCGCCGTCGAGATAGGTGAGCAGCCTCGCCTGATAGTCCTCGTCGTCGACGGTCACGAAGATGATGTCTTCGCCACCGCCCGCAAGCAGGGGCTCCGGAATGCGGGGCATGTCCTCGATCGTCGCGAGATGTCGCATGGCGGCATTCTGGGCGGCGAGCTCGATCGTTGCATATTCGGCGCGGCAGATCTTGAGGACGAAGACCCCATCTTCGGTCTCGATCCGGAAATTGCGGTCCTGCTGGCTGCCGAGTTCCTTCAGGCGACCTTCGAGGCCAAAATGCTCCCGGAGGATCAGCGCCGCCTGCTCGACCGATACGTTCGGGCGCGGCAGCTCTGTGCGCTTGAGCAACGCGGAGTCGGGCATGGATCTTCTCCCTCGGGAATCACATAGCCGACATTATCAAAGGTATGGCGGCCGTCCATCCCGAGTGCCAGCGCCCGCCTTGTGGAGCGGGCGCTGCATGTCATCTTAGCCCATGCGCTCGGAGGCATAGGAGCCGGGGCTTGCCGGGAAGACGACGGTACGGTTGCCGTTGATGAAGGTGCGGTGGTGGATGTGAGCATGGATCGCCCGCGCCAGCACCTGGCTCTCCACGTCGCGGCCGATCGAGACATAGTCCTCGGCGCTCTGTGCGTGGGTGATGCGGGCGACGTCCTGCTCGATGATCGGACCTTCGTCGAGATCAGCGGTGACGTAATGGGCGGTCGCGCCGATCAGCTTCACGCCGCGCTCGAAGGCCTGCTTGTAGGGATTGGCGCCCTTGAAGCTCGGCAGGAAGGAGTGGTGAATGTTGATGATCCGGCCCGACATCTTCTTGCACAGATTGTCGGAGAGCACCTGCATGTAGCGGGCGAGCACGATCAGCTCGGTCCCGGTTTGCTCGACGAGATCCATCAGCTGCGCTTCGGCCTGCGGCTTATTCTCCTTCGTCACCTTGATGTGGTAGAAGGGAATGTCGTGATTGACCACCACCTTCTGGTAATCGAAATGGTTGGAGACAACGCCGACGATCTCGATCGGCAGCGCGCCGATCTTCCAGCGATAGAGCAGGTCGTTCAGGCAGTGCCCGAAGCGCGAGACCATCAGCAGCACCTTCATCCGGTGTGCCGCGTCGTGGAGTTCGCTGACCATGCCGAACTTCTCCGAGATCGGCTTGAAGCCTTCGATCAGTTCTTCGAGCGTCGCGCCGCCTTCGGAGATGAAGCTCACGCGCATGAAAAACTTGCCGGTATCGAGATCGTCGAACTGCGAGCTGTCAACGATGTTGCAGTTCTGGTCGGCCAGATAGCCGGAAATGGCGGCCACGATGCCCCGGGTGGATTTGCAGGATACCGTCAGTACATAGCTCGTCATAGATTCAACCTTTTCCTCGTCCCCGGGCTGGCGCAACCGTCTTTACCGCAGTCACGAGCCGCCGGAAAGACCGGTGCCGTGGCGGAGCGCCTTGGCCCTATTGCCGCCAAGCTTAGGGGCCGGTTCGCAAAATTCCGTTCCCATTGCGCCTTCCATCTGCGTATCCCCGTCGTCATGCTCCCGGCAATCCGAAAGGCTGCCACAGCGGATCGGTTGACCGGGGTGCGGTGCAGTCATTACCCTGCGCGCACCGAAGGAGAAAGGTTCCCATGGCGTACAGGCTTTCGTTCACCACGGTCGCCGTCGGCGTCCGAAAAAGACGCCGGCATGGGGCGGCCGTCCTCGCCGGGCTGATGGTTCTTGCCGGACCTGTCCAGGCTGCGCAGCCCTGCTTCCGGGGCATCAATCTGTCCGGCGCAGAGTTCGGAGAACCGGGAGGCGTGGTCGGGACGGATTATGTCTATCCCTCCGATCCGACCATCGACTACTTCGCCAAGAAGGGGTTTACGTCGGTCCGCCTGCCGTTTCTCTGGGAGCGCCTGCAGCCCAGCTTGCGGGGCGAACTGGATGCCGAGGAGCTTTCACGTCTGAAGGAAAGCGTCTCCAAGCTGAAGGCCGCCGGTCTGCGCGTCGTGCTCGATCCGCACAATTATGCCCGCTACCACGACACGGTGATCGGATCGGCCGAGGTCAGCAGCGACGATTTCGCCGATTTCTGGGGCCGGCTCGCACGGCAGTTCGCCAATGATCCCGATGTGACCTTCGGGCTGATGAATGAGCCGCACGACATGCCGGCTGAACAATGGCTCGATGCGGCCAATGCCGCGCTTGCCCGCATTCGCGGCGAGCGCGCCGACAATCTCGTGCTCGTGCCGGGCACGGCCTGGACGGGTGCTCACAGCTGGCAGGGCGGCTATTACGGCACGCCCAATGCCGATGTCATGCTTGGTGTCGTCGATCCGGTCGACAACTTCGCCTATGAAGTCCACCAGTATTTCGACGACGACTTCTCCGGCACCAAGGAGAATTGCAGCCGGGCCACCGATGCGGTTACGGCGATCGAGACCTTCACGCGCTGGCTTCGCGAGCACGGCAAGCGCGGTTATCTGGGCGAGTTCGGTGTCCCGCGCCAGGAGGCGTGTGTTTCCGCTCTCTCCGACATGGTCGGTGTGGTCGAGAGCAACCGCGACCTCTGGGTCGGTTGGGCCTACTGGGTGGCCGGGGACTGGTGGCCGGAAAGCGAAGCGCTCAATGTCCAGCCGACGGCCCAGGGTGACCGCCCGCAGTTGAAGGGGCTGTCGAAAGCGCTCAAGGATTTCTCCGCCGCCGGATCGTCATGCCCGGCGCTCGAGCGTCCGTGAGCCAGCCGCGCCAGAGCCTTGCGGTGCCGTCGCTTGGGGGCGGACTCTCTTCGAGCGTCCGGACCAATCCACCCAGTGCGCGGTGCCGAGGATGAACCACAACAAGGCTGCCGTCTTGATGGAGAAGAATGAATTGCTGATGATCATCAGCAAGAGCAGGTAGATCAGCACCATTGAATGGAATGACCAGGCCCTGGCATCCCTGAACGGGGCAAAGACCAGCGCGGCCCACAGCGCGATGAAGCCGAAGAGACCGAACTTGGTGAGCGTATAGGCGAGACCGGAATCGGCGGTGAACTCGTCCGTCGTCGCGATGCCGAGCACAACCGGCAGATCAAGGCGGGTGAGGATCGCTGCCGTCACCTTGAAGCGGCCGGCGATGTCGTTTGCGCCGCCATCTGTGCCCGTCGCCAGTCCATAGATGGCGAT
>DAIMJJ010000231.1:0-6363 GCA_036722275.1 Rhizobium sp. | reverse complement strand
GCGGAGAATTTCTTGTTGTGGGTCGGCAGGTAGCCGTTGGTATCGACGGCGGCGCAGAAGCCGATGCGGTCCGACAGCGTCAGCACTGGCTCAAGGATGCCGGGCAGCACCTGGTCGGTGAAATCGGTAAACGCCGCCATCATCTGCACCGGGTCGGTGCCGGGGATCGGCCGGTAATTGCGGTCGAACAGCGCGCTCAAACCGATGCGGCCGCTATCGACGGCGCGCTGGAAGACCTCGGAGATCTCGGCGGCGACGTCGCGGGCGGCGTTGATCCACGGACTGTCGGCGGTCTCGATGCCGGCCGAGGCGGTGAGCTGGATCAGCGTTTCGGAGAGTGCGACGACGCGGTCGACCCGCGTTGCGGCATTCTGCAGGGCGCTGTCGGATTCCAACACCTCGCCGGCCATGACATTGAGCGTGCCGACGAATTCGGCGCATTGGCGGTCGACCGTGTCGGTGGTGCGGGCCATGACGGAGGAGCCGTCGAGGATGCGGGTGATGACCTGCTCCATGGCGCCGAAGGAATCGTTCATCGCCTGCGAGGTCTCGCGCACGTCGAGCGCGCTTTCGCTGGCGCCGCGGCCGGCCTCCGACAGGCGGGCGATCTTGCCGCGGATCTCGTTCAGTGTCTGCTGGATCGAGCCGGTGGCCTGCGAGGTCTGCAGCGAGAGCGCACGGATTTCGGCGGCGACCACGGCAAAGCCCTTGCCGGCCTCGCCGGCGCGGGCGGCCTCGATCGCGGCGTTGAGCGCCAGAAGATTGGTCTGGCGGGCGATCGAGCCGATCTCCTCGGCGACCTTGTCGACATTGGCGAGCGACACGGAGAAGGAGCCGATCTCGGTCGAGATTTCCTGCGAGGCCTCGACCATCAGGTCGATCTTGCCGACCGCGCCGGAGAGCCGCGAGGAGGATTCGCCGAGCATGCGGCGGGCCTCGACGGCGGTCTCGTCGGTGGCGCGCAGCGACGAGGCGACGGACTTGTTGGTTTCTGCGATCGAGAGCGCGGTGCGCGTCACCTCGTCGAAGGTCGAGGCATGGCGCTTCGACATGGCGGCCACGTCCTGGATGGCGCCGGCAATGTCGACGAGGTCGATGCCGAGGGTGGAGGCCTCGTCGGCAAGACGGGTGACGATGCGGCGCAAGGTCTCGGCATCGGCCGCTGCGGCGGACGCATCGGCCGGTTCTGACGCCGGTGTGACCTCGGTGAATTCCTCTGGCGTCGCCAGGTTGTAACGTGCAGTCATTGCCATCCTCTCCCGGGAATGCACGATTGTGGCGCAGCCCGGTTAAGAATTTGCAAATTTACGCATATTAGGATTAACGCAGTGCGCCGCAGCGAAACGCCAAGCCGTCACAGCGCGCCGATGTCGCGCAGCTTCTTCAGCACGGTTTCACTCGGCTCGCCGGTTTCCGGCAGACGGTAATGGCGCTCGAAACGGCGGATGGCGGCGCGCGTCTGTTCGCCGGCGACGCCGTCGATGCTGACATCGGTATAGGCAATGTTGGCAAGCCCCCGCTGGATCTCCATGACGAGCGCCGCATCGGCCGCGGTGCCGCGAAGGGCAACCGGCAGGGCGGCGGGCGGGGTGACGTCGGGCTTTGTCACAGCCGCCCGCGCCGCACCCTGCGGTTTGGTCGGTGCGGTGACCACCGGCGTGGAGGCGCTGCGGATGGCGGCGGCCACCGGATCGGCGGCGGCAGGATCAAGCGCTTCGACGGGGCGGCTCTTCGGCACGGCGGCGGTGACGCTGCCATCGGTTTTGAGCGCCGCCAGCAGATCGGGGCTGACCAGCCCGTTCGCCTCGACGCCGATCGATTTCTGGAAGACGGCGATGGCGGCTTCGGTGCGCGGGCCGATCACGCCGTCAGCGACGCCTTCGTAAAGGCCGCGACGGGCAAGCTCGCTCTGGATCGCAATGACCAGCGCGGCATTCTCGGCAAAGGCGGCATCGGTTGCCGGCTGCAGCGCGGGATTGGCCGGATCGGCGGCGGCCACGGCATCCCCGGCGACCGGGGCTTCAGCGGCCCCGGCTGCGGTCTCGCGCTCGATCTTGAAGGTGGTGACGCTGTCCGGATCGGGCTTCAGATGGGCATTGCGGTTGACGCCGGCGAGCGCGTTGAAGTCGGAGGTGTCGCGGGTCGAGAAGATTGGCGAGGGATGCAGACCCGGCTGGTACCACAGCGCATTGGCGGCGATGAAACCGAAGGCGACGGCAAAGGCTGCAAAACCGCCGACCGAGCGCGGATGGCGTGCGAGCGCACGCCCCAGAGCGCCGGCGCCCTTGAGCAGAAGGCCGGACGCGCGCGGGGCGGCCGGCTTCTTCTTCTCAGGCGATTTTCGCTTCGGCTTCGTCATAAACAGTCTTTCTTTCGCTTTCCCCCACAACCGGCCGGTCTGCCGTCTTCAGCCGCGGCGGAAACTCGACCATGGTATCCTCGGCGCTCGCTGCCGCCGCAACGCCCGAGCCATCGGCCGGAAGCCGCACGGTGACGACAGTGCCCTCGCCCGGCCGGCTGTCCATCTCGAACGTGCCGCCGTGCAGGGCGGTGAGGCCCTTGACCAGCGACAGGCCGAGGCCCGACCCTTCATAGGCGCGGCTCAGATCGCTGTGGATCTGGGTGAAGGGCCGGCCGATCAGCGCCATCTTTTCCGGGGCAATGCCGATGCCGGTGTCGGATACGACGATCTTCAGGTCCCGCCCTTCACGGCTGGCGTCGATGATGACCGCGCCACCGCTTTCCGTGAACTTGATGGCATTGCCGACGAGATTGATCAAGACCTGACGCACGGCGCGCTCGTCGGCGACGACTTCGCCAAGGCCGCGGGCGATGCGGCTCGTCAGCTTCACACCCTTGTTGGCGGCCTGCAGCGACAGCATCTGCTCGCATTCGGTGACGGCCTCGCCGATCACGAAATGCTCGAGCATGAGTTCGTAGCGGCCGGCCTCGATCTTCGACATGTCGAGCATAGCGTTGACGACGGAGAGCAGATGCGCGCCCGACTGGCGGATCAGCTGGACATATTCGCGCTGGCGGTCGTTTTCGAGCTTGCCGAAATATTCGCCGGCCAGGATGTCGGAGAAGCCGAGAATGGCGTTGAGCGGCGTGCGCAGCTCATGGCTGACGGCGGCGAGGAAGCGCGATTTCGCCTCATGGGCGGCGACCGCCTCGTCTTCCTTTTCCAGGGCAACAGTGCGGATCGACATTTCGCCGGCAATGTCGAGAAGCTGGGCGTGAACTGCGGCCAGCTGGCCGTCGGCGCGGCGCGTCGCGGTCATGTCCATGCGCACATTCATGAACTGCGCCTGGTCGATGCCGATCACCGGGCGGTCGAGGCGCAGGTCGATGACGACGGCGTCCGCCCCCTGGCGCAGCTCGTCGAGCGCCTGGACGAAGGCGATGCGGTCGGAGACATGGACCTGCTCGGCGAAGGGACGGCCGAAGGGATCGCGCAGGAAGGAGAGGAACATGTCGCGATCGCGGCCGGCGGCCTCGCGCACATGGCCGGCCGTGTCGAGCGCCAGAATGAGGCCCGGGCAGACATCAAAGGGCGAGCGCGGCTGGGTCTCGGCGACTGGAGCGCCCGCTTCGCCGGCCGGCGTGGTGGCGCGGCGAAGGCCGATCAGCGCGACCGCGCAGACGAGGAAGAGCGAGACCACGGCGGCAAAGCCGAGCGGCAGGGCGACTGCCGGCCCATAGAAGAAGGAGAGCGTCAGCGGCACAGCGACAAGCAGGATGGCAAAGCCGGCGGAGAGATGACGCAGCACCGCGATTTCACGCGGATCGGCCGCTTCGCCGCCCGCACTGGCCGAGAGGCACCGGTCGGCCGCGCGATCGAGAATCGCCTTCGCCTTGTCAGCCATGTTACGCAATACCAGCACGCCAAAATCCGAAAAACGGTTCGTGTTCGATGCTCCGACCTTAGGGCCGATGCGCTTAAGGAATAGATAAGGCAAGGCTCCCGGAAGGCGCCGAAAACCCGCCAAAGACCCAGTTTGGGACAGATTGGAGGGCCTTTCTGGAACGTGGTTAACCGGGCGTAAGCGACGGATTTGTCTCAGTTTTCACGATTGCGTTAAGATTTGGGGCAAAGCCTTCGGCCGAGATCCTGTGGATCGCCGGGCCGCCGCCACATTTATGCTTAACGGCACTTACTAAAATTCGAGCGAAAGGCCGCACAAGCGACCACCGCCCGGCCTTTTCTTCAAATTTGAGGCAAATCCGAGCGGCTTTTGCAAAGCGATCTTTGCACCCCGCCGATAGCTTGCCCTCACAAGTCGGGGAGACAACCGACACCGCCCACCAAAGACGGGCAAAACGGGATTGGGTGAAGACGATGTGGTTTCTGATCAAGGGAGCTTTCTGGTGCTCGATGACGCTGGTGGTGCTGTCATTCTTCAGCAGCCAGCCTTCCGAGGACAGCGCCGGCGGACCGCGCCTTGAAATGGGCGACGCGATCGCGGCGGCAACGGATGCCTATCAATATATCTCCGCCATCTGCACGGAGAAGCCGGATGTCTGCGAAAAGGGCGCCGAAACCTTCAAGGCGCTCGGTGAGCGGGCCCGCGAAGGCGCCCTCGTCGCCTATCAGATTCTCGATGCCCAGTTTGCCGATGACGGCGCCAAGACAGGCGACGCTCAGGCAGAACCGGCCGGCATGAAGCCGGCCCGCCCGGCGCTGGCCGCCGCAGCGGAGGCCGATGCCGACAGCCCGGTCGCCGACGTCGTGACCACCGGCACGGTCGTGCCGCAGCCCAAGCCGAAATCCGGCAACGGCCCGAAACCCTATACGCCGCCCAAGCTCTGAGCCTGCGGCAGCACTTGAGACTTCCGTCCCCGGCTTGAAGCCAGGCGGGACGGAGACGATGAAATTCCCGGGGCCTTTTTCCGCCGGCCCCGAGCCCCTCTTGCAATCGAAGCCTGGCCCGCGTCTGCGGCGCCGATCCTTCGGATGCCTGTCTGCCTGTCCCACAGGAAACTTCGGCCTCTTGCCGAGCCGCGAGGAACCCCTTGTCCTCGCGGCTTTTTCTGTTGTGCGGCGCGCTTTTCGCGTGGCCAAGGTTCAAATGCCCGGCGGGATCGCCTATACCGGGGCACGCTTTCAAGAACCGGATGGAATGCCCGATGACCACGCTTGCGCAGATGACCGAGGATTTCGCTTTCCTGGACGATTGGGAAGACCGCATGCGCTATGTCATGGAACTCGGCAAGGCGCTGCCCGAGCTGCCGGAGGCCAACCGCACCGCGGAGAACAAGGTCAAGGGCTGCGCCAGCCAGGTCTGGCTGGTGACCCGGCCGCAGGCGGGCAACGATCCGGTGATCGAGTTTGCCGGGGATTCGGATGCCCATATCGTGCGCGGCCTCGTCGCCATCGTGCTCGCCGCCTATTCCGGCAAGCGCGCCTCGGAGATCGTCGCCTTCGACGCCATCGACCTCTTTTCCCGCCTCGGCCTGATCGAGCACCTCTCCGCCCAGCGCGCCAACGGCCTGCGCTCGATGATCCAGCGCATCCGCGAGGAAGCGGCGCGGCATCTGGTGTAGGCGGGGTCATCGGTTATCGGGCTTCGCAGGCCACCAAACATCCCCCTCTGCCCTGCCGGGCATCTCCCCCTCAAGGGGGGAGATCGGCCGTGGCCGCCCTCGCGTCCGCCGCGCATGCCGGGTACTCAGCAAAGGTGTCCCGGCAAGGACAGAGGCGCTCAATCGCTGGAATTCAAAGCAACGCTACTTGATACGTATCCGGAAGGAGCGCATCCGCCAGCGGGGTCCGATCTCCCCCCTTGAGGGGGAGATGTCGGCGAAAGCCGACAGAGGGGGGTACCCGACAAGCAAAGCGCAAACGGCGATACCGTTGGACCACGGCGCAGCACGCCCCCCTCTGCCCTGCCGGGCATCTCCCCCTCAAGGGGGGAGATCGGCCGTGGCCGCCCTCGCGTCCGCCGCGCATGCCGGGTACTCAGCAAAGGTGTCCCGGCAAGGACAGAGGCGCTCAATCGCTGGAATTCAAAGCAACGCTACTTGATACGTATCCGGAAGGAGCGCATCCGCCAGCGGGGTCCGATCTCCCCCCTTGAGGGGGAGATGTCGGCGAAAGCCGACAGAGGGGGGTATCTCCAAGCAAAGCGCAAACGGTGATACCGTTGGACCCCGGGGCAGAGGGGGGGGCCGTCCGCACAAGGGAACAGTCAGCCTGTAGCCAGCTGGAACGCCCCCTCACCCGATTTTCGGGCGAAAATCCTCGCTGCCCCAGTGATGGCGGCGGCGGGGGCGGATGGGCGGCGGGGCGTAGTGGCGGGCAAGGGCCAGAAGGGCGGCGCGCAGCATCAGCTTGGCCGAGCGGGCCGGCCATTGCCGTTCGCG
>DAIMJJ010000230.1:0-6416 GCA_036722275.1 Rhizobium sp. | reverse complement strand
CGCGCACTTCCTGGGCGACGACGGCAAAACCCTTGCCGGCTTCACCGGCACGCGCTGCCTCGACACCGGCATTCAGTGCCAAAAGGTTCGTCTGGAAGGCAATCTCGTCGATTACGCCGATGATATTGGAGATCTGGTTGGAGGAACCTTCAATGCGGCTCATCGCATCGACGGCCTGGGCGACGACTTCGCCGGACTTGGTGGCGCTGGCCTTGGCCCGCGTTGCAATCTCCCGGGCTTCCTCGGCACGCTTGGTGGAGTTGGTCACGTTGACGGTGATCTCGTCGAGGGCGGCTGCGGTTTCTTCCAGCGAGGCTGCCTGCTGTTCGGTGCGTTTCGACAGGTCCTCGGTGCCGGCCGAGATCTCGCGGGTGCCGCCGTCGATGGTGCGGGTGGCGTTGGCGACGGCAGCCAGGGTTTCGCCCAGCTGCTGCACGGCGGTGTTGAAGTCGTCGCGCAGGGCCTCGAAGTCTTCCGACACCGGCTCGTTGATCTGACAGGTGAGATCGCCGGCGGCGAGCGCCTTCATGCCGACGGCCAGGGCACTGGTCGCCTCGATCAGCTTGCGGCGTGCCTCTTCCTCGGCGCGGCGCTGTAGCAGCACGCGCTGCTCTTCGTTCGAGCGGCGGCTTTCCTCGGCTTCTGCAGCCATGCGGCCGTTCTCGATTGCGGCTTCGCGGAAGATCTCGACCGCAGCCGCCATAGAACCGATCTCGTCGGCACGGCCGGCGAAGGGCACGGCGGAAGCGGTGTCGCCATCGGCCAGTCGACGCATGGCGTCGGTGATCTTCTGCACCGGCTGGGCGATGCCCATGATCGCGAAGACGGACGCAGCGACGACGATCAGCAGAAGAACGGCAATGGTGACGTAGGTTTCGGTGAGAGCCGAATGGTAGGATTGTTCGGACGTGGTGACCGACTTCGTGGCACCGTCGATATTGATCTGCACCAGCTCATCGATAAGGGCGAGCACCGGTCGCATCATGTCCCGCATCTCGTTCAGGATGACGACCGCCTCCTCGTTGCGGTTGACCCGGGAGAGCGCCAGCATGTCCTCGCCCCGAGCCTCGTAGGCATGCACGCCGTCGAGGATCTGCTTCAACAACTCGGCCTCGCGCGGCGAAGAGATCAGCGGCTCGTAGCGCTTGGCCGCCTCGAGAATCTTGCCCTTGTCCTCAACGATCACCGCGTCGGCGGCGGCCATGGCTTCCGGCGTGAGAACGGTTACGTGGTTGAGGTAGGCGATGCGGAGATTGTAGATCTCCTTTTCCAGATCCTTGACGGTCTTGACGCTGGGCAGCCAGTTGGTCGCGACGTCGTTGGCCGCCCGATCGATCGCGCCGAGCGAGCGGATAGTCAGGAAGGCATAGCCGGCAGAGACCACGGCAATGGTCAGGAAAATTGCGATAAGGGATGTCTTGATGCTGGGGCGCCGCATGGGCCGTCAATCCTCTGCTGACCATCCCTGGAGATGGCTTGGTCAAAGCGGGTTGGCCCTCATGGCGCTCGCGTCGTCGAAAGGCCGCACTCATCGCAGCCATAATGGAACTTTCATCGCGAATAATAGCTACACCTTATTAAAGGTTTCCTAATTTTCGATAAGGCGATACGAAAGTCCGGTCGCCACCGGCCGTCGCGGCGGCCGCAGCGCATACCCAACAAAAGGCTTGCACTTGCGGCCCGGGACCGCCATTGACTGCGCCATGTCTTCACGCCCAGAACCCCAACGCCTCGACCAGCTGCTGGTCGCCCTCGACCTCTTTGCCAGCCGCTCCCGCGCGCGCGATGCGATCCAGCGTGGCACCGTGCAGGTCGACGGCAAGGTCGTCACCAAGCCGAGCCTGGTCTTTTCGGCCGACCATACCTTCACCATCGACGATCCGGCGCAGGACTATGTCTCGCGCGCGGCACTGAAGCTGGTGGCGGGTCTCGACCATTTCGGCCTCGATCCCGCAGGCTGCGAGTGCCTCGACGTCGGCGCCTCGACCGGCGGCTTCACAGAGGTGCTCTTGAAACGCGGCGCCGCCCACGTGACCTCGATCGATGTCGGCCACGGGCAGTTCCATCCGCGTCTGGCTGCCGATCCGCGGGTGACCAATATCGAGGGGCTCAATGCCCGCTATCTGGAACCAGAGGACATCGACGACCGGCCGATCGATTTCATCGTCTCCGACGTCTCCTTCATCTCGCTGAAACTCGCGCTCGAGCCGGCACTCGACATTGCCGAACCCGGCTGTCGCTGCCTTCTGCTCGTTAAGCCGCAGTTCGAGGCCGGCCGCGAGGCGATCAGCAAGGCAGGGCTGCTGAAGGAGCCGGAGACGGCACCGCTGGTGGCCGCCGAACTGGAGCGCTGGCTGGTCGAGGATATGGGCTGGCAGAGCCTTGGCCTCATCCCTTCGCCGATTGCGGGCGGTGACGGAAACGAGGAATTCCTGCTCGCGGGCGTCAAGCCGGAGGACGAGGAATGAGCACCGAAACGATTACCATCGACACGCTCGGCACCCAGGGCGACGGCATTTTCCACGCCTCCAACGGTCCGGTCTACGTGCCCTTCTCGCTACCGGGCGAAACGCTGGCGATCGCGCGGGTGAAGAACCACGGCACCATCATCTCCTATGGCGAAACTTCGCCCGACCGGGTTGCCCCCGCCTGCCGGCATTTCGGCCCCGACGGCAAGGGTGGCAGCTGCGGGGGCTGCTCGCTGCAGCACATGGCCAAGCCCGCCTACAACGCTTTCAAGCGGTCGCTGGTGGTCGCAGCGCTGAAGTCCAAGGGCATCGACGGGCCGGTCGGCGAACTGATCGAGGCGCATCCCGGTGAGCGCCGTCGTGTCGTCTTTGCCGCCCGTCGCACCGAAAAGGACCTGCTGATCGGCTTCAACCAGGCCGAAAGCCACCACATCGTCGCGATCGAGGAATGTCCCATCGCCTCGCCGGGAATCGTTTCCAGCCTCGACGCGCTGAAGAAGATCGGCAGCGCCGTCACCACCAAGGCCGATCCGTTCCGGATGACGGTGATCGAGACGCTGACGGGCCTCGACGTCGCGATCGACGGCCTCAAGGCCCTCGGCGACAAGGAACGCCGCGGGCTGACCGAAACGGTGCTCGCCATGCGCGGTATTGCCCGCGTGTCGTTCAACGGCGAGATCGTCATCGAGCCGCGCAAGCCGCAGCTCGACATGGCCGGTGTCGCCGTCTCTCCGCCGCCGGGCGCCTTTACCCAGGCGACGGCCGCGGCCGAAGAGGCGATGGTGCGCCTGACGATGGATCATGTCGGCAAGGCCAAGCGCGTCGCCGATCTCTTTGCCGGTATCGGCACCTTTGCCCTCAGGCTCGCGCGCACGGCGCATGTGCACGCCGTCGAGAGCGAGGACAAGGCGATCCGGGCGCTCGACCATGCGGCCCGCAACACGCAGGGGCTGAAGCCGGTCTCGGTGGAGCGACGCGATCTGTTCCGCCGGCCGCTGATGACTTCCGAGCTGAAGACCTTTGACGCCGTGGTCTTCGACCCGCCGCGCGCCGGCGCCGAGGAACAGTGTCGTGAACTGGCGCGCTCGGCGGTGAAGAAGGTCGTCGCGGTCAGCTGCAATCCGCTGACGCTGGCGCGCGACCTGTCGATCCTGACCGCCGCCGGCTATCGCGTCACCTCGGTGACGCCGATCGACCAGTTCCTGTGGACGGCGCATGTCGAAGTGGTGGCAACGCTCGTCAAGGGCTGACAGGCGGGCCTGACCGAGGCGCGCGGCCTTTTCTGCAATCCCGGCTCAGCGGGCGTAAAGCGTGCCGCTTCCAACCGTGTTGGGGCAACGGCAACGGCCGCCGACGCGGCCCGGCGATGCGGGGCAGGAATACATCATCGACGTATCGGCGCTGTCCGGCGGCTCGATCACGCAGAAATAGCGCTGCGGACGCACGCCCGGCTGGTAGGGCTTGGAGCCGGACTGGCTCTCGATGATGACGTTGCCGTTGTCGGCGCGCGCAACGGCAAGGTCCAAGACCAGAGGCTCGGCGGCCAGCGACAACAGACCGACCACCATTAAGGCAATGCCACTTACAGTCCTGCGCATGCGATCCTCCATCCGGCGGGTTCCGGGCATATGAACGCCAGAAGCATTAAGGAAGGGCGAATGGGCGTTTCTGTGGCGTGCCTGTTCCTGGCGCATGACGGATCCCCTCCCCGGAGCCCATGCCGGGCTCCAGGCAGCAAGACCTCACGCGACACGCGATCGTCGCCGAGATCTCCGGGATGGCCGGATCAGCCGCGGCCCTTCATCATGAAGGCTTCGAAGGCGGTGCGGGCCTCGGCACTCTTCAGCCGTTCGACGAAGAATTTCAGCTCCTCGTCCATGCGGGCGGCCAGTTCACCACGATCACCACGGATCAGGTCGCGGGCAATGCGCATCGCTTCCGGCGGCTTGGCGGCAAGCGAGGCGGCAAGCTTCAGCGTCTCGGCCTCGACCTCGGCCGGAGCGACGACCTTCCAGATCAGACCGGCTTCCCGTGCCTGCTCGGCGGAGAAGCCCTCGCTGGCCGCCAGCATGGCGAAGGCGCGCTGGTGACCCATCATCTTGGGCGCAAGCAGGCTGGAGCCGGCTTCCGGGACGAGCGCCAGATCGACGAAGGGCGTCTTGAACAGGCTGCGGTCGGAGGCGATCGTCATGTCGCAGTGCATCTGGATCGTCGTGCCGATGCCGATGGCAAGGCCGTCGACGCCGGAAACGACGGGCTTCGACACGCTCCACAGGGCCTTGAGGAAACCGAAGGCGGCCGGCTCGCCGACCGCACCCGCCATGGCGAAGGCGAGGAAGTCGGCCATGTCGTTGCCGGCCGAGAAACAGCCTTCGGTGCCGAGGAAGGCGACGGTGCGGATGCCCGCATCATCCTCGGCCTCCAGCAGACCCTCGGTCATGCGTCCATACATGGCTTGCGTGATGGCGTTCTTCTTTTCCGGACGGTTGAAGCGGATCACCAGAACGCCGGGATGGGCTTCGGGCCGTTCGATCAGGATATGGTCGGTCATCTGGTGTGCTCCTCGCGATTGTTCGATGTATCGGGGCCCGGACACCCCCCTCTGTCCTGCCGGACATCTCCCCCTCAAGGGGGGAGATCGGATGTGACACGCTCATTGCCCCGCACTGACGATGACAATTGCGGCGCTAGAGAGCTCAGCCTTCGGCGTTGCTATTGGAAATGAGGCCTAAGCTCCTTGCCGATCTCCCCCCTTGAGGGGGAGATGCCCGGCAGGGCAGAGGGGGGTGCAAAAAAGGCACAAGCCCCTTCACCTCAACCCAACAGAGCCCGTGCGACCGCAAGACTTGCCGCGCCGTGGATGACCCGGTCCTTGAGGGCTGCCGTCTCGGCGATGATGTTCTCGGCGGCAAAACGGCAGAGCGCGATGCGGTGATCGCGGCCGTGCTCCTCGTCGGCCAGAGCCCCCTTGGCGAGATAGGTACCCGTGAGCGCCAGGCCGAACAGACGCTGGTAGGGCGTCGCACCCGACAGGGCGGCGGTGGCGTTGCCGGCGGCCAGTTCGGAGAGCAGCCATTCGGTTGCGTCCTCCAGATCGGCAAGGCTCGCGTCCAGCCGATCGGCGGTCTCGCCGAAACCTTCGAGGTTCGACGCGCGCACGGCGCCGGCGATCTCCTTCAGCTCGGCAATATAGCCGCGCACCTGGGCGCCATCCGACAGCGGCAGCTTGCGGGTGACGAGGTCGGCGGCCTGGATGCCGTTGGTGCCTTCATAGATCGGAGCAATGCGGGCGTCGCGCAGGTAGCGGGCAGCCCCCGTCTCCTCGATGAAACCCATGCCGCCATGGACCTGAATGCCCATCGAGGCGACATCGACGCCGGCGTCGGTCGCAAAGGACTTGGCGATCGGCGTCAGAAGCGCGCCACGCTCGGCCCATTTCTTCGCCTCGGCACCGTCCGTGTGGTGCGACATGTCGATGGCGTGCGCGCAGGCATAGCAGATGGCGCGCGAGCCTTGCGTCAGCGCCTTCATGGTCACCAGGGTGCGCGCCACGTCCGGGTGCTCGATGATCGGGCTCATGCCGGAGCCGGTCCAGCCCGGCGCCTTGCCCTGGGTGCGTTCCTTGGCATAGGCGACCGCTTTCTGGGTCGCGGCCTCGGCAATCGCCACGCCCTGCATGCCGACCGCAAGGCGGGCATTGTTCATCATGGTGAACATGCAGGCCAGGCCCTTGTTCTCCTCGCCGATCAGGTAGCCGATCGCGCCCGGCTCTTCGCCGAACTTGCCGTCGCCGTAGATCATGGTGCAGGTCGGCGAGCCGTGGATGCCAAGCTTGTGCTCCAGCGAATGGCAGTGCAGGTCGTTGCGAGCGCCGAGCGAGCCGTCATCGCCGACCAGATATTTCGGCACGAGGCAGAGTGAAATGCCGCGCGTGCCGGCCGGCGCATC
>DAIMJJ010000229.1:2392-6418 GCA_036722275.1 Rhizobium sp. | reverse complement strand
CGGTGTGGCGGCTCTGATCCTCGTGGGCAGGCCGCTGATCGGCCTGTTCTTCTCAGGCGGCATAGCCGGCGCCTTGCTGTTCAGCCGTCTCGGCCTGCCGATCGCCGCCCTTTTCGCGCTGCCGCTTGGCCTCTTTGCCTCCTTCCCGCTCGCGGCCGACTGGCGCACACGCCGCAGCCGGAGACGCTAACCGATAGAGACGCCCCGCACGTCTGGCTTCGTCCATCGCCTCACTGATCGCCATGGCGTCGGCAACCGGGATGGGCTAGACGGATGCCTCCACGCAAAGCCGGAAATCCCCATGCCCAGCAAACCGAAACGCACGCGTCTCGAGAAACTGCAGAATTCCTGGTCCAAGGCGAGTGTCGAGGAGCGCGTCCGCTTTCTCGTCTGGTTGCGCCAGCAGGACGACCAGGCGGGTGGGGTGGGCACCGGCCTTGGCGACCTGTCGGGCTTTGCGCCGATCGCCAGCGGACGCTACCTGCTGCCATCGGCCATTAGCCGGATTCGCGCACGAATGGCGGAGCGCGGCCTTTCCGCCGCAGACCTGATGGCCGAGATCGGTTTCGAACGCGACGACCCATCGCTCGCCCGCGCACTCGAAGGCAATGCAAGCCTGCGGCTGGCGGTGGTCGCCGCCCTCGAGGGCTGGCTGATCTCCACCAGATCGCCCGTGGATGACTGAACGCCGCCCCTCGCCTGGACACTCCAGCCGGCGGCGAGGCAGGCTGGAGCCGCGATATCAGACCGCGGGCCAAATCTGGGGGCCATCACCCCCCGGGCGAATGACCAGGGCGCAATTGTAAGGTCATTCGCTGCACGCATGAACTCATTGACAAACGTCAGCATCCTTCGGCGCTGCAGCATATTATAAGCAGCCCCCAGAATGATCCTCTCCGTATTCTGGGAAGCCTCCGATGACCAAAACCCATTTCGTCCCGAGCGACGAGATCCGCTCGATGTTTTCCGCCGCCATGTCGGCCATGTATCGCACCGAGGTTCCCGCCTACGGCACGCTGATGGACCTGGTGGCCAAGGTGAACGCGGAGACGCTGAGCGCCGATCCGAAGCTGCGTGAACGCCTTGAGGAAACCGATTCGCTCGACCGCATCACCGAGGAACGCCACGGCGCCATCCGTCTGGGCACCCCGGCCGAGCTGGCCATGATGCGCCGCCTGTTTGCCGTCATGGGCATGTACCCCGTCGGCTATTACGACCTGTCGACGGCCGGCGTGCCGGTCCATTCGACCGCGTTTCGCCCCGTCGGTGAAGCAAGCCTGAAGAGGAACCCCTTCCGCATCTTCACCTCGCTGCTGCGCCTCGATCTGATCGCCGACGAGACCCTGCGCGCCGAGGCCGAGGCAACGCTCGCCAAGCGCCAGATCTTCACGCCCGGCGCTGTCGCGCTCATCGAGAAGGCCGAACGGGACGGCGGCCTCGATCGCGCCGACGCCTCGCGCTTCGTCACCGAGGCGCTCGAGACGTTCCGCTGGCACGACAAGGCGCTTGTGAGCCCCGACATGTATGCACGCCTGCATGCGGCCCACCGCCTGATCGCCGATGTCGTCTCGTTCAAGGGACCGCATATCAACCACCTGACCCCGCGCACCCTCGACATCGATCTCGTCCAGGCCCGCATGCCGGAATATGGCATCGCGCCGAAGGCCGTCGTCGAAGGCCCGCCGAGCCGCAAATGCGCGATCCTTCTGCGCCAGACCTCGTTCAAGGCGCTCAACGAACCGGTCCTGTTCGAAGACAAGGACGGCAGCTGGAAAGAAGGCTCCCACACGGCCCGCTTCGGCGAGATCGAGCAGCGCGGCATTGCGCTGACCCCGAAGGGCCGCGCGCTGTACGACGAGCTCCTGACCGCGTCCCGCAAGATGGTCCGCCCGGCCGCCGACGGCTCCAATGCTGCCGAATACGAAAAGGCGCTGGCAGAAGCCTTCGCGCCCTTCCCCGACAGCTGGGAGGCGATCCGCGCCGAAGGCCTCGGTTACTTCGCCTATTCGCTGACGGAAAAGGGTCGCAAGGCCAAGGCGGATCCGGACACCAGCCTCGACACTCTAATTGCCGACGGCCTCGTCCAGTTCGATCCGATCGTCTACGAGGACTTCCTGCCCGTCAGCGCCGCCGGCATCTTCCAGTCCAACCTCGGCGACGACGCGACCCAGGAATTCGTGGCCAGCCCCAACCAGCAGCGCTTCGAACTTGACCTCGGCGCCAAGGTGCTGAACGAATTCGATCACTATGCCGGCATCGAACAGGCATCGATCGCCGATTGCCGCCAGATGCTGACGGCGATCGAGGCAGCAGAATAAGAGACGACGATGATCGACCAGGCGCATATTCGGGCACTCAAGGACATCCTGGGCGACAAGGGCATTGTCGAGGAGCCCGGCGCCATGGTCGCCTATCAGACGGGTGCCCGCTATGACGAAGGTCTGGCGGGTCTCGTCCTGCGCCCGGCGACGACGGAGGAGGTCTCCGCCGCCGTTGCCTATTGCGTGCGCCAGGGACTGCCGCTTATCCCGCAATCGGGCAATACCGGCCTGGTCTCCGGTTCGACGCCGGATGCGTCCGGCGGCCAGGTCATTCTCAGCCTCGACCGCATGACCCGTTGTTTCAACCTCGACCTCGACAACCGCTCTCTTCATGTCGATGCCGGCTTCCGCCTGTCGGAGGTCAACCAACGCCTTGAAGCGGAAGGCTTGTTCTTCCCGATCGATCTCGGCGCCGACCCGCGCCTTGGCGGCATGCTGTCGACCAATACCGGAGGCTCCCGCTTCCTGAAATACGGCGACGTGCGCCGCAATACGCTCGGCATCAAGGTGGTTTTGGCGGATGATGAGGGCACGGTCCTCGACCTCGCCTCGGACCTGCGCAAGAACAATACCGGCGTCGACTGGAAGCAGATCTTCCTCGGCACGTCGGGCGCCTTCGGCATCATCACCGAATGCGTCCTGAACCTCGAAGCCCTGCCGAAGCAGGTGGCAACCGCTTACCTGGTGCCGGCGAGCGGCGCCCATGTCATGCCGTTGCTGCGCGCCATGGAGCAGAAGCTCGGCGCCTATCTCTCCGCCTTCGAGGGCATGTCGCAAAACGCGGTCAAGGCCGCGCTCGATCACGTGCAGTCGCTGCGCAATCCGTTTCAGGGCGGTCTGATCCCCGACTATGTCATCCTCTGCGAGATCTCGCGTACCTGGGAGCCGCGGGACGGCGAACAGGGGCTGGACGCTGTGCTCGAAACCGTTCTTGCAGAGATCTGGGAAAGCGAGGCGGCACCGCTGGCCGACGCCTTCGTCGGCCCGGCGCATGAAATGTGGGCGCTGCGCCATGCGCTCTCGGAAGGCGTGAAACACTCCGGCAAGCTCATCGCCTTCGACCTGTCCTTCCGCCGCGGCGACATCATGGCCTTCTGCGACCGCATGAAGGCGGAGATGCCCTCGGAATTCCCCGAGGTGACGATCTGCGATTTCGGCCATATCGGCGACGGTGGCGTGCATTTCAATCTGGTGGTTCCGAAGGACAGCCCCGCAGCAACGGACGCCACCTTCGAAAAAAGGCTGCGTGACTGGGTGTTCGAGATCGCGGTCAAGGGTTTCTCCGGGAGCTTCAGCGCCGAACACGCGATCGGCCGCAAGAACCAGGGCTATTACGACCTCTATACGGACAACAGGATCCGGCAACTGGCGGCCGGACTGAAGGCGATCACGTCGCCCGGGCCGCTCGGTACGGTCCGGTTCGGCTAAGCAGGCATATGACGAGCACCGCTCCCGCAACCGGGAGCAACAGGGAAGAGAGGATGGTCATGAACATCAACAGCAAGCCGGAAGACGCGGTCTTCACCCCGGCAAAACGCATCTCGGCGATCGGCGTCTCGGAAATCCTGAAGATCGGCGCGAAGGCCCAGGCCTTGAAGCGCGAAGGTCGCCCGGTCATCATCCTCGGCGCCGGCGAACCCGATTTCGACACACCCGACCACATCAAGGAAGCCGCCTGGAAGGCCATGCAGGCCGGCCAGACCAA
>DAIMJJ010000229.1:0-2292 GCA_036722275.1 Rhizobium sp. | reverse complement strand
GCCGCGATCACCCCGAAGACGCGCTGGGTCATCCTCAACTCTCCGTCCAACCCGTCGGGCGCCGGCTACCGGGCCGAGGACTACCGCCCGCTGCTCGACGTGCTGATGAAGCACCCGCAGGTCTGGCTGCTGGTCGACGACATGTACGAGCACATCGTCTATGACGGTTTCGAATTCGTGACACCCGCCGCGCTTGAGCCGCGCCTGAAGAACCGCATCCTCACCGTCAACGGCGTTTCCAAGGCCTATGCCATGACCGGCTGGCGCATCGGCTATGCCGGCGGCCCGCGGGAGCTGATCAAGGCCATGGCCGTGGTCCAGAGCCAGGCGACCTCCTGCCCCTCCTCGATCAGCCAGGCGGCTTCCGTTGCCGCACTCAACGGCCCGCAGGATTTCCTCGTCGAGCGCAAGGCGAGTTTCCAGCGTCGTCGCGACCTGGTCGTCGCCGGTCTTAATGCCATCGACGGCCTCGATTGCCGCGTACCGGAAGGCGCCTTCTACACCTTCTCCGGTTGCGCCGGCGTGCTGGGCAAGACCACGCCCTCCGGCAAGCGGCTCGAGACCGATACGGATTTCTGCGCCTATCTGCTGGAAGACGCCAATGTTGCCGTCGTTCCCGGCTCCGCCTTCGGGCTCTCGCCCTTCTTCCGCATCTCCTATGCGAGCGCAGAGTCGGAGCTGAAGGAAGCGCTGACCCGCATCGCGGACGCCTGCGCCCGCCTGTCCTGAGAGCATGAGCGGCAGCGGACCTGATCCGCTGCCGCCACCGGGTATGGGGGCGACAGGGACAATCGGCGCACCATGCCCCGGTTGCCTACGTCATGAAGATCAGCGCGGGCGTTTCCAGAAGCACCCTCAGCCGCTGGATGAAGGTTGCCGCATCCCAGCCGTCGATCACCCGGTGATCGAAGCTGGAGGAGAGATTCATCATCTTGCGCGGAACGAACTGGCTCCGGCCGTCCCAGACCGGGCGCGTGGCGATCTTGTTGACGCCGACGATCGCCACTTCCGGATGATTGATGATCGGCGTCGAAACGACGCCGCCGAGCGAACCCAGCGAGCTGATGGTGATGGTGGAGCCGGAAAGTTCCTCGCGGCTGGCACGGGCGTTGCGCGCCGCCTCCGCGACCCGCGTCAATTCGGCGGCACAATCCCACAGGTCGCGCGCTTCGGCATGGCGAACCACTGGCACGGAAAGCCCGCCCGGCGTCTGGGTGGCGATGCCGATATGGACGGCGGCATGGCGTGCGATCACGCCCGCCTCATCGTCAAACGTGGCATTGATAGCCGGCTGTTCATCCACCGCCTTCACCAGCGCCCGCATGAGGAAAGGCAGGATGGTGAGCCGCGGCTGTTCCGGCTTGCGCGCCGCGTTCAGCGTCGTGCGCAGCTCTTCGAGCGCGGTGACGTCGATTTCCTCGACATAGGTGATGTGCGGAATGCGCGAGGCAGACAAGGTCATGCGCTCGGCGATCCTGCGTCTGAGACCGGTGATCCGCACCTCTTCCACCGCGGTTCTGCGGGCCGGAGAGCTCACCGCGGGAGCCGATCTGGCACCTTGTGAAAGGAATAGGTCAAGGTCTTCATGGGTGATACGACCGTCGGGTCCAGTGCCCGGAACAGCTGCCAGGTCGATCCCCGCAGTGTCGGCACGGCGGCGCACCGCTGGCGCGGCCAACGGCCGGCTTGTCGCGTGCGCTCCGCCGACGGGTGCAGGCGCAGGTGGGGCGGACGCAGCGACTTGCTCTTCCGCTCCGCCCACGAAGGGGACATCCGGTCCGGTAACTGCCTTCCCGTCTGCGGTCTCAGATGGAAGCGCTTCGTCATCGTCCGCGACCTCGATCCGCACCAGCGGCGCCTTGACAGCAATCAGCGCTCCGACTTCGGCGGCGAGCCAGCGTACCGTGCCGGCGACCGGCGACGGAATCTCCACCGTGGCCTTGTCGGTCATCACGGCGGCGAGCACCATGTCCTCCCGAACGGGGTCGCCCGGCTTTACATGCCATTCGACCAGCTCCGCCTCGGCCACACCTTCGCCGACATCCGGCATGTTCAGAACGAATTCGCGCATGGCTCAAGCCTCCATGATCTTCTCAAGCGCCCGGCCGACACGGCCCGGGCCGGGGAAATAGTCCCACTCCTGGGCGTGCGGATAAGGCGTGTCCCAGCCGGCAACACGCATGACCGGCGTCTCCAGATGATAGAAGCAGTGCTCCTGGACGAGGGCGGCCAGTTCCGCGCCGAAGCCGCTCGTCAGCGTCGCCTCATGGACCACCACGCAGCGCCCGGTCT
>DAIMJJ010000228.1:0-6422 GCA_036722275.1 Rhizobium sp. | reverse complement strand
CCGGCCCCATCGCCTCGATGGCGGCCGTCAGGCGGGCGCGGGCGGAAAGCGCGGTGTCGGCGATCTCGACCGCTGCGGGGGCCTGCCCCTTGACCCGGCTGGAAAGCCGCGGCTCCCAGGAGGCCGAGAGCCGCGGCTGCAGGCCGGCGCGGGTGAAATCGGCAAAGAAACGCTCGCCGGCCTGCAGCGCGTCTTCCGGAAAGAAGGGCTCGCCCGAGCGGTCCTTCAGCCGCGCAAGCGCCGACAGCGGCGATTCGGTGAGATTGCGCAGCACCGGACGCGGGCGCCCCTCCTCGATAAGGGTTTCGACCGCCGTGTCGCGATGCTGGTCGAGGAAAGGCTCCTCGTCCGGCTCGGCGAGCGCCCGGCGAAGGAAGCTGCGGGCGGCCTCGGTCGCGACAAGGCCGTGTTGATCCCGCACCAGGAGCCCATCCACCACCGCCCGCTTGAGAAGTGCAAGCGGCACACCCGCCACTCGTCCCTCGCCCCCTACAAGCTCCACGGCCCCGCCCTCGCCGGCGGTGACGGCGAGCGGCCCGCGCAGGGCAAGCTTCAGCAGCCGCACGAGACGCTGGCGCTCGCCCGCAGCCCTGCCGCCGGCACCGGCCGAGGCCGCGGAACTGGCCCCGGCACCGACGGCGGCTCGGGGGCCGGGATTGAGGCCTGCGCCGGCCCTGCCCCCGGGACCGCCCCCAGCACCGGCAGCACCCTGGACACCGGCGCCTTCAGCGCGGACGCCGCGCGCCCCGCCCCGGACATCGCCCGTCCCTGTCGGGAAGGGGCCGGCTGTGGTCGTTCCGTTCTCTCTTTTCATACCGGCCTCCCGGCGATCATGCACAGCGTTTCGGCCAGCCGCTCGACGCTGGAGACGAAGGCGTCGAAGCCCGCATCGTCGCGCCGGTCCTCGACCATGTGGCAGGCATGGGTGACGGTGGTGCGGTCGACGCCGAAGGCCTCGGCAATGTCGCCATAGGCCATCGAAAGCGCCACGTGGCAGACATACATGGAGATCTGCCGCACATGGCAGGAGGCGCGGCGGCGCGCACGCCGCACCTCTTCGCGATTGCCGGCCGCCGCCAGAAGTTCGGCGGTCAGCTGGCGCACGACCAGGCAGACGATGCGGCGTTCACTGAGACCCGGCGTCGGCGCGGGCAGAAAAACACCCGCCGCGGGCACAGGGCCGCTGTCGACAGGCAAGGGGCTGGAGGCTTCGATCGGCATATGACAACTCCCACAAGATAGGAATTAATTCATACACCCTATTTCAAGCGCGGGGACGTTGGAAAGTTGAAAAAATCGCACTATCCGACGTTTTTTCCTGGCGTTGACAGGTCAGACCCTTCGAAATCTGTGGGATTTATTTCCTCAGCAGCCCGCACAAAAAACCGGGCGTGCCGCCCGGTTCCTGGAAGATCGAGGCGCGGGCCTTGGCCGGCGCCGGGTTCTGGCAATCACTTGCCGCGCTTGCGGCGCTGGCCGAGGCCCATTTCCTTGGCGAGGCGCGAACGGGCCTCGGCATAGGCGGGAGCGACCATCGGATAGTCCATCGGCAGGTCCCACTTTTCGCGGTACTCTTCCGGGCCGAGATTGTGGTGGGTCATCAGGTGACGCTTCAGCGACTTGAAGGCGCCGCCGCATTCCAGGCAGATGATCTGGTCGTCCTGGACGGACTTGCGCACGGCAACCGCCGGCTTCTGCTTTTCCACCACGGCGACGGCCGGGGCCGGCGACGAGGTGTTGCTGAGGGCAGCGTGAACGTCGGAAATCAGGCCGGCGAGTTCGCCGACCGGCACCACATGGTTGCTGACATAGGCCGAGACGATGTCGGCGGTCAGTTCGACAAGTATATCATGGCTGATGCCATGGACGGTTTCCGTCATTTCGGGACTCCTGTTCAAATGTGCTTGCCAGGCACCAGCACAAAGGCCGGCACCGATCGAAAAGCCAAGGAACAACACCGCCACGTCGGCCCTGTCGTTACCGACCAGGGATCCACCCCTAGATCCCAGCAGACGTCTTGGAACTTGTTCCGGCAGATCCTGTCGTCGTGCCTGTCCCGACCTGGCCCGAGATCACTGAAGAGCTGTGAAGACAACTTTCAACCGGGAGGGCGAGCGCGGGAGAAAGCAAATCTCCAGGATCAGTGCTCATCCACTTCGTTATCATCAATCCGGGGAAAATCCACGCAATATTTTAAGCCAAATATGGGGGGCTTAGGCATTCTCTAGTTTATAGATCGCGCAGATATGCCTTGTTGCAGTAGCGAGAAATGATAACGACGACCGGAAATAGGCCTATTCGGCCAGATCTACTTGGCGTCGCGAATCACGTTGCACGCCGCCCCTGGCTTTCATCTCATCCAGCACCGATACGGGCGAAAGGCGGTAGCCGACCTGGTGCGCCGCCTTGGCGAGCAGATGAGCGGAAACCGGCGCGGTGAGGATGAAGAAGAAGAAGCCGGCAATGGCGCGGCTGAAGGTGGCGAGATCGCCGGCGTGAAGACCGACGGCGAGAAGCAACAGGCCTGAGCCGACCGTGCCCGCCTTGGAGGCGGCATGCATGCGGGTGTAGAGATCCGGCAGGCGGTTGATGCCGATCGCCGCGACCAGAGCGAAGAGCGCGCCGACGACGATCAAGAGTGCCGTGAACAGGGCAATTCCGTAAGCGATCATTTCTTGCGCCCTCCCTGGACCGCGCCGGTCGCCTTGGCCTTGGCGGCGCCGGCCGTGGCCGCCTTCTTTCCGCCCTTGCCCTTCGCTTTTTCGGTGCGCAGCACCGGGCCGTCCTCGAGCGGACGTTCACCGACCACGCCGCGCGCCAGGATGAAGCGGGCAAAGGCAATGGTGGCGAGGAAGCCGACGAGGCCGAGCGAGATGGCGATGTCGATATAGAGCGTGTAGCCGGTGCGGATGGCGATGACGGCGATAAAGCCGATGACGATGCCGACCAGCATGTCGAGCGCCAGCACCCGGTCGGGCAGCGTCGGCCCCTTGACCACGCGGTAGACGGTCATGATGAAGGCGACGCCGAGCACGACAAGGGCGAAATTGCAGGCAGCCTGGATGATGGTTTCCGGCGCGATCATGCGAAGGCCTCCAGGATCTTGCGCTCGAAGCCCTCGGCAATGTCGCGGCGCGCGCCGTCGGGATCGGCGCAGTCGATGGCGTGAACGTAGAGCGTCTTCTTGTCGTCGGAGACGTCGACCGACAGCGTGCCCGGCGTCAGCGTGATCAGGTTGGCCAAAAGCGTGATTTCGAAATCGCGCGTGACGGTGAGCGGAAAGGCAAAAATGCCCGGCTTGATCTCGAGCCTGGGGCTCACCACCATGATTGCGACCTTCCAGGCCGACTTGGCGAGTTCGATGAGGAAGAGCCAGAGCAAGGACGCCACGCGAAGGCTGCGGGTAATGTAACCGGTGCCGTTGATCTGCTCGCGGATCAGGCCGAGCGCGAGCGTCGACAGCACGAAGCCGAAGATCAGGTTGTGCAGCGAGGCGCTGCCGGTCACGGCGGCCCAGACGATCGCCATGAGGAGATTGACGGCGTAGAGCATCATGGCTGACCTCCCGCGGGGAAGACGGACTGGAGATAGGCGGACGGATCGGCAAGGCCGAGCGCTGCCCGCTGGCTGAGATCGATCAGCGCCTCGGGGAAGAGGCCGAACCAGACGATCAGCGCCGACAGGCCGACGATCGGCAAGATCGCGCTCAGCGGCGCCCGCGCGGCGGACGCTGCGGCCGGGGCAGCAGCCTCGCCGGCTGGCGGCGCGCCCTCGCCCGCCTCAGGCGCAACCGACGGCCGCCAGTAGGCGAGCAGGAAGACGCGGCCGAAGGCAATGGTGGTGAGGAAACCCGACAGGAGGATGGCGCCCGCCAGCCACCAGGCGCCGATGTCAAGCGAGGCCTTGACCAGCATGGCCTTGGGCCAGAAGCCGGAGAAGGGCGGCAGGCCGGAGCCGGCGAAGAACAGGGCGAGCGACAGACCGCCAAAGACAGGGGCCGCAGCCCAGAGACCCGACAGGCTTTCCAGGCGATAGGAGCCGCCGCGGCGCGCCGCCTCCCCCGCCAGCAGGTAGAGCGCCGTCATCAGCACGATCGAGTGCAGCGCATAGAAGATCGCCGCCGAAAGCCCCGCCGTTCCGGCAATCGCCGCACCGGCGAGCATGTAGCCGATGCCGGAGACGACGACGAAGCCCAAGAAACGGCGGATGTCGGACTGGGCGAGCGCCCCCATGGCGCCGAGCACCATGGTGAGCGCCGCGGCAATGGCGATGACGAGGCTCAGCGCCTCGCGTTCGACCGGCAGCAGCATGACCATGACGCGCAGGAGCGCGTAGACGCCGACCTTGGTGAGCAGGCCGGCAAACAGCGCCGAGACGACGATGCGCGGCGTGTGATAGGAGGCCGGCAGCCAGAAATTGACCGGGAAGGCGGCGGCCTTCATGCCGAAGGCGAAGACGAACAGGGTGGCGAGCGTCAACAGCGGCGCAGTCTCGCGCAGTTCGCCGGCCTTGGTTGCGATGTCGGCCATGTTGAGCGTGCCGAAGACGGCATAGAGGTAACCGACGGAGATGAGGAACAGCGTCGTGCCGATGAGGTTGAGCACGGCATATTTCAGCGCGCCGTCGATCTGCTCGCGCTCCGAGCCGAGGATCAGCAGGCCGAAGGACGAGATCAGCAGCACCTCGAACCAGACATAGAGGTTGAAGATGTCGCCGGTCAGGAAGGCGCCCGAGACGCCGGCCATGAGAACCATCAGGAAGGGGTAGAAGCCGTAGCGGCGGCCACTCAGATTGATGTCGCCAAGCGCATAGATGCTGCCGGCAAAGGCCACCAGCGTGGCGACGAAGGCAAGCAGCGCGCCGGTCATGTCGACGGTAAAGGCTATGCCGAAGGGCGGCAGCCAGCGGCCCATCATCATCGTCACCGGCCCCTGGTTTGCGACATGGGCCAGCAGAAGGGCATCGACCACCAGCATGACGAACAGGCCGGGAATGGCGATGAACGGATGCACGCGGGTCGAATGGCGCAGCATCATCAGCACGGCGCCGCAGCCGAGGCCGATCGCCACGGGCAGGATGGTCAGCCATTCGGCGCCGGTGGACCGGCCCATGACGAGCGCGAGCGAGAGATCGAGAGTGGAAGAGGTCGGCGAAGCCACTAGCGGATACCCCCCTCTGCCCTGCCGGGCATCTCCCCCTCAAGGGGGGAGATCCGATGGCGGCGGTCGCCCTGCCCCAGGAACACGATTGCGTCCTTGATCATGGGATACCTTGTCAGGAGGCATGGCGCCGGTGCGTCTTGCCGATCTCCCCCCTTGAGGGGGAGATGGCCGGCAGGCCAGAGGGGGGTGCCCACCACAGAGGCGGAAGCGAAGCGACGCGGCAATTTCGCAAGATCCATCATCATGCACTCAGTATCCCATCGGCGGCAGCGGCTCGCCCTTCGGCTCGGCGACGCGCATTTCGTCGGTGTCGTCGGTGCCGAGGTCCTGGTAGGCCCGATAGGTCAGCACCAGCAGAAAGCAGAAGAAGGAGAAGGAAATGACGATCGCGGTGAGGATCAGCGCCTGCGGCAGCGGATTGGCGGCGGCGGCCGACAGCGTATCGGATCCTTCGGCGATGATCGGCGGCACTTCGCGCGTCAGCCGGCCGGTGGTGAACAGGAGAAGGTTCACGGCATTGCCGAGGATGACGATGCCAAGCAGCACACGCACAATGTGCTTCGACATCATCAGATAGAGCGCGGCGGCAAAGAAGATGCCGACGAGGCCGGAAAACAGGACTTCCATCAGTCGCTCTCCCTTTCTTCGAGCGCCAGCGCGATCGAGGTGATCGACCCGACGACGACGAGATAGACACCGACGTCAAAGGAGATGACGGTGGCAAGCGGCACCTCGACACCGAAGATCTCGGGATAGATCCACAGGCCCGTCATGAAGGGCACGCCGAAGATGGCCGAGATCAGGCCCGACAGCGTCGACAGCAGCAGGCCGGCCCCGGCAATCGACATCGGGTGGAACCACAGCGCCCGGCGCACCGCCTGCACGCCGAAGGCGATGCCGTACATGGCAAAGGCGGAGGCCGCGATCAGGCCGCCGATGAAGCCGCCGCCCGGCTCGTTATGGCCGCGCAGCAGCACGAAGATTGAAAACAGCAGCATCAGCGCGGTGAGGAAGGGCGCAACCGTGCGGAAGATCAGCGTGTTCATCGGCGCAATTCCTTCTCCACATTCTTGCCCTTGAGTTTGGCGACCGTCTTCTGCGCGGCGGCGACCGGCGCGACGCGGATACGGATCAGCGCCAGGATGGCAAGGCCAGTGATCATGACCACCGAGATCTCGCCCAGCGTATCCGTACCGCGGAAGTCAACGATGATGACGTTCACGACATTGGCGCCGTGGGCGATGACCTTGGAATAGGCAT
>DAIMJJ010000227.1:0-6432 GCA_036722275.1 Rhizobium sp. | reverse complement strand
CCCGTCAGATAATCGCTGAAGGCCGCCAGCCGCAATTGCCGCATCTGCAGCAGCGTCTCGATATTGTGGCCGATCCGGCATTGCAGTTCTTCGACCACGAAGGGGCGATAGACGAAGTCGTTGGCCCCGGCTTTCAGGAAGCTCGCCGACAGCAGCCGGTCGGCCGAGGACGAAATGCCGATGATCCGCAGCCGATCCGAGCCGTGTTCGCGGCGAATGCGGCGCGTCAATTCGTAACCGTCCATGTCCGGCATGTTGTAGTCGGTCAGCACCATGTCGATGCCGGGATGGCGCGCCAGCATTTCCAGCGCCTCGCTGCCGGTGGTCGCCTCGAACACCTGGAACTGCTGCAGTTTCAGAAGGTCGGTCAGCATCTTGCGGGCCGAGGCGACGTCGTCGACGACGAGAACGCGCACATGCCGGTTGGCTATGGTGCGCTCGACTGCCGACACCACCATGTCGACCGAGCGTTCATTGTTCTTGATGACATAGTCGGCCACGCCCCGCTCGACCAGCCGCTCGCGCATCTCGCGATTGAAGTCGGCGGTGAAGACGACGGCCGGGATGCCCATGGCGACGACCTCGTCGAGGATCTGGCCGTCGGGGGAATCCGGCAGGTTGAGATCGACCACCGCAACGTCGAACGGCTGCTCGCTGGCAGCGACCGCCTCGCGAAAGGCCTTTGTCGTCGCGCAATGCGTCACGTGGAAACCGTGTTCCTTCTCGAACCGGTGACCAAGAAGGGAAGCAAAGGTGCGGGAATCCTCAACAATCAGAACATGGGCGCGTTTGCGAGAAACGGTGTAGAGGCCCGGTGACGGTTCGCTCGACAGGGACATGAGTTACGCCTTCGACTACAGTCAATCTTCAATAAACTTAAGAAATAAAACCAAGTAGCGATCCGGGACGGCGGCCCCGGATCGGCAAAATTCGATGAACTTGCTGTCCGGTGGACTATTTGCGCCTGTTGGCCGCCTTGATCTGGACGAGCGTATCGAGGTTCTGGTTGACGCGGCAGTAGAACTCCTCGTCGATGAAAGGGCGCAGCATGAAATCGTTCCCGCCGACCTTCAGGAACCGCGCCGACAGCAGGCGGTTGTTCGAGGACGATACGCCAATGATGCGCAGTTCATGGCTGCCGCGGGCGCCGCGAATGCGCCGGGTCAACTCGAAACCGTCGATGTCGGGCATGTTGTAATCCGTCACGACAAGGCCGATGTCCGGATTAGCCTTCAGGATCTCGAGCGCCTTGGCGCCGCTTTCGGCGGTGCTGACGCGGAAATTGTAACGCTTGAGGCGGCTCGACAGCAGCGCGCGGGCCGTCGGGCTGTCATCGACAATCAGGACATGATGCTGATGGTTGGTGAGGAAGCGGTAGACCGATTCCGCCAGCATCTCGACGGCGAAGATATTGTCCTTGAGGATATAGTCGACAATGTCCTTGGCCAGCAGCTTCTCGCGCGTCTGCTCCTGGAACGTGCCGGTGAACACGACGACCGGAATATTGAGATCGACGAGATATTCCAGCGCCTCGCCATTCTCGGCGCCGGGCAGATTGATGTTGGAAATGGCCAGAGTCACCGGCTCCTCCGACAACTCGTTGGCGGCCTGCAGATCCTCAAAGGTTCTGCAGATCTCGGCATCAATGCCGAACAGCTCCCGCAGGCGCGTGCTGATCATGGAGGTGAAGACATTCGAATCCTCCGCAACAATGATTCGAACATCCGGAAATGTTTCTCCGGAATACTGCATTCCGGATATGCCTAGAAAAGCCATGACACGCCTTCAACTTGAGAGAACCATTAGAAATTTAGCCTTTTCGGCTTGCGGATCCGTTAATCGAATTGCGGCGATCGAAACATGCGAAGATTAACCCGCAATAAAGGCGGCCATCCTAGTTCTGCCCTTTCTTGACGATTGCTTGGTTGGGGCGTTCACAGCCAGTTTTTCCCCCTGCGGGCGCAATCGAAGCCCCGACAGAGCACGGGTCTAGCCCACGAAAAACGCCCGGGCGAGACCGGGCGCTGACTGTGCTGTTTGCAATGTCGGGCTGCTTCTGTCAGCCGGCTATTTGACGGTCGCCGCGCCGTCCTTGATCTCGACGGTTTCTCCGCCTTCAAGACCAATGCGGTCGCCGTTCGGCAGCGTCAGGAAGCAGCCCGAGGGGCAGATCGTCTCCGAGGCACCGGCGTCGATCGCGACCTCGGTGCGGTTGCCGTCCTCGACGACGGTCAGCACAACCGGGCTCGAGCCGGTATTGGAGACGGAGGCGGCGAAGGCTCCGCCCGCCACGCTCACGAGTACCGCCGTCACTGCCAGTAACTTGATCATTGATCCATCCGGCGCGTGTCGCGCCGTCCTCTCGTTACGCCCGCCTCGCCGGCCATTGCCGGTCTATCAGGCATGCCCCTCTTTTAGCGGGCCTCCCCTGAATGCCCGCTGAACATGTCGTTCATGGCAGGATCTTGTCATCATCGGGCGGAACGCGCAAATCCGCCTGCGAATTTTTCGTGCGGGACGTGCGGCGGCCGGCAAGAGCCTGCCGGTCCTGCTCGTCGAGATGCAGATGAACCTCCTGATGCGGATAGGGCATCATGATCCCTTCTGCCCGGAAGCGCTCAAGGATCGTCACCCTGAGTTCGTTCTTGACCGGGAGCGCACCGAGCACATCGCCGACAAAGCCGCGCAGCTCGAAATCGAGCGAGGACTGACCAAAGCCGTTGAACATCACCACCGGTTCGGGATTGCGCAGCAGACCGGGATGGGCGAGCGCAATGTCCATCAGCAGATCCATGACCTGACGCGGATCGCTGTCATAGGAGACGCTGACCGGGATCTCGATGCGGCCGAGCCGGTTGCGGTGGGTCCAGTTGCCGACCGGCGCGTTGATCAGCTCGGAATTGGGCACGATGATCGACTGACGCTGGAAGGTCTCGATCTCGGTTGCACGCACGGAAATGCGCCGCACGAAGCCTTCGGTCGTCCCGGTTGCGACCCAGTCACCCACCTTGAACGGCCGCTCGACCAGCAGGATCAGGCCGGAGACGAAGTTGGAAACAATGTTCTGCAGGCCGAAGCCGATGCCGAGGGAGAGCGCACCGGCAACCAGCGCCAGGCTCGACAGGTCTATGCCAGCGGCGGAAATACCGATCAGGCCGGCAATCGCCGTGCCGAGATAACCGACGCCGGTCTTGACCGAATTGCGGACGCCGGCATCGACCTGCGAGCGAGCCATGACATTGCCGTCCAGCCATTTCTGCAGCCAGCGGGTGGCCATCAGCCCGAGCGCAAACAGCAGGATGCCGCCGAGAATGCCGAAGATCGAGATACGGATCGTGCCGATATTGATCTCGGTGAAGACATTGATCAGCCAGATCTCCAGATCGCGTGGCTGGAAGCCCCAGGAAATCAGGATCAGCGGCAGGCCGACCGCAATGGCGAAGAGATAGATGGCAAGGCCGGCGGCGATGCCGGCCTGGTCGAGCGCCACGGGCCTCAGCTCGAAGCGCTGCTGCAGAAAGCGGCCGACCCTCGTCTCGCCGAACTGGTTCGGAGCGGAAATCGCCTTGCCCGACAGGATACCGATATACATGGTCGCGAGAACCGCGCCGGTGACGACGATCTGGGTGGCGAGAAAGCGCGAGAGCCCGACATAGCCGATGGCGCTGAGCAGGATCAGGGCGATGCCGATCAACCGGAACGACACAGCGAGCGTCTTCGGCCAGGGGCGCCCGCGCGCGGCCGGATCGCCGCTTTCGGCCAGCACCGGACGCAGGAAGGAGACAATGAAGACGATCAGCCCGACGATCACCGAAGAGACGAAGCTCTTCATGACGGTGAGCACAACCGGCGAGCTCAGCGTGACGCTGATCGCGCCCAGCACATAGTCGAAGCCGTTGACCACCGCCATCGACAGCACGGCAAAATTGAGATCCCGTGCGCCGGTGTTCGACAGCCGCACCAGGCGCCAGCTCGGCGCCTTCGGCGCCAGCACCGCCCGCGCCAGCATCGCGACGAAGAACACCAGCCCGGCAAAGCCGAACAGGGCGGCGCCGATCGGCGCAATGTCGGGGCGCAGCACGTTGAAGGTGTCGAGAAAGAAGAAGCTCGCCACCAGGAAGGCGCCAAGCGCCAGCGCCGGCAGGATGGTCGACCAGAAGGCGACCGAGAAACGGCTCATATAGGCAGGATCGCGCTCCGTCGGGTCCCGCCGGATGAGCGAGCCGAACAGCCGGTACTCGGCCACCAGCAATACCAGCGCCATCACCAGCGACAGCATGACCGCCGTGCCGAGCGGCACCCGCTTGAACTTCCAGATGAAGGAGAACCAGCTGCTGACGGTGCGATTGAAGTCGCTGAGTTCGGTCGAAAAGACGTCGATCGCCTCGTCCACGACAGCGCCGGAGATCTCGGTGTGTTCGAACAGCCGCTCGGTGAACAGCTGCCGCCTGAGATCGGTGATCTTGTCCGACAGGTTCGACGCCCGGATCGACAGATCCTCGGCGCGCCCGGTCAGCGTGTTGATCTCGAGCCGCGTCGCGTTCAGCCGATTGCGTTCCTCGGCCACGGCCGGCGCTTCCTCGGCCTCGCCATCGGCGGGCTTGTCCCCGAGCTGACCGAGCCGCGCGGTCACGTCGTTAAGGCGTGGCCGCAGCTCCACCGAGATCTTCAGCAGCTGACGGATCAGTTCGTCGGTCTTGACCTTCAGGTCGACCAGCGCGCCGTCGTCGCCCTTCTTGGCCTCCACCTGCGTCTCGATCGTGCCGAGCTGCTTCTCGGCATCGGCCATCTGGGTCGTGACGCGCTCGACGACCTCGTCGCGAACGACCACCGGTTCCTGTGCATACGCGGGCACCCAGACGGCCAGAACCGGCTGGACGGCAAGAGCGACGAGGAGTGCGAAGCGGAAAAGGCGATTGCGTGACAAGATCGGTCCTGCAGCTGGTCTCAAATCAGCGCGGACCATAGTGGCAGTTTTGGCCAAAAGAAAGAACGCCGTCGAGGCCCGTACAGGGGCAGGTCGCCGGACCCCAAGGTCCGGCGAACATCAGGGCGAAATGCGGTTCAGGCCGCCGACATCCGGGCGCGCAGCGCTTCGAACCGTTCAAGCTGGTCGGCAAGCAGGGCCTTCTGCGCATCGCGGCGCACGAAGACCTTGAACATCACGCCGCCATCGGCATTCATGAACCAGACGGAACAGGAGCGTCGGCCATGGAATCCGCGATCGACGAAGGCGATCGCGCTGCAGCGCTCCTTGCGGATATGTCCGCCGATCGGGCTGTCGCCGTGGATGTTGAACCAGCCGTGGCCCTCGCTGCCGTCGGGCAGCGCGCCTTCGACCTCGAGCACGATATCCTCGGTGTGCACGATCATCAGCACCGCGCCCCAGCCCGACATGTCCTGCCAGATCGGCAGAAACTGGTCGGCACCGACCATGACGGCAGCACCTTCCGGCAGAACGGCCAGGATCTCGGCCGGGGTGACCTCAGCCTTCGCGGCGATCGCCTCGACCACGCCGTCCGGCTTCTCGGCCAGCGCCGCGCGCGCCCGCTCGACCCGGTCCGGGGCCGCGCGATCGATCGACGCGGTCATCAGGCTGCCTCGTCGACGCGCTTGCCGTCGCGGTCCTCGTGAATGATGACCTCGAAGCCCTCGAAATGCGGGCCGGACAGATACTGAACCTTGGATTCGCCGGCGCGCGCATGGGCAGCGCGGAACTGTTCCGACTTGGTCCAGGCCTTGAAGTGCTCTTCCGTCTCCCAGATCGCATGCGAGGCGTAAAGCGTATGGTCTTCGGCCTTCGGGCCTCTCAGCATGTGGAATTCCATATAGCCCGGCACCTCTGCCAGCCGGCCCTTGCGGTTGGCCCACATGGCCTCAAAAGCCTCTTCGTGGCCGGGCACGACGCGAAAACGGTTCATCGCAATAAACATGGTGGAAATCCTCTCTCTCTTCACTACCGGTCGGCGTCGCCGTCCGTGGCGGCCCTCCGCCGGATCGCAGCGCAGGCTCGCTGTCAACGACGCTCCGTGTTGCCTTGGTATTTATACTTGTGTATTTGTGTCAAGTTAAATGTCGCCGGCAAGGGCGGCACTCCGATCATTCGGCTGCCGGCCCGCAAGGCGTCGGCGGCAGCTCTTTTTGACAACAGGATATTCTCGGCATGCAGCCTTTTGGATCACTGCGCTTGAGGGCACGGACCCTCGTCACTCCCCTTCTCTTCGTAGCTCTCGCCAGCACGCCCGCAGCTGCCGGACAGGTGCCGACCGATGCCAAGCGCGTCGTCTCGATCGGCGGAACGGTGACCGAGATCATCTACGCACTCGGTGAAGAGGACCGTATCATCGCGGTCGACAGCACCAGCACCTATCCGGCAGCCGCCGCCGAAAAACCCGATGTGCTCTGCCTGCAGGAAACCAAGCAGGAGGATTC
>DAIMJJ010000226.1:0-6469 GCA_036722275.1 Rhizobium sp. | reverse complement strand
GCCGCGATCGGCCAGCGCAACATCAAGCGACTGATGGCCTATTCGTCGATCGGTCACATGGGTTACGCGCTCGTCGGTCTGGCTGCCGGCACGGAAACCGGCGTCAGCGGTGTCATCACCTATATGATGATCTACCTGATCATGACGCTCGGCACCTTCGCCTGCATCATGGCGATGAAGCAGAAGGAAGGCGGCAATGTCGAGAACATCGACGACCTCGCCGGCCTTTCGACCACCAAGCCGTTCATGGCCGTGGTGCTGACAGCGCTGATGTTCTCGCTCGCTGGTATCCCGCCGCTCGCCGGCTTCTTCGGGAAGTATTTCGTCTTCGTCGCTGCCATCGAAGCCAAGCTCTACGCGCTTGCCATCATCGGGGTTCTCGCCTCGGTCGTCGGCGCCTACTACTACCTGCGCGTCGTCAAGGTCATGTGGTTCGACGAAGCCAAGGGCGAGTTCTCGCGGATCGCCGGCGAGCTGCGTCTCGTCTTCGGTCTGTCGGGCCTTTTCGTCGTCGGCTATGTTCTGGTCGGTGGCCCGCTCGGCACCGCCGCCGAAGCCGCAGCCAAGACGCTCTTTAATTGAGCCAGGGCCGCGGACATCGCCGGATGTCGCTCGACGACTTCCGGCATGAGGCGCTCGGCGCCGTCGCCTCGACCAACAGCGAATGTCTCGCCCGCGCTCGCGCGGGCGATTTCGGTTTGCTGTGGATCACCGCGGAAAGCCAGAGCGGCGGCCGGGGCCGCCGCGGGCGAACCTGGTTGTCGGAACCGGGAAACCTTTACGCCTCGCTGCTGCTGATCGATCCGGCCCCGATCGAGCGGCTGGCTTCGCTGCCGCTCGCGGTGGCACTCGCCGTTCATGGTGCGATCGCGCAGGTGTTTCCCAGCGGCGGCGAGCCGCTGGAGGTGAAGTGGCCGAACGACATCCTCATCGGTCGCAAGAAGACCTGCGGCATCCTGCTCGAGGGCGAACGTCTGCCCGACGGCCGTTATGCCCTGGTGATCGGGATCGGTATCAACATCCGCGCCAAGCCGGAAGAGAGCGTCTACCCGGTGACCTCGCTGAACGAGCACGGGATCTTCCTGTCGCCGCAGGAGCTGTTTGCGCATCTCTTCGCCAGCATGGCCGAGATCCTCGCTGTCTGGGACGAGGGCAGGGGCATTGCCGAGATCGTCGAACGCTGGCGCGCTGTTGCTTGCGGTATCGGGGAAAAAATCACGGTGAACCTGCCGGACCGGTCGATTTCCGGTTACTTTTGCGGAATCGATGATAAAGGCATGCTGATACTCGACCGCGGCCCAGAGGGCCGTATGGCGATCGCCGCGGGCGATGTCTTCTTCGGGTGAATTGGAACAAGGACAGAATGGCAAAGAACGAAGAACTGGTGTTCGTACCGCTCGGTGGCGTCGGCGAAATCGGCATGAACCTCGCACTCTACGGCTACGGCTCGCCGTCGAACCGCGAGTGGATCATGGTCGATTGCGGCGTGACCTTTCCGGGCCCCGAACTGCCGGGTGTGGATCTCGTCCTTGCCGATGTCAGCTTCATCGCCGCCCGCAAGAACAAGCTGAAGGCGATCATCATCACCCACGCGCACGAGGACCACTACGGCGGCCTCAACGACATCTGGCCCGGTCTCAATGTCCCGGTCTATGCCTCCGGCTTCACCGCCGGCATGCTTGAGGCCAAGCGCGACTATGAGGGCACGCGGGCGGAAATCCCGGTCACCCCGTTCAAGGCGGGCGACGTCATCAACGTCGGCCCGTTCTCGGTCGAGGCGGTCGGCGTCAACCACTCCATTCCGGAGCCGATGTCGCTCGTCATCCGCACGCCGCTCGGAAACGTCGTCCACACCGGCGACTGGAAGATCGATCACCACCCCTCGCTTGGACCGCTGACCGACGAGGCACGGTTCCGCGCGCTCGGCGACGAAGGCGTGCTGGCGGTGATGTGCGACAGCACCAATTCGATGCGCGACGGCGTCTCTCCCTCCGAAGAAGAGGTGTCGGAGGGCCTGCGCAAGATCATCGAGGCCGCGGAAGGCCGTGTCGCGATCACCACCTTCTCCTCCAATGTCGGACGCATCCGCTCGATCGCCCAGGCTGCCGAAGCCGCCGGCCGCGAGGTGCTGCTGCTCGGCTCCTCGCTCAAGCGCGTCTGCGCCGTCGCCGATGATCTCGGCATCATGGAGGGCCTCAAGCCGTTCATCGCCGAAGACGAGTTCGGGTTCATCCCGCGTGACAAGGTCGTCATCATTCTGACCGGCAGCCAGGGAGAACCGCGCGCGGCGCTTGCCAAGATCGCCCGTGACGAAATGCGCCATGTGGCGCTGACCGCCGGCGACACGGTGGTCTTCTCCTCCCGCACCATTCCGGGTAACGAGAAGGCGATCATCGAGATCAAGAACGGCCTGATGGAGCAGGGCATCCACATCGTCACCGACAGCGAGGCGCTGGTTCACGTGTCCGGCCACCCGCGTCGCAACGAGCTGCTGCAGATGTACGAGTGGACCCGGCCGCAGATCCTCGTCCCCGTGCATGGCGAGGCGGCTCACCTGATCTCGCAGGCGGAACTGGCGGAGCAGGCTGGTATCCGGTTCGTGCCGCGGGTGCGCAATGGCGACATGCTGCGGCTCGCGCCCGGTGAGCCGGAAGTGATCGACCAGGTCCCGCATGGCCGCATTTATAAGGACGGCAAGCTGCTCGGCGACCTCGACGAGATGGGCATCGCCAACCGCCGCAAGCTGTCCTATGTCGGGCACGTCGCGGTGAACGTCGTGCTCGACGCCCGCTACGAGTTCCATGGCGATCCGGAACTGGTGACGTTCGGCCTGCCGCAATGCGACCAGGAAGGCGAGTCGATGGAGGACACCCTCTATGACGCCGTGCTCGGCGCGGTCGAGAGCATTCCCCGCGCGCGGCGCAAGGATCTCGAGACCCTGCGCGAGAGCATTCGCCGGGCCGTGCGTGGCACCGCGAACGATGCCTGGGGCAAGAAGCCGATCGTGACCGTCTTCGTGACCAAAGTCTGAATGACCTTTGCGGTGAAGCTGGTATAGCTTCGCCGCCGTTCGTCTTTTTGGAGAATTTGCCATGCTTGGACGCGTCAATCACGTCGCCATCGCCGTTCCGGATCTCGCCGCTGCGACTGCATCCTATCGTGACACGCTCGGTGCGCATGTCTCGCAGGCGCAGGCACTGCCGGAACACGGCGTGACCGTCGTCTTCGTCGAGCTGCCCAATACCAAGATCGAGCTTCTGGAGCCGCTGGGTGCCGACTCGCCGATCGCGGCCTTTCTGGCCAAGAACCCGGGCGGCGGCATGCACCACATCTGCTACGAGGTCGAGGACATCCTCGCCGCCCGCGATCAGCTGGCGGCGGGCGGCGCGCGGGTGCTGGGCGGCGGCGAGCCGAAGATCGGTGCGCATGGCAAGCCGGTGCTTTTCCTGCATCCGAAGGACTTCTACGGCACCCTGATCGAACTCGAACAGGTCTGAGGTCGCAAAGACGCGATTTGCGCCGGGCCGGCGAGCCCCCTATAAGGCGAAAGAGTTCGGCGCATTCAGCGGCCGGTCAGCCGGAGCCCATCGATCTTGTCCATCCTGTCCTTCTTCGCGGTCTATTTCGTCATCTGGTGGATCACGCTGTTTGCGGTGCTGCCGATCGGCTTGCGCACGCAGGCGGAGGCCGAGGAGGTGGTTCCGGGCAGCGTGGAGAGCGCACCGGCGCGCTTTCGCGGCGGCCGGGTTGTGCTGATCACCACAATCGTTTCGGCGGTTCTGTATGGCGGCTGGTATCTGGTGACCGGCTATTTCGGCGTCGGGCTCGACAGCCTGCCCAATGTCCTGCCGAAGTTCGACTGACACCGGCGCACGCGGACGTCACCCCGGCCTCAGGCGCTGTGCTGCCGGAGCAGTCCGCCTTGCGTCTTTTTCTGGGAAAATCCGCTCAAACTATTGTGATGAAAAGAAAAACGGACGTGACTTGCGCGGGCGTCCGACGGTCGTTACGTCGGCAGGGCAAAAAAAAACAAGGTCCGAAGACCTTGTTCAATTTTCGCGTGATCCTTCACCATTTAAGGGGCTGCGAACAAGCGCGCCTAAGATCTGATCCTCCCAAGACTTGACCGCGAAGTGGCAGAAAATTGAACTTCCTGCCTGTTTTATGGGCTCACGCTAGCTCAACTTGTGCGCTTTGTCACCCCATTTTTTGCATAATTGCTACAGTCGTCCAGAAAAAGCCACATGCTCGGTTTTGTCGCACAACGGTTGTCACGAAACTGCGCTTGGGGCCGGGTTTGGCTCTTTCGGGACGCTGTGAGGCCATGAACTGTGGGCGATGAAGCGCCTTGGTCCGGGCGGGTTTTCTTGTGCGTGGGAAACCGCTATGACGCTTCGATAATTACCCTCGTCATGGCTGATTCCGCCACTGGGCGGAATCCACAACTGTTGGAAGCTGTTATGCGTCTGTCGCGCTATTTCCTGCCGATCCTCAAGGAAAACCCCAAGGAAGCGGAGATCGTCTCCCACCGCCTGATGCTCAGGGCCGGCATGATCCGGCAGCAGAGCCAGGGCATCTATTCCTGGCTGCCGCTCGGCAAGCGCGTGCTCGACAAGGTCAATGCCATCATCCGCGAGGAACAGAACCGTGCCGGCGCCATCGAACTCCTGATGCCGACGCTGCAGTCGGCCGAGCTCTGGCAGGAGAGCGGTCGCTACGAGGATTACGGCAAGGAAATGCTGCGCATCAAGGACCGCCAGGAGCGGCCTATGCTTTACGGCCCGACGAACGAGGAGATGGTCACGGACATCTTCCGCTCCTCGGTCAAGTCCTACAAGGACCTGCCGCTCAATCTCTATCATATCCAGCTGAAGTTCCGTGACGAGATCCGTCCGCGCTTCGGCACCATGCGTTCGCGCGAATTCCTGATGAAGGATGCCTATTCGTTCGATCTCACCCAGGATGGCGCGATCCACTCTTACAACAAGATGTTCGCCGCCTATCTGCGCACCTTCGCGCGTCTCGGTCTCAGGGCGATCCCGATGCGCGCCGATACCGGTCCGATCGGCGGCAATCACAGCCACGAATTCATCATCCTCGCCGACACCGGCGAATCGGAAGTCTTCAGCCACAAGAGCTTCGTCGACTTCGAGATCCCGTCGGCCGATACCGATTTTGACGACGTCGCCGGCCTGCAGGCGATCTTCGACAAGTGGACCTCCGTCTACGCCGCGACCTCGGAAATGCATGATGAAGCCGCCTTCAACGCGATCCCGGAAGCCGATCGCCTGTCGGCGCGCGGCATCGAGGTCGGCCACATCTTCTATTTCGGCACCAAATATTCCGAGCCCATGGGCGCCAAGGTGCAAGGACCCGACGGTAAGGAGCACCTTGTTCACATGGGCTCCTACGGCATCGGCCCGACCCGCCTTGTTCCCGCCATCATCGAAGCCTCGCATGACGAGAACGGAATCATCTGGCCGGAATCGGTCGCGCCGTTCGATTGCATGGTGATCAACATGAAGAGCGGGGACGAAGCCTGCGATGCGGCCTGCGAGCGGATCTTTGGTGCGCTGACGAAGGCAGGCAAGGACGTACTCTACGACGACACCGACGATCGCGCCGGCACCAAGTTTGCCACCGCCGACCTGATCGGCGTGCCGATGCAGGTGATCGCCGGTCCGCGTGCCGTTGCCAATGGCGAGGTCGAGCTCAAGGATCGCAAGACCGGCGCGCGCGAAACCATGACGATCGAGGCCGCCATCAACAAGCTGGTCGGGTAATCCCCAGGAGACGACATGACGAGTGCATCCTCCGCCAACGAGACGGTCGAAGCCGGTAGCGGTGGCGCCGCGCGGCCTTTTTCCGCCTTCGAGCGCATGGTCGCATGGCGCTATCTGCGCGCCCGGCGGAAGGAAGCCTTCATCTCGGTGATCGCCGGCTTTTCCTTTGTCGGCATCATGCTCGGGGTGGCGACCCTGATCATCGTCATGGCGGTGATGAACGGTTTCCGCACCGAACTCATCTCGCGAATCCTCGGCATCAACGGTCATATGATCGTCCAGCCGGTCGACGGCCCACTCGACAATTATGCCGAGCTCGCCACCAAGTTCTCCGCCGTTCCGGGCGTCACCATGGCGCTGCCGCTCGTCGAGGGGCAGACGCTCGCTTCGGGACGGGCAGGGGCCGGCACCGGCGCGCTGGTGCGCGGCATCCGGCCGGAGGATCTGCCGAAGCTCACCACCGTCTCGGGCAATATCCGCGCCGGCGACATGGTCGGCTTTGCGGCTGGGCAGGGCGTTCTCGTCGGCTCGCGTATGGCCGCCGATCTCGGCATCACCGCCGGCGATACGATCACGCTCGTCTCGCCCGAAGGCGATGTGACGCCGCTCGGCGTCAATCCCCGCGTCAAGGCCTATCCGGTCTCGGGGATCTTCGAGATCGGCATGTCGGAATACGACGCCTCGAT
>DAIMJJ010000225.1:0-6579 GCA_036722275.1 Rhizobium sp. | reverse complement strand
TCGATCAGCAGTTCGGTGGAATTGCCCGGCCCGCAGCCGAGGTCGAAGACGCGCTTCGCCTTGTCGAGCGGCACCTGCGCCAGAAGATCGCGCGCCGGCCGCGTCCGCTCTTCCTCGAACTTCAGATACTGCGCAGCGGACCAGGCCATGGTGTCATGCCCCGTTAGAGGCTGGCGAGGTTGGGCAGGATCAGGTCCGGCGGGTGATCGCCATATTCGTCCGGCAGGTCGAGGCGGTTGATCCACACCGTGCGGAAACCGAATTTCTGCGCGCCGGCGACATCCCAGCGGTTGGACGACTGGAAGGAGACGGCATCCGGATAGAGGCGGTAGGTGGTCGTCACCATGTCGTAGACCTGCGGCGCGGGCTTGTAGGCGCGGATCGCATGGACGGAAAAGACGTCGTCGAGCACCATGTCGAGGGCGGCGTTCTTCACTGCGGCATCGAGCATTTGCGGCGAGCCGTTGGAGAGGATGGCGAGCTTGGCGCCGCGGCCCTTGAGGTCCTTGAGAACCGCCGGCACTTCCGGATAGCAGTCGAGCGTCCAGTAGGCGGACAACAGATCGCCGCGCAGGCTGCGATCGACGCTCGGAAAGCGCTTGAGCGTATAGTCGAGCGCCTCCTCGGTCAGCTGCCAGAAGTCGCGATAGCTGCCCATCAGCGTGCGCACCCAGGAATATTCCAGCTGCTTGGCCCGCCACATTTCGGAAAAGCGCTGATGCTCGGGCCCGGCCCGCTCGGCATGGCGGCGCACCGCCGCATGCACGTCGAACAGGGTGCCATAGGCATCGAAGACATAGGCCGCCGTGGACATCATTCCTCCCGCGAAGAGACTGTGAGTGTGATAGGACGCGGGCGAGGGAACGGCAAGGTGCGGAACCGACACTTCCGTCGCGGTCGCCCACTTCAGCGCGCCGCGACCTCCTCGGCTCTCAAGCCCGCGACCTCATGGTCGATTTCGCTCAGCGCCCGGTCGAGATGGCCCTCGAATACCAGCGTCGCCTCCTCTGGCACGATGGTAATCTGCGGCGGGCCGTAGATCCTGACATGCAGCGACTGCGAAAGCCCCTCGTCGAGACCGCGGCGCAGGAGATCGATGTAGCGCGTGCCGTGGCCGGTGATGACGATCGGCATGTTCTCGTAAAGGCTCAACACCCGCGAAAGCCCCTGGCCGAGCGCCAGCCCCGCCTGGCGGAAGGCGTATTCCGACATGCGGTGGCCCTGGCGCGCCCGGTTGGCGATCTTGTCCATCTCGGTGAGCGGCACGAACTTGGCCGGGATCGTGTCGGGCGGCACTTCGAAGGCGGTCCGAAGGATGCCGTAGAAGCCGGCCGAGGCCTCGACGCAGCCGATCGAGCCGCAGCGACAGAGCTTGCCGTCGGCGGCGTTGAGCATATGGCCGAAATTGGGGGCGCTGACCTCGAGTTCGCCCGAATGCCCGCGCCTGGCGATGCCAAGCCCGATCGAGTGGCCGAGCGACAGGGTGGCGAGCGCGTGGAACGGCCGGTCTTCATCCTTGTCGGCGCGAAGGCCGAGCGCATGGGCAACCAGCAGCGTCTCGTTGTTGAGGCGGATCCGCGTCTCAGGCGACACCCCGAGGCTCGTGGCAAAGTCGATCTCCGAGCGCCCGAACACCGGCGACCACAGGAGCCGCGAGCCGCCGGCATCGACCATGCCCTTGGAACTGATCGAGACGGCGGCGATGCGCTGCGGCTCCAGCCGCGAGCGGCCGGCCATGCGCGCCAGCGCCTCGCGGAACCCGGCCATGAAGGCCTCGGGTGAGGGGGTGTCATGGTCGCGCGGCTCGTCGAAGCGGTCGATCAGCGTGCCGGTATAGTCGGCCAGCGAATACTGCACGCTGTCGGAGGAGATGCGCGCGGCGATCAGATAGCTGAAATCGCGCCTGCGCCCGAACAGCACGCGCGGCCGGCCGCGTCCGCCGGTCGCCGGCTGCTCGTGCCGCTCCAGGGCACCGATCCGCTCGAGTTCGGCGGTGATCGCCGAGACGGTGGCCGAGGCAAGACCGGTGGCGGCGGCAATGTCGGTATGGGCAAGCGCGCCGTGGCGACGCAAGGCCGAGAGCACCAGCGCGCTGTTCTGCTGACGCACCATTTCGGTGCTCGATTTCGTCAGCATGGCCGCCGTCCGTTCATCATCGTCCTTCTCGATAGACCTTCAGCAAGAGCATCAGGCCGTGCCGTTTTGCAAGCCCTCCGGGGCCGTGTTGACAGCCCCGAAATCTTCTGACATTTATTTTCTCGACTGTCGAGAAAAACCAAAGGCCACCTTGGCCGGGGCAAGGCAGTATTCTTGGACGGGCCGCTTAGGGGGTGAACGGGAGGTTTGCCGGCGTGCCGCGTCCTTTCAAAGGGAGGCTTGAATGAAATCCGTCTTGAAGCTGATGGCGTGCGCCGCCGTCATCACCAGCCTGCACACCGTCGCCAACGCCAAGGACCTCGTGGTCGGCGTATCCTGGTCCAACTTCCAGGAAGAGCGCTGGAAGACCGACGAAGCCGCCATCAAGGCAGCGCTCGAGGCCTCCGGCGACAAATACATCTCCGCCGACGCCCAGTCGTCTGCCGCCAAGCAGCTGACCGACGTCGAAAGCCTGATCGCCCAGGGCGCCAATGCGCTGATCGTGCTGGCGCAGGATTCCGACGCGATCGGCCCGGCCATCGAAAAGGCCGCTGCCGAAGGCATTCCGGTCGTCGGCTATGACCGCCTGATCGAGAACCCGGCCGCCTTCTACATCACCTTCGACAACAAGGAAGTCGGCCGCATGCAGGCCCGCGAAGTGTTCAAGGTGAAGCCGGAAGGCAATTACGTCTTCATCAAGGGCAATTCCGCCGACCCGAACGCCGACTTCCTGTTCGCAGGCCAGATCGAAGTGCTGAAGGAAGCCATCGACGCCGGCAAGATCAAGAATGTCGGCGAAGCCTATACCGATGGCTGGAAGCCGGAAAATGCCCAGAAGAACATGGAGCAGTTCCTGACCGCCAACGACAACAAGGTCGACGCGGTCGTCGCCTCGAACGACGGCACCGCCGGTGGCGCGATCGCGGCTCTGACCGCCCAGGGCCTGGCCGGCTCCGTTCCGGTCTCCGGTCAGGACGCCGATTTCGCGGCGCTGAACCGCGTGGCGCTCGGCACCCAGACCGTGTCGGTGTGGAAGGACAGCCGTGAACTCGGCAAGCGTGCCGCCGAGATCGCGGTCGAGCTTGCCGGCGGCAAGAAGATGACCGAGATCGAAGGTGTCACGACCTTCAACGGCGGCCCGAAGGGCGTCGAAATGCAGTCGGTCTTCCTGGCCCCGCTGCCGATCACCAAGGACAACCTGAACGTCGTCATCGACGCCGGCTGGATCACCAAGGAAGCCGCCTGCCAGGGCGTCGCCGCGGGTTCCGTCGCAGCCTGCAATTGACGTCGACCTGACCTGACGGCCTCATGATCCGCTGAGACGTCGCGGCCTTTTTCGACAAGGTCGCGACGTCGCTTCGGATTGGGGGAGGCCGGGTGCCGTGGCCGCGAAAGCGGCCTTGGTGCCCAATCAAGGGATTACCAAGAGTGGGAGAACGGCACGGCATGGCCGATATCACGAATACCACGCAGGCCGCACGCGCCGGCGCGGGCGAAAACCCGGTGAAGCGCTTTTTCCGCGCCACCGAGATCGACACCCGCCTGCTCGGCATGATCGGCGCCATGCTGATCATCTGGGTCGGCTTCAACATCATTTCCGGCGGTCTGTTCCTGACCCCGCGCAACCTGTGGAACCTGTCCGTGCAGACCGCCTCCGTCGCCGTCATGGCGACCGGCATGGTCCTGGTCATCGTCACCCGCAACATCGACCTTTCCGTCGGCTCGGTGCTCGGTTTCGTCGGCATGTTCATGGGCGTGCTGCAGGCCGAGTTCCTGCCGCAGATCCTCGGCTTCGACCATCCGCTCACCTGGATCATCGCGCTCGTCGCCGGCCTCGTCCTCGGCGCAGCCATCGGTGCGCTGCACGGCGTCATCATCGCCTTCCTCAACGTGCCGTCCTTCATCGTCACGCTCGGCGGCCTGCTGGTCTGGCGCGGCGCCACCTGGTTCGTCACTTCGGGCCGCACGGTCGCGCCGATGGATGCGACCTTCCGCCTGATGGGCGGCGGCACCGATGGCTCGATCGGCGCCACCGCCAGCTGGGTGGTCGGCGTCATCGCCTGCCTGGCGATCGTCGCCACGCTCGTCAACTCGCGCAAGCAGCGCCGCCGCTTCGGCTTTCCGCTGCGCCCGATCTGGGCCGAATATTTCCTCACCGGCATCAGCTGCTTCCTGGTGCTCGCCACCGTCGCCGTGTTCAACAACTATCCCTGGCCGGTGGCGATTGCCCGCAAGTTCGCCGATGCCAACGGCATTGCCTGGCCCGACGGCGGCCTGTTCATCTCGCACGGCATCGCCATTCCGGTGCTGATCGCCATCGGCGTAGGCATCGTCATGACCTTCATCTCGACCCGCCTGCGCTTCGGCCGCTACGTCTTTGCCATCGGCGGCAATCCGGAAGCCGCCGAACTGGCCGGCATCAAGACGCGTTGGGTGACCGTCCGGATCTTCGCGTTGATGGGCATGCTGTGCGCCATCGCCGCGGCGATCTCCACCGCTCGCCTCAATGCCGCGACCAATGCGCAAGGCGAACTCGACGAACTCTACACCATCGCCGCGGCCGTCATCGGCGGCACCTCGCTCTCGGGCGGCATGGGCACGGTCGCCGGCGCCATGCTCGGCGCGCTCGTCATGCAGTCGCTGCAGTCGGGCATGGTGCTGGTCGGCATCGATACGCCCTTCCAGCGCATCGTCGTCGGCGTCGTTCTCGTCGTCGCCGTCTGGCTCGACACGATCTACCGCGCGCGGGCGAGATAAGAGGAATTCATCATGACTGACAAACGCACTCCGCTCGTGGAAATGAACAATGTTTCCATCTCGTTCGGTGGTATCCACGCGGTCGAAAACGCCTCGGTCGATCTTTATCCGGGCGAGGTCGTCGCCCTGCTCGGCCATAACGGCGCCGGCAAGTCGACCCTGATCAAGATCCTGTCGGGCGCCTATCGCCGCGACGCAGGTGAGATCCTGATCGATGGTGCACCGGCGGACATCAACAACCCGCGCGACGCCAAGAAATACGGTATCGAGACGATCTACCAGACGCTCGCGGTTGCCGACAATGTCGATGCCGCCGCCAATCTCTATCTCGGCCGGGAACTACGCACCCCCTGGGGTACGCTCGACGACGTCGCGATGGAGGCCAAGGCCCGCGAGGTCATGGGGCGGTTGAACCCCAATTTCCGCCGCTTCAAGGAGCCGGTGAAAGCGCTCTCCGGTGGCCAGCGCCAGTCGGTGGCGATCGCCCGCGCCATCCTGTTCGACGCCCGCATCCTGATCATGGACGAGCCGACGGCCGCACTTGGACCGCAGGAAACCGCCCAGGTCGGCGAACTGATCCAGCAGCTGAAGCGCGAGGGCCTCGGCATCTTTCTCATCAGCCACGACATCCACGACGTCTTCGACCTCGCCGACCGCGTCTTCGTAATGAAGAACGGCAAGGTGGTCGGCCAGGCGCGCACCCAGGATGTCACCAAGGACGAGGTGCTCGGCATGATCATCCTCGGCAAATGCCCCCCCGGCGCCATCCCCGGCCCGGGCGCGATGCAGGTGGCGTGAGGGCGAGGGGGCTTTCGGTTGAGGCTGTACGTCTGAAACCTTGCCCCTCACCCTGACCCGACCGGGGTCGAGCCGCCTGCTCGACCCATCCTTCGGACCCCCGCATGCGGGGAGAGGGGACGGCCACGGCGGTGCCACTCGTCCCTTCTCCCCGTTTGCGGGGAGAAGGTGCCGGCAGGCGGATGAGGGGCAGTTTCAGGGGGGCGACAGCCGTGAATGTTCACTGACTGAAACCGGCCGCAAAATATCGCAGATCCCGGCAGTCCACCCGCTCCGTCAGCCTGCCGTCCAAGATGGCGACGAGAGTTTCGAGCACGGCCGGCATGTCCTTCAGCACATCCATGTTCCAGAACCGAACGATCGCCCACCCCTGTGAGCTGATGAGAACGTCGCGGCGGCGGTCATGCAGGCTGTCCGCATGCTGGCTGCCGTCGACCTCGACGACGAGCATCTTCTCGCGACAGGCAAAATCTGCGAAATAGGGGCCGATGGCGAGCTGTCGCACGAACTTGAAACCGTTCAGCCGCCGGTTGCGAAGCTCGCTCCAGAGCCTTGTCTCGGCGTCATTGTCGACCTGGCGAAGCGAGCGTGCCCGTCTCGTTGTCTGCGTGTTCGGACCGCGCATTTCGCCCCCGATCCATCAACTGTGGTTGATCTCGAAGGCGCATGATGCGGCGCTACATGGCGTTGCGCAAGAGACGCAGGCTGCCGCTTCGGTGCTTCTGTCTGCCCCTCACCCTGACCCTCTCCCCGCATGCGGGGAGAGGGGATGGCCACGGCGGTGCCACTTGTCCCTTCTCCCCGTCAGAACGGGGAGAGCGACTGTCTTGGCCGTCAAGCGTTTTGCCATGGTTTTTCGTCCCGGATGATGGCGTTGAGGATGGTCAG
>DAIMJJ010000224.1:0-6656 GCA_036722275.1 Rhizobium sp. | reverse complement strand
CGCTGTTTGCGCTGTCGCTGCAAAGACGTGATGACGACCCGCTCTCCGGCCTGACCGCCACGCGCTTCGTGGAAATCGTCATGCGCCTGGGGGCGGCCAGCCGCAATACGGCGACCGCTTTCCTGGCCGAGCTCGTGGCCTACAAGTTCCTGCGTGACGTGCCCGACATTCCGGACCGGCGCGTGCGGGTGCTGGAGACGACCGAGGTCGCTTTCCAGGCGATGAATGCCTGGTTCATGGGCCATATGGGTTGCCTCGATCGCCTCGACAACGGCGTGCGCGAGCAGACGGCCGCCGCCGACCCGCGCATCTTTCGCATCGCCCAGCCCTTCGCGGCGGCGCAACTGGTCGAGGATCCGACCTGGCGCGACCCCGCCGATAGCATCGGCCACTTCCTGTGGTCCGACCTCGGCGGCATGGTCCTGCACGACCTGATTGCCCGCATTCCGTCCGAACTGGTCGCAGGCGACCGGATCGAACTCGGCCCTCTGTCGCTGCCGGAACTGAGCGAAATCTACATGATTTCCGCGACCAATCTGAAGCGCATGTTCAAGAAGGCCGAAACCGAAGGGCTGCTCGGCTGGGACCTGCCGCGTCGGCGGGGATCGATGTGGCTATCGCGCCCCTTTGTCGAGGACTATTTTCGCTGGCAATCGGCGAAGTTCTCGGCGCTGGAGGATGCCTTCCACCACGCCATACACGAACTGGGGATCAGCCTGCCCGCGCAGCCGACGCCAGCCGCTCAGCTCGGCGTTCCGGCCTGAAACTGCGGCAGGTCGTCGGCGATCGCGTAGAAGTCGCCCTTGTCGGCGCAATAGATGTGATAGCCCTCGACCAGGCCGCTCGGCGTATCGAAGGCACCGGCCATGATGGAAATGTTGACCGCTCCGTCCTGCCGCCAGAATAGCGCGGAACCGCAACGGCTGCAGAAGCCGCGTTCGGCATCCTCGCTGGCGCGATACCAGGAAATCAGGTTTTCGCCGGCGACCGTCAACCGCTCCCGCGGCACTTCGGTGGCGGCATAATGCAGGCCGGTCTGCCGCCGGCATTGCGAGCAGTGGCAATAGACCACCGGCCGCACCCTGCCCTCCACCGCAAAGCTGACACCACCGCACAGGCAGTGACCGGTTCTGTGCTCATCCATGGGAAACCTTCCTTGCCGCAAAACGAAACCGGGCCAGCTTGAAAGAGCCGGCCCGGTTGGTCAAACGCGCAAAACTGACGGAAGGCTTCAGCCGTTCGCAACCATCATGCGCTTCTCGTCGCGGCCGCCCTTCATGCGCTCGGCAAGCAGGAAGGCCAGTTCGAGCGCCTGGTCGGCATTGAGACGCGGGTCGCAATGGGTGTGGTAGCGATCCTGCAGGGCTTCCGCAGTAACCGCACGCGCACCACCGGTGCACTCGGTCACGTCATTGCCGGTCATCTCGATGTGGATGCCGCCCGGATGCGAGCCTTCGGCCCGATGGATCTGGAAGAAGCTCTCGACTTCTGAAAGCACCCGCTCGAACGGCCGGGTCTTGTAGTTGTTGAGCGTGATCGTGTTGCCGTGCATCGGATCGCAGGACCAGACCACCTTGCGGCCCTCACGCTCGACGGCGCGGATGAGGCGCGGCAGGTGATCGGCAACCTTGTCGTGGCCGAAACGGCAGATCAGCGTCAGGCGACCGGCCTCGTTGTTCGGGTTGAGGATGTCGATGAGGTTCAAGAGATCGTCGGCCTGCAGCGACGGGCCGCACTTCAGACCGAGCGGGTTTTTGATGCCGCGGCAGTATTCGATATGAGCATGGTCGGCCTGGCGGGTGCGGTCGCCGATCCAGATCATGTGGCCGGACGTGGCATACCAGTCGCCGGAGGTGGAATCGACGCGGGTGAGCGCCTCCTCATAGCCCAGCAGCAGCGCCTCGTGGCTGGTGAAGAAGTCCGTTTCGCGCAGGCTCGGATTGGTTTCCGACGAGATGCCGATCGCCTTCATGAAGTCCATGGTCTCGGAGATCCGGTCGGCGAGCTTGCGGTAACGCTCGGCCTGGGGGCTATCCTTGACGAAACCGAGCATCCACTGGTGCACGTTGTCGAGATTGGCATAGCCGCCCATCGCAAAGGCGCGCAGAAGGTTCAGCGTCGCCGCCGACTGGCGGTAGGCCATGATCTGGCGATCCGGATTGGGAACGCGCGATTCCGGCGTGAACTCGATGCCGTTGATGATGTCGCCGCGATAGCTCGGCAGCTCGACGTCGCCCTGCTTCTCGAAATCGGACGAGCGCGGCTTGGCGAACTGGCCGGCAATGCGGCCGACCTTGACGACCGGCAGCTGGGCCCCGAAGGTCAGAACCACGGCCATCTGCAGGAAGGCGCGGAAGAAGTCACGGATCGTGTCGGCGCCATGCTCGGCGAAGCTTTCGGCGCAGTCGCCGCCCTGCAGCAGGAAGCCATTGCCCTCGGCGACATTGCCGAGCGCCTTGGTCAGGCGGCGGGCTTCGCCGGCAAAGACCAGCGGCGGAAACTTGGCAAGACGTGCTTCGGCATCGCGGAGCGCCGCAGCGTCCGGATAGGCCGGAACCTGCTTGATCGGCTTGCTGCGCCAGCTGCTCGGGGTCCAATTCTGTGCCATGATCGTCACCTGCTGTTCGAAAAAGGACGGCCTCCTCCCGGCCGCTTTGGATCGGGGGCTTATAGACCCTAATATTTGCCTTGCAAAGCCGAACTTGAAGGCCTTCCGGCAACGATTCTCTCCGCGCGACAAAAAAAGAACCGCCATCCGCGGCATAAGCCTCGTCCCCGCGGCCCAGGGACGTCGCGCGCCGCGATCTTGCATTTACATGGACGTAAACGTAAGTTTTTTCCAGCAAGGCGCAAACGAGGGAGGAGAGCGGCCATGCAGCAAGAACATGCAGTCGCGCGCGAGGACATTGTCTTTGCCTCGAAGGACGCCTTCCCGCTGTCGGGCACGCTGTTTCGCGGCGAAGGAGAAGGCCCGCTTGCGCTCATCTCCTCGGCAGCCGCCGTGCCGCGCGGCATCTATGCCCGCTTTGCCGAACATCTCGTCGCCAGCCGCGGCTTCGGCGCCGTCCTGACCTATGACTATCGCGGCGTTGCGGCCTCGCGCATTCCCAAGAGCTGGAAGCAGAAGCCGAGCATGGCCGACTGGGCGGAGAAGGACATGGCCGCCGCCGTCGACCACCTCGACAGCCTTTCGCCCGGGCGCAGCATGGTCGGCATCGGCCAGTCCTTCGGCGGCCAGGCGCTTGGCCTATGCGGGCGCGCCAACCGCTTCGATCGCTATCTGATGGTCGCCGTCATGTCGGGCCACTGGGGCTACACGGCCGAGCCCTACAAGGTTTTCGCCTCGATGAACCTCGTCGGCGTACCGCTGGCGCTGATGACCGGCCGCGTCCCGGGCTGGATCGGCCTTGGCCAGACCTTGCCGGGCACGGTATTTCGCCAGTGGGCGCGCTGGGGCCGGTCGCCGGACTATTTCTTCGCCGACGCTAAAATGGATGCGGCCCGCCGCTTTGCCGAGGTCCGCACACCGATCCTGTCGATCGGCGTCGAGGACGACGTTTGGGGCACGCCGAAGGCGCAGGAGGCGATCCTCAAGGCTTATGTCAACGCCCCGGTCCACCGCATGCGCGTGTCGCCGGCCCTCACCGGCCAGCCGATCGGCCATCTCGGCTTCTTCCGCCCGGCCTTCCGGCACAGCCTCTGGGATCCGGCGATCGACTGGCTGCTTGCCGGGCACCAACCCTCCTCCGCCATCGCCTCCTGAGCAAACCGCGTCGGCCCAAACTTATCCACAGCCCCGCCTGCCGTTCGACCGCAGCGAGACGCTGGAGTTCATCGCAAGATTGTCATACGCTCATATTCAGGCTCGGGCGAAGGCTCGAGCCGAGGAAGCGTATCCGACAAGCTTCGCGCCAGCCACCACCCGTATTGCGGGTACGGCAGGAATGATCCTGCCCATGGGACGGCGCAAGGCTGCTCCCGCGTAAGCGTAACGATCATGAGGATCTGTGCTATGGCGTATGATTGGAGTGGTGTTCGTACCAGGCGTATCCGGCGGCTCAAGATGGTAGTCGCATCCTGTCTCGGCCTGATGGTGCTTGCCGCACCAGTGCTGGCCTTCACCTGAAAATTTAAGTTGATCGGCGGAACCGTCCGCCCGCCACGACGTTTGGGACAGGCGGGACAGGTGCTCTGGTTCTTGCCCGCGGTTCCTTCCGCTCAAATTGCCCCGTCCGACCGACGGGGCATTTTTCGTATCAGCCTCAACCCAACAGGTGCCGAACGAGCGCGTCAGACGCGCTCGCCGTTCTTCACCCGGTAGCTCGGGCTATACATGGTGACGAGTTCCTCGGCCGCGGTCGGGTGCACCGCCATGGTGCGGTCGAAATCGTCCTTGGTGCAGCCGGCCTTGAGCGTGATCCCGAGGATCTGCGCCATTTCCCCGGCATCGTGGCCCAGGATATGCGCTCCAACCACCTTGCGATCGGCGGCATTGACGATCAGCTTCATGATGGTCTTTTCGGCGCGGCCCGACAGCGTCGCCTTCATCGGACGGAACTGCGCGCGATAGACCTCCAGCTCGGGGAAGCGCTTGGCCGCGGCCTCTTCCGAAAGGCCCACCGTCCCGATTTCCGGCTGCGAGAAGACCGCTGTCGCGATCATGTCATGGTCCGGCGAGGTCGGGTTGTTCTTGTACTCGGTTTCGATGAAACACATGGCTTCGTGGATCGCCACCGGCGTCAGCTGAACGCGGTCGGTCACGTCGCCGAGCGCAAAGATGCTCGGCACATTGGTGCGGGAAAATTTGTCGACCACGATGGCGCCGCGCTCGTCGGTCACAATTCCGGCGGTCTCCAGGCCGAGGCCCACCGTATGGGGGTCGCGTCCGAGCGCCAGCATGACCTGGTCCGCCACCAGCGCGCCATTGTTCTTGGTTTCGGCGACGAGCCGGCCATCCGCGCCCTTGGTCACCTGCTCGATGATGTCATGGCAGAGGATGCGGATACCCTTGGCCTCCATCGCCTCGTGCAGGCCACGGCGCATGTCCTCGTCGAAGCGGCTGAGAATTTCGGCGCCGCGATAGATCAGCGTCGTCTCGACCCCGAGGCCGTGGAAGATATTGGCGAATTCGACGGCGATATAGCCGCCGCCGGCCACCACGATCGAGCGCGGCAATTCCTTGAGGTCGAAGGCCTCGTTGGACGAGATGCACAGCTCATGGCCCGGCAGCGCGGCATGCGGATTGGGCGCGCCACCGACGGCGATGATGATCTTCTCCGCCGTCACCACCTTGCCGGTCTTCACCAGGCGCACGCTGTTGGGTCCGGCGATCTCCGCACGGGTCTCGAGGATCTCGGCGCCGGCATTCTCCAGCCCCTTGCGATAGAGACCTTCGAGACGGGTGATTTCCTTGTCCTTGGCCGCAACCAGCGCCGCCCAGTCGAACCGCGTTTCCCCGACCGTCCAGCCATAACCGGCCGCATCCTCGAAATGCTCGTGGAACTGCGAGGCATAGACGAACAGCTTCTTCGGCACGCAGCCGCGGATGACGCAGGTGCCGCCGAAGCGGTATTCCTCGGCGATGGCCACCTTCTTGCCGAGCGATGCCGCAAGACGGGCGCTGCGTACGCCGCCGGAGCCGCCGCCGATCACGAACAGGTCATAGTCAAAATCGGACATGGCAAATCTCCTGGAAAATCGAAAGTCTGAATGACCGCCCCGATATAGGGTGCCGCCCCGCCAAAAGAAAAGCCCGGAACGCGTCCGGGCCTTGTCATTTTTTTCGCAGGTGCGGTAGCGATCAGGGCTTCGGGGCCGGCTGCTCGGTGGTGCCGACTTCCTTCAGCAGGGCGTCATTGGCCTGCTTCTCCAGATCGCGGGCAACGCCGGCGGTCCAGATGTCGGCAGCCTTCATCAGTTCGCGAATGGCGATCGGGCCGTCTTTCAGCAGCTTCTTGCCGGCATCACTGGTGTAGAAGGCGGAAATGGCGTTCAGCTCTTCGACGGAGAAGGCCTTGGCATAGACCAGAGCGGCTTCGCGCTCGAGATCGCCACGACGCGGGGCGAGCTTGATCGCCTCGGCATCGACCGTCTCGGAGATCTTGTCCTCGAGGTTCGGATAGGCCTGGATGAGCTGGGCCTTCAGCCGCTCGGAAATGCTCGGCAGGATGTTGTCCAGCCGATCCGTCGCACCGAGAGCGGTGATGGCCGCGCGCGCCGCCTGGACGTGCTCAGCGGAAATCTCCTGTGCCTGGGCCGAAACGCCCATGAAGAGGCCACCGGCAATGACGGCGACGGAAGCGAAACGCCCCAAACCCGAAAATCTGACCATGAAATCCATTGCTCCTGTTTAGTTCTTTGCGTCCATGACCCGCGCACCCGCCGGTCCGGCGATGATGGCAAGCGAGGCCAGATTGATGAATAGACCGTGCTCGACCACACCCGGAATTGCGTTGAGCGCACTTGCCAAAGCCTCTGCATCAGGAATGCGGCCAAATGATGCGTCGAGAATGAGGTGTCCGCCGTCGGTGGTGAAAAGCCCGTCGCCGGAGGCGCGCAGCTTCAGCTCACCTGTCAGTCCGAAACGCTGGGCGACCTTTTCGACGGCGATGCGGGTGGAAACCTGGCCGAACGGGTTGATCTCGATCGGCAGCGGG
>DAIMJJ010000223.1:0-6657 GCA_036722275.1 Rhizobium sp. | reverse complement strand
ATCTCCCCCCTTGAGGGGGAGATGTCGGCGTAGCCGACAGAGGGGGGTGACCGCGCCCGACAGATCGTGTCGGGTGCGGTGCGGTTCCGCGCAGCTGTTGTCGAGCGGTCGCGATCCCGCCCTGATCCATTGCTCGTTGCCCCTCATCCGGCCTGCCAGCCACCTTCTCCCCGCAGGCGGGGAGAAGGACATCCGCGGCAAGCGCCGAGGCCTCGTCCCCTCTCCCCGCAAGCGGTGAGAGGGCTAGGGTGAGGAGCCGTCGCGACGTGAAACCAACGGCGGCGGTCGATCTCCCCCCTTGAGGGGGAGATGTCGGCGGAGCCGACAGAGGGGTGTGACCTTGCGACATCACGCCTGCTCCTCCGCAAACCGCCTCAGTTCCTGCGGCGTCCCGGTCGTTTCCAGGAAGAAGCGGGTCAGAAGGTTCTTTGCCGTCAGCTGGCGATAGTCCGCCGTGGCGCGCCAGTCGGTGAGCGGCTTGTAGTCCTCATCGAAGGCGTCGCGGGCATCCGCGATCGTCGCCTCGCTCCAGGGCTTGCCAAGAAGTGCCGCTTCGACGGCACGGGCGCGCTTCGGGGTGGCGGCCATGCCGCCGAAGGCGATGCGGATGTGGGCGACCGTACCGTCTTCGCCCAGCGTCAGCTGGAAGGCGCCGCACAGCGCGGAAATGTCCTCGTCGCGGCGCTTGGAGATCTTGTAGACCGCAAATTGGTCGCCTTCGGCCGGACGGGGCACGCGGATCGTTTCGACGAATTCGCCGGCGCGGCGGTCCTGCTTGCCGTAATCGATGAAATAGTCCTCGAGTGAAAGCTCGCGGCTGCCGCTGGCCGAGCGAAGGCGGATGGTGGCGCCGAGCGCAATCAGCGCCGGCGGCGTGTCGCCGATCGGCGAGCCGTTGGCGATGTTGCCGCCGATCGTGCCCATGTTGCGCACCTGCTGACCGCCGATCCGCTCGATCAGCCGGCCGAGCGCCGGGATCTCCGCCTTCAGCGCGTCGAAGGCACGGGCATAGCTGACGCCGGCGCCGAGCGTGATGCCGCCCTCATCCACGGCGATCGTCTGCAGGTCGGCGAGGTGGTTGATGAAGATCACCGGATTGAGGTCGCGCATCTGCTTGGTGACCCACAGCCCGACATCGGTGGCGCCGGCAACGATGGTTGCCTTCGGCTCCTCGGCCAGAAGGTCGGCAAGGGCTGCGACGGAGCCGGGCACGATGGCACGGCGGTCGTCCTTCACAACGGTGATCGTCTCGGCGCCCTGGAGCGCCCAGAGCCGCGCCAGGATGCTCGCCCGGCCTCGCTCCACCGGCTCGAAAAGGGCGCCCGGGCGGGCGAGGGACACCTGTTCGGCGGCCCGCACGATCGGCTCATAGCCGGTGCAGCGACAGAGATTGCCCTGCAGGGCGCGCTCGATCTCGGCGCGGCTCGGTCTGTCGTTCGTCAGCCACAGGCCGTAGAGCGACATGACGAAGCCCGGCGTGCAGAAGCCGCATTGCGAGCCGTGGCAGTCGACCATGGCCTGCTGGACCGGATGCAGCCGGCCATCCTGAGCAGCGAGATGCTCGACCGTCACCACATGGGTGGCGTTGAGCGAGCCTAAGAAGCGGATGCAGGCATTGACGGTCTCATACGCCAGACGCCCGCCCTCGAGCCGGCCGACGAGGACCGTGCAGGCACCGCAGTCGCCCTCGGCGCAGCCTTCCTTGGTGCCGGTCAGCCGGCGTTTCAGCCTGAGAAAATCGAGCAGCGTCTCCGTCGGCTCGAAGTTCGATACGGCGATGTCTTCGCCGTTCAGGATGAAACGGATGCAATCGGTCATGCTTTGCCTTCTCTTTGGCCCGGCGGCCGATGTTATTGCGCGGTCCAGCCGCCGTCTATCGAGATATGCGTGCCGGTGATCTGCTTGGCCGCATCGCTGGCGAGGAAGATCGCGACGGCTGCCACTTCCTCCACGGCGACGAATTCCTTGGTCGGCTGGAACTTCAGCATGACGTCGGATTTCACCTGCGCTTCGGAAATGCCGCGCGTGCGGGCCGTGTCGGGGATCTGCTTTTCGACCAGCGGGGTCAGCACATAGCCCGGGCAGATGGCGTTGACGGTCACGCCGCATTCGGCGAGCTCCAACGCCACGCTCTTGGTCAGCCCCATGATGCCATGCTTGGCGGCGACATAGGCCGACTTGAAGGGCGAGGCGATCAGGCCGTGCGCGGAGGCCACATTGATGATCCGGCCGGCCTTCTTTTCCTTCATCGCCGGTACAGCCAGTCGAATGGTATGGAAGGAACTCGTCAGATTGATGGCGATGATCTGGTCCCACTTTTCCGGCGGAAAGTCCTCGACCGGGGAAACGTGCTGGATGCCGGCATTGTTGACGAGCACGTCGACCATGCCGAATTCGCGCGCGGCCGTTTCCATCAGGTCCTCGATCTCGGCCGGCTTCGACATGTCGGCGCCATGGTAGATGGCGCGGCTGCCGGTCACTTCCAGGCTCTGGCGGATGGCTTCGATCTCGGAGGCCTCGCCAAAGCCGTTGATGACGATATTGTCGCCCTGGGCCGCAAACGCCCGCGCGATGCCGAGACCGATACCGCTGGTCGATCCGGTGACGACGACGGTTCTCTTCATGAAAGACTTCTCCCGAACAGCTCGGCGTTCTGTTGCGCCGCAGTAGACAGGAAAGGTTATGCCCGAATCGCCGGGGCTGGCAATTGCGTTTTTAAATCTCCAGGTGGCATTTCCTTCTCGGTGCCAGCCATCGAACACGGCGTCTTCCGCGGGCACCATTTGAACGCAGCGCCGGAGACGCTATCTGTGTCTGGCAATCGAAGGAGACCGGATGCAATGGAACTTGGCCTTTATACTTTCGCGGATGTCGATCCGAACGCGTCGAACAAGGGCGCCGAGGCGAAACGCCGGCTGGACGACCTGCTGGAGGAAATCCAGCTCGCCGACGAGGTGGGGCTCGACGTCTTCGGGCTCGGCGAGCATCACCGGCCCGACTACATGGCGTCCTCGCCCGCGACCATCCTCGCCGCCGCTGCGGTGAAGACGAAGAACATCCGGCTGTCGAGTGCGGTGACGGTCCTGTCTTCCGACGATCCGGTGCGGGTGTTCCAGCAATATGCGACGGTCGACCTGCTCTCCAATGGCCGGGTCGAGATCATGGCCGGACGCGGCTCCTTCATCGAGAGCTTCCCGCTGTTCGGTTACGACCTCGAGGACTACGATCTGCTGTTTGCCGAAAAGCTGCAGCTGCTGATGGAGATCCGCGAGAACGAAGTGGTCACCTGGGAGGGCGAGACCCGGAAAGCCATCGCCGGACGCGGCGTCTATCCGCGACCTCTGCAGGATCCGCTGCCCCTGTGGATCGCGATTGGCGGCACGCCCCAGTCGGCGGCCCGCGCCGGTTATCTCGGCCTGCCGCTGGCGCTTGCCATCATCGGCGGCGAGCCGCATCGCTTCGCCCCGATGTTCGACCTCTACCGCCAGAGCGGCGCCAAGGCCGGGCTCGATCCGAAGACGCTGAAGACCTCCATCAACGTGCACGGCTTCATTGCCGACACGACCGAGAAGGCGGCCGACACCTTTTATGAGCCGCAGGCGATCGTGATGAACCGCATCGGCCGCGAGCGCGGCTGGGGGCCGACGAACCGGGCGCATTTCGATGCCTCGCGCGGTCCGCGCGGCGCGCTCTTCGTCGGCGACCCGGAAACGGTCGCGGAAAAGATCGTCGCCAACCACAAAATCTTCGGCAATGACCGCTTCCTCCTGCAGATGGCGATCGGGCCGATGCCGCATCGCGACATCATGCGCGGCATCGAGCTCTACGGGACAAAAGTCGCGCCGCTGGTCAGAAAGGCGTTGACCCCGTCGGAAGCGGGGGCGTAAGCACCCGGCATTCCGAAATCACAGAGAAGAGCGGGCGAACGCCCGGTAGACAGACGATGATTGTTTCCAGCGAAGACGAACTCAACGGTCTGAAAGAGATCGGCCGACTGTGCGCAACGGCGGTCAAGGTCATGGGGGCCGCGCTGGAACCGGGCATCACCACTCGCGAACTCGACCAGATCGGGCGCCGGATCCTCGAGGACGCCGGCGCCCACTCGGCGCCGGAATTCTGCTACCAGTTTCCGGGCGCGACCTGCATCAGCGTCAACGAGGAGGTCGCCCACGGCATTCCCGGTGATCGCCGGATTGCCGCCGGCGATCTCGTCAATATCGACGTCTCGGGCGTGAAGAACGGCCTGTTCGGTGATACCGGTGCGTCTTTCATCGTGCCGCCGGTCAAGCCGAAGATCGAAAAGCTCTGCCGCGACGGCAAGCGGGCGATGTGGGTGGGCTTGAACCAGGTGCGCACCGGCCAGCCCCTGGCCGCCATCGGCAATGCGATCGGCACGTTTGCGCGCAAGAACCGCTATACGCTGATCCAGAATCTCGCGAGCCACGGCATCGGCCACTCGCTGCACGAGGAACCGAAGGAACTCTCCACCTGGCCGGATCCGGACGAAACCCGCATCATGGAGGAGGGACTGGTCTTCACCGTCGAGCCCTTCCTGTCGCTTGGCGGCCTCTGGGCCGAGGACGGCGACGACCCGTGGACGCTTTACAGCGAACCGAAGGCGCCGACCGTGCAGTTCGAGCACACCATCGTGGTGACGAAGAACGGTCCGATTGTCCTTACCCTCATCGACTGAGGCCGGCAGAGCGGCCGGGACCCATGTTTGACCTTCCCGCGTGACAGGGGTAACCTTGTATTACAAACGGAGGGAATAGGCTTGTCCATCAAGCGAGAGCTATCCGATCCCATTACCCTTCGCCTGCCAACCGACGTTCTCTCGGACATCGAGGCGGTGGCGCGGACCTCGGAGAGAACCCGCAGCTGGGTGATCGTTCGGGCGCTCAAGGCCTATATGGCCGGCGAGGGGCAGGACGTCTTGGAACTGGCAAGGGCGCGCCAGGCCGTCGATGCCGGCGAAGGCGACGATCTCGATGACGTCATCGAGGAGGTAGAGGCGCTGCACAACCTTCACAAATACAATGCCCGACGGTAGTTGACGCACAGTGTTTTGAGTGTAATTCTTTATGCTTGATACGCGGGGTTGTGTTTGGAGGAGGGGTGGCCAATGCGAATTATGATGCGTTCTGCCGCTGCACTAAAGCTGGCCAAGGAGTTGTACCCGGTTGGCAGTGAGCCTCTTTCTCTTGAGCGTCGCAGGATACTCCTCTAACTTTGGCATGGTGGCAAACTTCTCCTCGAGATGAGGAAGTTAATATGCCGAGGAAATATGCTGCGCTCCAACTCTATCTCAAGATTGGGCTCTGCTCCAAGATCGCGATGCCTGCGGACTCGTTTCCGGCACGCTTTAGCTTCGATGATACAGTTATGCGGCCAGACAAGGGCGTGATAAAAGTACTTCTCGAAGAGGGTATCGTGGAGGCGGGACATATGGGAGCACAGTTGATCTTTTCTCTCACGCCTGCCGGTCTTGCGTTTATGTGTTCGCAGCCGTTTCCTACGTCAAAATGATCGATTTTTTTCCGTGATGGGGCACGCAGTCTAAGCAACGCCGAAATCGATGACGACTTCGATTTCGAGGCGCCCTGACTGTGTCCGCTGTGTCTGTTTCGCAAGCGCGTCTTACGACGAAAATGCGACCGCGACGCCCTTCTTCTTGAAATAGGACTGCATCAGCTTGCGGCCCTGGCGGTTCGACTGGGCGAGCTTTGCGGTTTCGAACACGGCTTCCTTGGCGCCTTCGCGGGCCATCGCGGCCTTCAGCGCGGCGATGTGGCTGTCGATGTCTTCGTTGTCGTTGTTGAGCGAGGCGTAGATGTTGTCGATGGCCTGGCTTACGGTGAGATCGCTCATAGGGCACTCCTTGAAATTGGTGCTCCTCCACTAGCGATTTTTGCGGCCGGGGCAAGCCGGCTGGTTGAAACCGGCGCGCAGATCTCGGCCGACCGGCGTCTTTGGCGTTGCAGCCGGTTGACGCAACAATCAGTTTTTGTGGTTTGTCAGGTTATGGTTGCGATGCAATAACGCCGCATGACCTCTGTCTCGCACGATCGCCGCCAGCTTGTCTCCACCGCGATGGCCGGTGCGCTGGCCATGGCGACGACCATGGGCTTCGGGCGCTTCTCGTTCACGCCGATCCTGCCGGGCATGATCGCCGGGCTTGGTCTGAGTTCGACGCAGGCCGGGGTGATCGCGGCGGCCAATTTTTCAGGCTATCTCGCCGGTGCGGTCGCCGGGGCCTATGGCTGGGCGGCCGGCCGGGAGCGGATGATCGGTCTTCTGTCGCTCGTGCTGACCGTGCTGTTGCTCGCCGGCATGGGGCTGTCGTCGTCGATCGCGGTCTTCGTCGTGCTGCGTTTCCTCGCGGGGCTGGCGAGCGCCTTCGCCATGATCTTCCTCACCTCGATCGTGCTTGCCCATGCCGCGCGCGCCGGCAGCGAGGCGGTGCAGTCGGCGCATTTCGGCGGCGTCGGCTTCGGGATCGCGGCGTCTTCGCTGATGGTCATGCTGGTCGGGCTTTCGGGCGGCGATTGGCGCGCCGACTGGCTGATCGGGGCGGCGGTCGCCGGCGCCATGGTTCTGGCTGTGCTCCTTCTTCTGCCGCGCGGGCCGGTGCATTCGGCCGAGATCCCGCGCGAGCCG
>DAIMJJ010000222.1:0-6660 GCA_036722275.1 Rhizobium sp. | reverse complement strand
AACCCAAAACCGCCAGAGCGAACGCAAAACTGGATAAAACTTGGGGGAAGGTCAGTCCGAGGATTGGCGCCGAGCCCTTAGAGATCTTCTCCGCCAACGATCGGACGTTCTGATGCGAGACGAAAATCCCTCGAGCCGCCGGCATATCCTCGACCATCCGCAGGCTGAGGGGGAAACGGAAATGGAACCGCATCGCAAGGGCAATGATTTCAGCCGGAAGGCGGTGGCGGCGACCGTGTGGGTCACGGTCTGTCATGCCCTATCATCGACGTCGTAAGTACAAGTTCTGTTAAGTTTGCGATGCCCTGTTTGGTGATATGGAATGACCGCGATCGATGAACAGGACCGAGAGCCCGAGAGAGCGTGCGAGCGCGGTGCCCTCCTTTCGCCCCAGCACCATCATCGCGGTGGCCCAGGCGTCGGCCATCATACAGGTTTCGGCAAGCACGGTGACGGAGGCCGGAGCCTCCAGCAGCGGCATACCGCGTTTCGGATCCATGGTGTGGCTGAGGCGGCGTCCGGCGACCTCGACCCAGTGGCGGTAGTCGCCCGAGGTGGCGACGGCGATGTCGGTTAGCTCGAGGATCGAATGCGCGGACCGACGCTCCGTGTCGGGCGCCTCGACGGCGACCGTCCAGGCCGAGCCGTCCGGCTGGGTGCCGATGGCGCGCAGTTCCCCATCGATGGCAAGAAGCGCACCGTCGATGGCGAAAGCGCGTGCCACCTCGGTGAGCCGATCGACGCCGTAGCCCTTGGCAATGCCGTTGAGATCGAAGGTCATGGCTTCGCTCTTGCGCGCCCGCCCGCCGGCCCTGTCGAGTTCGAGCACCTCATGGGCGGGGCGCCTTGCCTGGGCGCGGGCGGTGCGGATCTGTGTCTCGTCGGCGCCCGGCGCGCCAAAGCCCCAGGCGGTGACCGCATCTCCCATGCCAATGTCGAAGGCGCCGCCGGAGGCGCGACCGATCTCGAGGCTTGCGGCAAGGACGTCCATCAGCGCCGCGGGCAGAGCGACCCATTCGCCGGGGGCGGCGGCGTTCAGCCGGTTGAGATCGCTTGCCGGCTTCCAGGTCGACATCTGTGCGTCCACCTCCGCGACGGCCGCGGCCATGGCAGCGCGCACCGGTTCGGGGTCGAAGTCGGTGGGTGCATGGAAGAGCGCCGACCAGCGCGTTCCCATCGTCGGCCCGTTCAGGGCGTGGCGAACCAGATCAGTAAACGTCTTCCGCATAGCGTCCCTCCGCCTTCAGTGTCGCAAGGCTCATGCCCTTGCCGGCAAGGATCTCGGTAATCGACTGGGCGACACCCGCTGCCATCTCCCGCCCGCCACAGACCATGACCTGGGCCCCGTCGCGCAGCAGGCGTGCCACGCGATCAGCATCGCGGCGAAGCGCGTCCTGTACATAGAGGCGTTCGGAGCCACGCGAATAGGCGGTAGTGACCGAGGCAAGCCTGCCGTCCTTTTGCCAGGCCGCCAATTCCTCCGCATAGAGCGCATCGCTCGACGGATGGCGAGCCCCGAAGAACAGGTGCATCGGCCGGGATCTCGCATTATTGCGGGCAAAGCCGGCGAGCGGACCGATGCCGGTGCCGGCGCCGATCAGGAGAACGGGTGCCTTGCCCCGTTGCGGCCGGAAGGCCGGATTGGGGCGGACGAAGACGTCGATACGGTCGCCCGGCTCCATCAGCGTCAGCTGGGTGGAGCAAAGCCCGCCCGGCTGCTTGCGCACGCAGATCTCGACGAAGCCGTCGCGACGGCCCGAGGCAAGCGAGTAGAAGCGGGGAACGGCCGAACCTTCCGGCACGATGCCGAGGAGATCGCCGGCCTCGAAGGCCGGGAAGGCCCGCCCCATGATCCGCTGCCAGAGCGAGGCCTTCGGCAGCGCGAAGCGAAGGATCGAGGTCGGTGCCTGGACTTCGGCGCCGTAGTCGCGACGCGAGGCCAGGACCAGGGCCTGCGTCCTTGGCCGCGCCGGCTGGTGGTTGAGCTCGAAGGTGGTCCCGAGTGCAGCCGACAGCGCGCGTCCCCAGCGGGCGAAATCCTGTGGCGACTGGCGATCGACCGTGTCCAGGGGCAGAAGGCTCTTCCAGCCCTTGGCCTCGACCGCCCGCCCGACCTCTTGCGCATAGCCGCAGAAGGCCGGGAAACTGCGGTCGCCGAAGCCGAGGATCGCGACCTTTGCGGCTGGCGCCACCGGCAGAGCGGCAAGGCGATCGAGGAAACCAACCGCAGAGGCCGGGGCCTCGCCTTCGCCATAGGTTGCGGCAAGCAGGATGACGTGGCGCGCCTTTTTCCACTGGGCCGGAGCAAAGGTTGCCATGGCCGCGGTGTGGACCCGGGCGCCGGTCGCCGTCAGCGCAGTTTCCAGCGTATCGGCAAAGCCCCAGGTGCTTCCACCCTCGCTGCCGACGAGAATGATGGTGTCGGCTTCGCCAGCCGAAATACGAGCCCGCTTGCGGCCCGTGCGGCCGGCAAGCCAGAGCCTGACGCCCGACCAGCCCATCAGCGGGACGCCGAGCGCCGACAGGCCAAGCACGAGGCCGAGCATGGCGGCACCCTGTCCGGTGTGCAGCATCATGATGATGTCGCCGGCCCGCTGCCAGATGTCTGCGTCGTTCCAGGCGAGCAGCGTGCCGGTTCCCTGGTCGATATAGCCTTCACCCGTTGCAATCTTCAGGGTGAAGACGTCGGCCTTGTCGCCGGCGACCGGGAAGGTCAGCGAACGCAGCCCATTGACAGGGGTCTGCTGAAGGGTCGCGATATCCGCGGCGGCAAAGCCGACCTCGCCGCTGACCACGGCGGGGAAAGCGGGCGCGCCCGCGCCTTCGGGCACGAAGCCGAAGGTGGTTGCCGCCATCCAGAGCGCCGTTGCCGAGGACAGCGTGAGGCCCCAGACCGAGAGCCGGGCGATCGCCGCATGGCGACGGCCCTGGCCCTGGCCGCGGAGTGGCGAGAACAGATGCCGCCAGCTGCCGGCGCGGCGGGCGAGAAGAAAGAGCCCCGAGAGGCTGAGCGTCAGCATGGCCGCGGCCCCCGATGCGACCGCGATCCGCCCGGCATCGTCGAGGAACAGCGACCGGTGGAGGTTGGTGAGCCAGCGTTGCAGCGCCGGGATATCGGCGGCGCCGATGCTCGTCCCCGTCTGCGGATCGATGATCGCGGCTGCAGGCTGGTCGCCCTCGTAGAAATAGGCGGTGATCTTGCCGGAGGGTGCCCGCCGGATCTGCTCCACCGTCGGCTGCGCCGCCTGCACGCGGCCGGCGAGCTCTGCCACGCTGATGCCGGAAGCGTCCGGAGCCTGCATGGCCTCCATGGCGGGATAGATCGACAAGGCCGCGCCGCTCAAGGCAATGATGCCGAGGAGAATGGCGGCGACGAGGCCTGGCCAACGATGAAGCGTCCGGATCATGGCGGGCACCCTTTCCGTTCAAAGTCCGTAGGTAAAGTCGGCGATGTAGCGGCTGCCGGAGACGGGCTTGCCGGCACCGTCCGTGGTAAGCGGAACGACGATTTCCGAGGGGCTGTCGCGCATGTCCTCGACGGCGGCGTCGATGTGCAACTCGTAGCCGGCATCGAACAGCGTGTCTGCAAGGTCGAGGGTGATGGCGAGCGAACGGCCGGCACCGACGCTTGCGCCGGTAATCCCGCTGATCTCGGCGGTGTTGCCGCCCGATGCCCTGTACCAGCCGCTCAGATGTTCGTAGTACTTGGCCTTGCCGCCCGCCATCCACAGGCTGCCGGCATAGCTTCCGTCAGGGGCGGTGACGTAATAGGCGAGATAGGCCCCGTCGCCGCCGTAGTTCTTCAGATTGGTGGTGAGCGTGACTTCGCGGGCAAGTGCCATGCCCGGCATGACGAGCGCGGTGGTGACGGCGAGGGCTGCAAGAATAGATTTCATATCGGTTCGTCCTTGACTATGGCTAAGGGAGATCAGTTGACCTGGACCTTCGGGGTCGAGCCCTGAAGGATCAGTCCGTTGTTCGGCGGGGCGACGGAGCCGACCGGGGCGGGTGAGCCGGCGCGACCGTGCTGGCGGCCGCCTTCGTCGTCGTCATCATCGTCATCGTCGTGATGGCGGCCGCGTTCGCCGTGATGGTGGCGCTTGGTGTCCTTGCGCCAGCCATCGTCATCCTCCTCCTCGTCCCAGCCGACGGATTGGACCCGGGCGCCGTTGGCGGCGTCGTGCGATGCGGGCGAGCCGAGGAGGACGAGGGGGCCGGCGATCGCCCCGGCGGCGGCAAGAACGGTGCCGGAGAGGAGAGTTGCGAGGATCAGTCTGCGGTTCTTCAACATGGATGGCTCCTTTGATTGGGGATGATGTCGGATTGGGCGTCCCGCCTGATCGCTTGCTGACGGCGGCAGGCGATCTGCTTCAGCTTCCTGTCAGGCCGTGCGGCGGGCCGGTGGGGGCGGTCAGCGGCGGTGGTGGTGCTCGTCCTCGATCTCGATGACGGCAAGCGTCTGCGGGTCGATCTTGGCCTCGAAGGACCGGCCGTCGGCATCCAGCGCGTGGATTTCGTAGCAGCCGTCATCGATCTTGATCCGCCGCAGCTGCCAGCCCTTGGCCTCGGCCATGGCCCGCACGGCTTCGCGGGGCTGCCAGTTGGCCATGGGAATGGTGCAGTCGTCGTCTGCCAGCACCGGGGCGGCTGTGAGCGCGATCAGGGTTGCGGTCAGAACGGTTCGGGATGTCATGGTCATGCCTCCACTTTGGATGCGGGGACCATGGCGACCTGGACCTGACCGGTTGCTGACAGCCGCTGTGACGGAGCTTCAGCTTCCCGTAAGGTGGGCGATGGACTAAAGCGTCAGAGACGAAGGCGAGGTGGGCGATGAGAGTGCTGCTGGTCGAGGACGATACCGTGCTGGGCGCTGCCGTGCGCGACCAGATCGCCGCCGACGGACATTCGGTCGACTGGGTGATGCGGCTCGATCGCGCCGGCGACGCGCTGGCGAGCGCGGTCTACGACCTCGTCCTTCTGGATCTGATGCTGCCGGACGGACGCGGCATTCCCTTCCTGAAAGCCCTGCGCGGCCGGGGCGACGTGACCCCGGTCATCATTCTGACCGCGCTCGACCAGGTCTCCGATCGCATCGAGGGGCTCAATGCCGGGGCGGACGACTATATGGTCAAGCCTTTCGACCTGGCAGAGCTTTCCGCCCGCATCGGCTCGGTGGCGCGCCGCTATGTCGGCAATCCCAATCCGCTGATCACGCTCGGCCCGCTGGAGATCGACATCGCCGCCCGCAGCATCCTCAAGGACGGCCGGCCGGTCGTGTTGACGGCGCGCGAATGGGTGCTGTTCGAGGCCTTCCTGCAGCGGCCCGGTCAACTTCTGTCCAAAAGCCAGCTCGAGGAGCGGCTTTACTCCTTCGACACCGAAGTCGACAGCAATGCGATCGAGGTGCATGTCAGCCGCCTGCGCAAGAAGCTCGGAGCCCATGTGATCGAAACCGAGCGCGGCCTCGGCTATCGGCTGGGCCGGCCATGAGGGCGCCGCGGTCGCTGCAGGCGAGGCTGGCGCTCGCGGTCGGTCTTTCGGTGACGGTCCTGTGGCTGGTTGCCGCCTCGGTCACGGCCAACCGGCTCGGCAAAGAAATGGAGGAGGTCTTCGACAAGGACCTCGAAGCCACCGCCCAGCGGATCCTGCCGCTTGCGCTGCATGATCTTCGCAAGCGCAGGGACGGCGATCATGGTGACGACGACGAGGACGAGGATCGCCACATCGAACGGCTGGATACGCGCGAGCAGCCGGTGACCTATGTCGTGCGGGATGCGAACGGCAAGGTCCTGCTGCAATCGCACGGCTCCGACGGCTTTGCCTTCCCGCCCTTCCTGGACACCGGTTTCAGCGACACGAAAACCCATCGGATCTATTCGGACGCGGCGCGTGACGGCCGCATCACGATTTCGGTTGCCGAACCGCTCGATCACCGGGCCGAGGTGTGGCGCAGCATGCTGCTCGGTCTGGCGCTGCCGCTCGTGGTGGTGATCCCGCTCAGCCTGGCGGCCATCGCCTTTGCCACCCGCGGGGGCCTTCGACCGGTGCGCAAGCTCAAGGGGGCGCTCGAGGCGCGCGGCGGACAGGATCTTTCGCCGCTGCCGGATACCGGTCTGCCGAGCGAGTTGGAGCCGATCACCGGCGCGGTCAACCAGCTTCTGGCCCGGCTGAGAGCGGCCTTCGAGGCCGAGCGCAACTTTGCCGCCAACGCCGCCCATGAGCTGCGCACGCCGGTCGCCGGCGCCATTGCCCAGGCGCAGCGCATTCGCGCCGAGACCCGCGACGACAATGCCGCAAGGCGGGCCGCAGAGATCGAGACGACACTGAAGCGCCTGATGCGCATGTCGGAAAAGCTGATGCAGCTGGCGAGGGCCGAGGGCGGCCGCCTGCGGCTCGAGACGCCGTCCGACCTTCGGCCGGTCCTGCGGCTGATCGCGGAGGATTTCGTCCGTTCCGGGGCGGGTGAGCGGATCACGGTGACGCTGGCTTCGGATCCGGTCCTGTCGGATCTCGATCCCGACGCCTTCGGCATTCTCTGCCGCAACCTGATCGAGAACGCGCTGCGCCACGGCCCGCAGGACCGGCCGGTCCGCGTCGCGCTCGATGCCGCCGGCGTGCTCAGCGTCTGCAACGAAGGACCGGCGCTCTCGCCCGAAATCA
>DAIMJJ010000221.1:0-6702 GCA_036722275.1 Rhizobium sp. | reverse complement strand
AGCGGAATGGCCGAGAGCTTCCAGCGGGTGCCATGACCATCGGTGAAACCGACGATCTCGGGTCCGAATCCGATCGAGAAGGCCAGGACACGGATGCCCGACCAGCGGCCGGCGAGGTAATGGCCAAGCTCGTGAACGAAGACGAGCAGCGAAAGCACGACGACGTAAGGGAGGATATAGCCGGTCAGAAAACCGAAGAAGGCAGTCATGTGGTCCATCGTCCGATCCTGTTCATGGCGCCTGCCGGGCTTTAGAGCCCGAAGAGGAAGGCACCGAGAGAGTCGACAGCCCCCATGCCGACGGCGGAGAAACCTATCGCAATAAAGAATGCGGCGAAACAGGCAAAGACGAGTGCGTCGACACGGTCCATCACACCGCCGTGTCCGGGGATGAGATGGCTGGAATCCTTGACGCCGAAGCGGCGCTTGATGAAGGATTCGAACAGGTCACCGATCTGGCCGGCGACCGAAAGCACGAGCGCGATGAACGGTACCCACAGGCCAATCGACTGGAAGAAAGCCAGCGCCACCGCGACACCGCCGAGCACGCCGGCGATCGTGCCACCAATGGCGCCCGACCAGGTCTTGCCGGGCGAAATCCGCGGTGCAAGCTTCGGCCCGCCGATGGCGCGGCCGACGAAATAGGCCAGAATGTCGGTCGACCAGACGACGGCGAAGACAAAGATCATAGCGGCAAAGCCGAGCTGGTCCTCGCCACGGATGGCGGCCAGCGAAATCGCGCTCAAGCCCGAATAGAAGATGCCGCCCGGCTGCCACCAGATCCACTTGCCGAACACGACCGGCAGGACGGCGGTCAGCACGAGACCGGCAAACAGCGGCACTGTCAGATCGTCTGCGCCGAACAGCATGTTGAGGGAGATCGCCGCCATGGACAGCCAGCCGAAGGCATGGGCGCGAATGCTGCGCTCGCCGAGCCGCGTCATCGACGACCATTCGTAATAGACGAACAGTCCGATCGCACCAGCCAGCAGCCGGAAGGCAAATCCGCCATACCAGGTGGCCGCGAGAACGACGGCAACCATGACGATCGCGGAATAGATGCGGAGGGTCAGTTCCCGGCTCATGGACAGGCCTTAAGATCCCAGCGCCACTGCCTTGGCGGACAATCCACCAAAGCGCCGGTCGCGGGCGCCGAAACGCTCAAGCGCGGCGAAGAACGCCTCGCGGTCAAAGTCCGGCCAGAGATCCGGCACGAACATCAGTTCGGCATAGGCCGCCTGCCACAGCAGGAAGTTGGACAGCCGCTCTTCACCGCTCGTGCGGATGATGAGATCCGGGTCGGGAATGTTGGCCGTGTCCAGCCGCTCGTCGATCATCTCGGCATTGATGTCGGAGGCTTTGAGCCGACCGGCAGCAACATCGGCGGCAAGGCTCGCCGCCGCCCGTGCGATTTCGTCGCGGGAGCCGTAATTGAAGGCAATGACGACGGTGAGACCGGAATTGCTCCGCGTCGTCTCCTCGGCCTCAAGCAGCAGCGACCGGATGTCGTCGCGTAGGCTGGCCCGGTCACCGATGATGCGGATGCGAACGTTTTCGCGATGCAGTTCCGCCAGGTCCCGCCGGATGAAGGTCTTGAGCAGCCCGAAGAGATCGTTGATCTCGGCCTCGGGCCGCCGCCAGTTCTCGGACGAGAAGGCAAACAGCGTCAGATAGCCGACGCCGGCCTGCGCTGCCGCCTTGACCGTTTCGCGCACCGCCTCGACGCCCTTGCGGTGACCGAATGTCCGCGGCAGTCCCCGCGCGTTCGCCCATCGGCCATTGCCATCCATGATGATCGCAACATGCTGGGGTACGGCGCGTTTTTCAGCTGTCGACATTTTTGGTCCGGTTCCATGCGTCCTTGGCGGGCAATAGCGAAACGCGCATGCTAGACCTGCATGATTTCCTTTTCCTTCTCGACGAGCAAGCGGTCGACTTCGGAAATCGTCTCGTCGGTCATCTTTTGCACCTTGTCCGAGGTGGCACGGCTCTCGTCCTGGCCGATCACGCCATCCTTTTCGGCCTTTTTCAGGCCGTCCATGCCGTCGCGGCGCACATGGCGAATCGCGACCTTGGCCTTTTCCGCATATTCATGCGCGACCTTGACCAGCGACTTGCGGCGCTCTTCGTTGAGTTCCGGCAGCGGAATGCGCAGGTTCTGGCCGTCGATGATCGGGTTGAGGCCCAGATTGGCTTCGCGGATGGCACGGTCGACCGCGTTGACCATCGACTTGTCCCAGACGGAAATGCCGAGCATGCGCGGCTCGGGCACGGTGACGTTCGCGACCTGGTTCAGCGGCATGCGCGAACCATAGGCCTCGACCGTGACCGGATCGAGAATGTTGGCAGACGCGCGGCCGGTGCGCAGCGACGCGATGTCATGCTTGAACGCGTTGATCGCGCCGTCCATGCGGCGTTTGATGTCGTTGAGGTCGATACCTTCGCTCATGATGAACTCCCTGGTTGCCTAAGGGCGGACCGAATGGCCGGTCGCCAGCCCTCAATTGTCACTGACGATGGTCTTGCGGCCACCGCCGGAAAGGATCTCGCCGAACCCGCCCTTCTCATGGATCGAGAAGACGACGATCGGAATGGAATTTTCGCGCGCGAGTGCGACCGCTGCGACATCCATCACGGCAAGGCCCTTTTCCAGAACTTCGCTGTGGGTCAGATGATCGAAGCGCGTTGCGGTCGGATCCTTCTTCGGGTCGGCCGAATAGATACCATCGACCTGGGTTCCCTTGAAGATCGCTTCCGCACCGATTTCGGCGGCGCGCAGCGCTGCAGCCGAGTCCGTGGTGAAGAACGGATTGCCGGTGCCGCCGGCGAAGATCACCACACGGCCCTGCGCCATGTGATGCAGCGTGCGACGCTGCGAGAAGCTCTCGCAGATCTCCGGCATGGCAATGGCGGACAGGACGACGGTCTCGATGTCGAGCTTGCGCAGCGAGGTTGCGAGCGCGAGCGCGTTGATCACGGTCGCCAGCATGCCCATGTGGTCGCCGGTCACCCGGTCGCCACCCTTGGAGGCCACGGCGACGCCGCGGAAGATGTTGCCCCCGCCAACCACGACACCGACCTCGACGCCCATCGCGCGTGCCTCGGCGATATCACCGGCGATCCGGTCGGCGACGGCGACGTCGATGCCGAAGCCCTGGCTGCCCATCAGGGCCTCGCCGGAAGCCTTGAGAAGGACGCGCTTGTAGAGTGGTTTGGAAGTCATGCTGTATCCTCGGATAATTCTGAAGCCGGATACACGAAGGGCACCGCGTTGTCACGCGATGCCCCGACTTTTCCCTAATAAGGTAGATGGCGCGAAGGCCGATCAGCCCTTGGCGACAGCAGCGACTTCGGCTGCGAAATCGCTCTCTTCCTTTTCGACGCCTTCGCCGAGCAGGAGGCGGGCCATGCCGACGACTTCGATCGAGGCGCCAGCGAGCTTTTCAGCGTCCTTAACGGCCTGGCCGACAGTGATGTCGGGGTTCATGACGAAAGCCTGCGACAGAAGGGCCACTTCTTCGAAGAACTTGCGCATACGGCCTTCGACCATCTTTTCGATGATCGCGTCCGGCTTGCCGGAGGCGCGCGACTGCTCGATGAAGACGTTGCGTTCGCGCTCGGCGACAGCGGCATCGACTTCTTCCGAACGGATGGCGAGCGGGTTGGTCGCAGCGATGTGCATGGCGACCTGCTTGCCGATCGAGGTCAGGACTTCCTTGTCGCCGACCGACTTCAGGGCAACCAGAACGCCGAGCTTGCCGAGGCCGTCGCCGGCAGCATTGTGGACGTACGTTGCGACAACGCCGTGCTCGACTTCGAGCTTGGCGGCGCGACGCAGGGTCATGTTCTCACCGATGGTGGCGATAGCGTCCTTGATGGTGTCGGTGACCGACTTGCCCGAAGCCGGGTAGACGGCGGCGCCGATGGCTTCGACCGAACCGTCAGTGTCAAGGGCGACGGAAGCAACGCCACGGACGAGGTCCTGGAAGGCGTCGTTACGGGCAACGAAGTCGGTTTCGGAGTTGACTTCGACGATGACAGCCTTGTGGCCGGCACCGGCAATGCCGATGAGGCCTTCTGCAGCGGTGCGGCCCGACTTCTTGTCGGCCTTGGCGATGCCCTTGGCGCGCAGCCAGTCGATGGCGGCTTCGATGTCACCGTTGTTTTCGGTGAGCGCCTTCTTGCAGTCCATCATGCCTGCGCCGGACTTCTCGCGGAGTTCCTTAACGAGTGCTGCTGTGATTTCAGCCATTGTGTGCCTCTTGTCGGTTCAGTCGGGCGCCAGCCTGTTGCAATCAACTGCGGCCCGCACCCTGTTTGGGGGACGAAATGTACCCGGAAATATGACAGCGTGATGAAGCTGGGCCATCACGGAAACGGTCGACCACCTTGCGGATCCGGGCGCTCCTGCGCCGACAGATCGTCAAAGGTGGAAGGCCGCCCGAAAGCCAAAGGCTTGCAGGCGGCCGGTCCCAATCGGGAAAAGTCGGCAGGACCGCAAGATCCCGCCGAGCAGCACCATCAGGCGCCGGCTTCTGCTTCGAGAGCCGGCTCGATCGGAGCTTCGGCCGAGGCGCCGATGTCACGACCCGAAGCGCCCTGCTGGCGAGCGATGCCGTCGATGGCAGCGCGGGCGATCAGGTCGCAATACAGCGAGATGGCGCGCGAGGCGTCGTCGTTGCCCGGGATCGGATAGTCGATCAGGTCCGGATCGCAGTTCGAGTCGATGATGGCGACGACCGGGATGCCGAGGCGCTTGGCTTCGTCGATCGCGATCTTTTCCTTGTTGGTGTCGATGATGAACATCAGGTCCGGGGTGCCGCCCATGTCGCGGATACCGCCGAGAGCCTTGTCCAGCTTTTCGCGCTCGCGCTCAAGGTTGAGGCGTTCCTTCTTCGTGAAGCCCTGGGCTTCCGAATTCAGGATCTCGTCGAGCTTGCGCAGACGCTGGATCGAGTTCGAGATCGTCTTCCAGTTGGTCATCATGCCGCCGAGCCAGCGCGAGTTGACGTAGTACTGGGCCGAGCGCTTCGCCGAATCGGCGATCAGTTCGGAGGCCTGGCGCTTGGTGCCGACGAACAGAACGCGGCCGCCACGAGCAACCGTGTCGGACACGACCTGCAGGGCGCGCGACAGCATCGGAACGGTCTGAGCCAGGTCGATGATGTGGATGTTGTTACGATCGCCGAAGATGTACGGCTTCATCTTCGGGTTCCAGCGGTGCGTCTGGTGGCCGAAGTGAACACCAGCTTCGAGAAGCTGACGCATGCTAAAGTCAGGCAATGCCATGCCTTTTCTCCTTTTCCGGTTTGACCCCCGCGAGACAAACAGCACCTCTTTCGAGGATGCCACCGGCGGAACCTTCCGGATTTCTCCCGGTCGATCCCAAGCCTCGCGTGTGGAATGGTGGTGGCCTTATAGCGACTCTTCCGGAAAATCAAGGCATTTCAGCCAGAAAACGGCCGACAGCCCCGTCGCCACAGTCAGCGGCAGTCGCCGCTGCCGAGAACTTCGAGCTTGGTCAGCGTCCCCGTCAGCACGAAATCGCCGTAGTCGAGCGTGAGGTCGCGCGAGACGCCGTTCTCGTAGAGTTTGAAGGACTGGGTGTAGATCGGCAGCACGTCGCCGGCGGCCTTTTCGTCGAAATAGGCGATCGACACCGGCCAGTAGGCCTGGCTGGCGACGATGCCGGCAGACTTGTCGGACGCCTCGGAGGCGGTGGGCTTGCGCAAGGGGCCGACGACGGTCGTCGTCAGATAGCTCTTGTCACCATCCTCGGAGCCGTCGAAAATGCGCGCCTCGAACAGGGCCTTGCCCTTCCTGGCATTCTCGATCACTTCAATCATGTGTTCGGCGGGAAAGCGGCTGTCGGCCAGCTCAACCGCACGCGGCGCCGGCTCTTCCAGCTCGATCAACACCTTGCCGTTTTCGTCGGCGGCGGCACCGCTGACATCCTTGTCCATCTGGTCGTCGGTGAAGGACTTGGTCTCGAAGCGAAACTTGCCGGCGGCAATGTCTTCGAAGGTCATGCTCTGCTGGTCGGTCACCCGGATCTGCTCGCCGGTATCGATGCGCGTCACAAAGCGGAAATTCGTGGTGTAGCCCTGGCACTCCGAGCCGTTGAACTCATAGACCATGCGGCCGCGCATGCCCTCGATGCCGGATCGTTCCGATGCCTGTTTGAGCTGGATGTCATAGACCGCACGATGCGGCACGAGTACCCCGGCAAATGCCGTTTGGGCCATGGCGGCATTCAGGCTGACGGCGGAGCCGGCGACCAGGGCCATGGCTAAGCTCGAACGAAACATCGACATCCTCCTGTTGCACATGGCGGCGATGTTATATGAACAGATCCGGCAAAAGCGAGACAAGCTTTTGATGGGAACACGATTCTCTCAACTATTTTATGCAGACCAGGAAACAGATATGTCCGATACAATCGACAGCCGCCTCGCCGCCATGGGAATCACCCTGCCGGAAGCGGCAGCCCCCGCCGCCAACTATGTTCCTTACGTGATCAGCGGCAACCTCCTCTACCTGTCTGGCCAGCTGCCGATCGATGGCGGCAAGGTCGCCGTCACCGGCCTCGTCGGCTCGGATGTCGCGCTGGCCGACGCCCAGCGCGCCGCCGAACTGTGCGCGATCAACATTCTTGCCCAGGCGAAGTCGGCCCTGTCCGGCGATCTGTCGCGCATCGTGCGGG
>DAIMJJ010000220.1:1468-6712 GCA_036722275.1 Rhizobium sp. | reverse complement strand
AGGAATTCTGGTCGAATTTGCCGCCGGCATGCAGCTGGGTCATGATGACCTCGGCAGCGGACACGCCTTCGCCGGTGTGAATGTCCGTCGGAATGCCGCGGCCATTGTCCGTGACGGTGACCGAACCGTCGGCATTGAGGGTCACGGTGACGATGTCGGCATGTCCCGCCAGCGCCTCATCGATCGCATTGTCGACCACCTCGTAGACCATGTGATGCAGGCCGGAACCATCATCGGTATCACCGATATACATGCCCGGCCGCTTGCGAACGGCATCGAGCCCCTTGAGCACCTTGATCGAATCCGCGCCATATTCGGCTGATGCGGCGTTCTCGGCGATCGGTGTGTCGGTCATTCAGCAATCTTTCCAGTCACATATTCCACGGGCCTGATTGACGAATCAGCGACGTCAGGCCGTAGGACTATAAAAGGTTTAAGGCAAGTTCCAAACGCGGGACCCAGAAATCCCGTGGATATGCGGCCGTTCTCGGGCCGTCAGGCGGGTTTTCCTGCCGCTTCGAGCAGGTTTCGCATCTGCTCTACCACATCCGGGGTCAGGACGCGAATCTTGCGCGCCAGCTCGTTGGCCAATGCGGTATATTCCGGCGACATGCCGGCGGTATCCACCACCACCCGCGGATGGGACGCGTCGGCGATCATGAACAGTTCCTCGGCCTCGTCCCAGATAATGTTGAAATAGCCGGCGATCCGCTGCAAGAGGTCGAAATTCGGCCGGCCGCGACGCCCGTGTTCCAGCGCCGAGAGAAAGGCCGGCGACACGCCGATCGCCGCCGCCATCTCCTTCTGCGATACGCCCTTGCGCTCGCGCAGCCGCCGGACGGCTTCGCCGAAGGGCGTCGTCATCGCCGGTCTCCGCCGCTGCGCGACAGGCGGACATAGAGCGCGCCCTCGCCCCCGTGCTGGCGCGCGGCCGGCTCATAGGAGGAAATCAGATAGCGGAACTCCGTTTTCGAAAACCAGAGCGGCACGGCGCGCTTCAACGCACCGTCACTGCCCAGCGAACTGCCCTTGCCGGTGATCACCAGGACATGGCGCATGCCGCGCTCATGCGCGCGGATCAGAAAGTCGAGCAGAATGCCGTGGGCCTCGCTCTGGATCATGCCGTGCAGATCGATCCGAGCTTCGAGTGCCAGATGTCCGCGCGACAGCTTGCGCTTGACCGGCTTTTCGAGCGGATGGTGTATGCCGCCCGGCTTCTTCTGCGGCTCGGCCGGCTGCTGAGCAGCAGCGTTGACCGACACGGGCATGCCCGCCGGAACCACGGGCTCGATGATGTCTTCGTCGAACTCCAGGAGGTCTTCGAGCCGGCCCGGCATCGGTCGGGTGGAGCGCGCAACCTTGCCCCACAGGATACGATCTTCCGTGCTGAGTTTGCCCCTGCCCGCCACTAGCCGAACCTCGATGCCGCCTGCTTCGGCACCAGTATATAGAAATCGGCGGCGTTGCGAACCGCGCCCGCCATTTCCCCCGCCGCATCGCCCGAGCCGGTGAAGATGTCGCCGCGGGCAGGCCCGACGATCGCCGAGCCAGTCTCGAGCGCCAGCATGAGTCGGGCAAACGGCTGACCGCCATCGAGCTGCGTCAGCGTCTCGGAATGGATGTAGAAAGGATAACCGAAGCTGTGAATGCGCCGGTCGACGGCCAGCGCGCGGCCAGAGATCAGCGGTACCTTGGCAGCGGCGATCGGGCCGAGAGCCGGATCGTCCACCTCAGCTTCGCGGAAAAAGATGTAGGAGCGATTGTGCCAGAGAACCTCGTCCATCTGCTCCGGATGGGCAGCGAGCCAGCCCCGGATCGCCTGCATCGAGATCTCCGCGAGCGCGATCTCTCCGCGATCAACGAGCAATTTGCCGATGCCCGAGAAGGCATGACCGGCCTTGGCCGCAAAGGTGATCCGCGTCATGCGGCCGTCGGTAAAGCGCAGTCGCGCTGCGCCCTGGACATGGGCGAAGAAGACATCGACCCGGGATTTCGCCCAGGCGATTTCGAGGCCCCTGCCCTCAAGATAACCGCCGTCGATTTCGCGCCGGTCCGGATAGGCAACGATCCCCTCCGGCGTCCGGCGGGCAAAGGCATAGCTTTCATCCAGCCCGGCCGGACGGTTGGTGTCATCGATGTCGATCAGATCGTCGGGACGGCGGTAGAAGGGAAAGCGGAAGACCTCGCCAGGCCGATCGTCGACCTCGACCTCCGGTTCATAGAACGCCGTGACGAATCCCGTCTTGCCCTCGTCGAGCTCGACCCGAAGGGCACGGCATTCCGTTTCGAAGAAGGCGCGCGCCTCGGCGGCATTGGCGGGGCGTTTGCCTTCGGCCGCGTCGAGCAAAGGCATCAGGTCGGCCGACGACAGTCCGCTCTCTCCGGTGCGATAGGGCTTCACATCAAGGATGTGCCGGCGGCAGGTTCCCAGCGCCGCAAAAAGCGGTCTCGGATCATCGTCGCCCCAACCGGGCAAGGCGTCAAAGCCGACCGGCCGGAAACGAAACCCCATGGCACCGATCCTCACGCGTCCGCTTCGGTCGCAACCAGCTTCCAGTTCGGATCGCGCGAACGGATGTCGCGCGCAAAGGTCCACAGATCGTTGACCTCGGCAACCTGCTCGGCATCGCCGTCGATCAGCTGGCCAGCCTTGTCATAGGTGGCGGTGATCAGCTGGCAGAGGATACGGACCGTGACCTGCTCTTCATTGCCACGCACACCGGCCTGGGTGATCTCAGCCTTCTCAATGCCCACAAAGGTCGACTTCACGACTTCGCCGCGGGATTCGCGATCGGCAATCACCGCTTCGAAGCCGTCGAAGACGTCGCGCGACAGAAGGCTCTTCAGCGTCTTGCGGTCGCCGTCGGCAAACGCCATGACGATCATCTCATAGGCCATGCGGGCGCCGTTGAGAAACTCCTTGGGATTGAAGTTCGGGTCGTGCTGGAGCAGTTCGCGCAGCGACGTATTGAGTTCGGTGCCGGGCTTGGCAAAGGCATCGATCGCTGCAAAGCGCTCGTCGCCGCCTGCCTCGTCGCGCTTGGGCAGGGTCACGACCTTGCCGTCGTCACTGCCCGGACCCTTCGCCAGGTCACGCGGGCTGTAGGGATCGAAGGGCGGTTTTTCATTGCCCGTTCGCCGACCCAGCACGCTGCGCAGTTGCAGGAAGATCAGAACAGCTGCAACAAGAAAGAAGAGAGTGACGAAATCGTTCGAGCCCATGGCAATCGGTCGGCCTTGTTTAAATTCCCGGTCGTGTCCCCCATATAGTCTGCGAATGCTGATCATTCAAATGGCCTTTCGGCATTCTTTGATAAGCCGATCCACCAACCTGCCGGCCCAAGGGTCCGGACGAGACCATAGCGGAGTCCACTGATGCGCATGCCCTTGGCGATCCTGCTTCTTCTTCCGCTCGCGGAGATCGCCGCCTTCGTCGTCGTCGGCCGGTCGATCGGCGTTCTCGCCACCCTCGGGCTGACGGTCCTGTCGGGCGTGGTCGGGCTCGTGATGCTGCGGGTACAAGGGGCTGGCGTGTTGCAGCGGCTGCAGACGGAGAGCGTGAAGGGCACGGATCCGGCGCGCGAAATTGTGCATGGCGCGATGATCGTGGTGGCGGCCATTCTGCTGATCATTCCCGGCTTCATCACCGACATCGTCGGCATCCTTCTCTTCCTGCCCTTCGTTCGCGACTTCGCCTGGTCGCTGGTTCGCCCGAACATCACCGTGATGCGCGAAAGCCGTTTTTCCTATCGTGCGCGACCCGATGATGGCGCACCGACGCGCGCCACCGTCATCGATCTCGACAGCGACGACTATCGCCACGAGCCTCAAGGGCAGTCGCCGTGGTCGCGGAATGACGAACCGCCTTCGCCGCCCAAGGACTGAAGAGGCCAATCGCGGTGTCCGGCCAAGGGTTGTAAGCCCCGTGGCGAAATGTTAGATGGCCTCACCAAATCCAGACGCGAGGAGCGCCCTATGGCCAACGAAGATCGGGGAACTGCAAGCCCCTCCCTCAATATTCTTGCCCAGTACATCAAGGATCTGTCCTTCGAGAACCCGGGCGCACCCCGTTCGTTGCAGTCGCGCGACAAGGCCCCGGCGATCAACATCAATGTCAACGTCAATGCCAATCCGCTGTCTGACACCGATTTCGACGTGGTGCTGGCGCTGAACGCCGAAGCCAAGGAAGGCGACAAGGTTCTCTTTGCAGCCGAGCTCGTCTATGGCGGCGTCTTCCGCGTCACCGGCTTCCCGCAGGAACACATGCTGCCGGTTCTCTTCATCGAGTGCCCGCGCCTGCTCTTCCCGTTTGCCCGCCAGATCATCGCCGACGCGACCCGCAATGGCGGCTTCCCGCCGCTGCTGATCGATCCGATCGACTTTGCCCAGATGTTCGCGCAGCGCGTCGCCGAGGAACAGGCACGTGCCAAGGTTCAGGCCGTTCCGAACTGAGCGGCAGCCGTCAGCATTCCCTCATGAGAAAAGGGCCCGGTCAAACCGGGCCCTTTTCTCATTCGCCGATCTTCGCGGCAGTGTCACTCGCCTGCGTATTTCGACCAGATCGCCTTTCCGCCCAGTCGAGCGACCAGCTTGGCATGGCCCTCCATCTCGGCCGCCGAAATCCGCGGCGGCAAGGGCCGCGGCCGTTCATAGCTGATCTCGACCACCTCGACTTCGGCGCCGCCCCGCGACCGGCCCTGTTCCGCCGGCATCAGACCGAAGGCCGCCTGGCGGCCGCCGAGCATTTCGATATAGACCTCGGCCAGCAGCTCGGAGTCGAGCAGCGCGCCGTGCTTGGTCCGGTGCGAGTTGTCGATGCCATAGCGACGGCAAAGTGCATCGAGCGAATTCGGCCCCATCGGATGCTTGCGGCGGGCCAGCGCCAGCGTGTCGACAACGAGCTCTGCCGGAACGGGCGGCCGCCCGAGCCGCTCGAATTCGGCGTTTATGAAGGTCATGTCGAAGGTGGCATTGTGCGCTACCCAGCGGGCACCCTCGAAAAATTCCAGAAGGTCGTCGACGATCGCGTCGAAGGTCGGCTTGTCCTTCAGAAAATCGTCGGTGATACCGTGAACCGCGAGCGCATCCGGATGCACCCGGCGGTCGCCGGGATTGATGTAGACGTGAAAACTGCGACCGGTCGGGAAATGGTTGAGAAGCTCGATCCCGCCGATTTCGATGACGCGGTCGTTCTTGAATTCGAGCCCGGTCGTTTCCGTATCGAAGATGATTTCACGCATCGCT
>DAIMJJ010000220.1:0-1368 GCA_036722275.1 Rhizobium sp. | reverse complement strand
CGATAGAGATCATGCACGACCTGATCGGCATCGTTGACGGGGATCCCCTCCTCGGCAAACAGCGCCGCCGTGGTCGACTTGCCCATGCCGATCGATCCGGTCAGGCCGATGATGATCATGCGTGCGCCTCCATGTCGGCAATGATCAAGGCCCTCAGCACGTCGTCGACGATGGGGCGCATCCCGAACCACTTCTCAAAACCGGGAACGGCCTGGTGCAGCAGCATTCCCAGACCGTCGACCGTCTTCAATCCCAAAGCCTCGGCCTGTTCGAGGAAAATGGTCTTCAACGGTACATAGACAATGTCCGTGACCACGGCATCGGCGGCAAGTCGGGAGAACGGCAGCTGCGGCGCCGGTTCGCCATCCATGCCGAGCGAGGTAGTGTTGACGAAGAAGTCGGCGCCCTGCATCACCTCGTGGCAGGCGGCCATTGCATGCGCGTGCACCTTGTTCCCGAAGCGGTCGGCCAGTTCGCGGGCGCGCTCCACCGTGCGGTTGACAACATGGATCTCGCGGAAGCCGCGCTCGCGCAGGGCCTGGATGATCGCACGGCTGGCGCCGCCGGCACCGAGCACGACCGCCTTGAGACCACGGTCCCAGCCTGGAGCCTGGTCATCGAGATTGGCGACGAAGCCAATGCCATCGGTATTGGTCGCCTTCAGTCGCCCCTCCTCAAGCCAGAGCGTATTGGCCGCTCCGAGCTCATCGGTCAGCGCGTCCGTGTCATCCGCCAGCGAATAGGCGACCTCCTTGTGCGGGATGGTCACATTCCCCCCGCAGAATACGGTGGCCCCCTGCCTCAACTCGTGGATAAAGCCTGGAAAAGCATCCGGCGACACCTCCAGCTTCTCATAGCTTCCTCTGAGACCGAGCGTTTTCAGCCAATGGCCGTGTATGAGCGGTGAGCGGGAATGCTTGATCGGATAGCCGACGACAAAGGCGCGATGGTTAATTGTTTCACGTGAATCAGACATCGACTACTCCGAGCAAGCGCAACTCTCCCAGCAGCGGCAGAAACGGAAGGCCGAGAATGGTGAAGTAGTCACCATGGATGGATTCAAATAGCTGGATTCCGATCCCCTCCAGCTGATAGCAGCCAACACTCTTCATCACGTTCGCGCCACACCGCTCAAGATAATCATCGAGGAAAGCGTCGGAGAAGTCGCGCATCAGCAGATCGGCGACGGACAGGTGCCGCCAGATCTCGCGTCCCTCCCGCACGAGGACGACGCCGCTGTTCAGCCGATGCGTCTGGCCGCGCAGTTGCGCCAGATTCGCCCGTGCCTCTTTCCGATCGACGGGTTTGTGAAAGACAGCCGAGCCCAACGACAACGTCTGGTCGCAGCCGATCACCAGCGTATCCGGA
>DAIMJJ010000219.1:0-6878 GCA_036722275.1 Rhizobium sp. | reverse complement strand
ACCGCCGGTCCATCTCTTAGGCGTGTTCGGATGTCAGGGCTGGGTGTTGCCTCCCATACCCATACCCATACCCATACCCTGGCCCATACCTTGGCCATGTCCCATCCCCATTCCGTGGCCCATTCCCTGCCCCATGCCTTGGCCTTGGCCGCCAGCGCCACAGCGCTCAAAGGCCGGGAGGTGCTTGTTTTCCGAGGCATCCCGCAGGGCGGTGAAGACAGCCTGTACGTCGGCATAGTCCTTGACGGCGGGCATCAGCTGCTTGTCGTAGAGGTCCCGATTGGCGATTTCCGCGTCGACGCCCATCTTGCAGGCTTCCGCCAGGGTTTCCGGAACCAGCTTGGCAATCTCGGCGGAGCCGAGATGGGGATTGCTGGTCTGCTGCTCTTCTCCGTAACGCACCAGGATCGCATTGAGCTCCGAGGCATGCGTCTGTTCGGCACGAATGATGTTGCTGAACGGCCGGACATCGCCGAACTTTTCCATGACAGCGGCATAGAAGGCTTCCGCCTTGTGCTCGTCCTCGAGCGCGGCGGCGATGGCGGCGCGCGCATCCGGCGTGAGGGGGGTGGCGGCCATGGCGGTGGTGCCGAAGATAGCGGTGGTCATCAGGCCGGCGCTGATGATCGAAAGGGTGGTCTTGCGCATTTTCGTCTCCTTGTGAAAGCACGTCTGTGTGCGGGAACTGGTTGAGCCGTCATCGGTGAGGGTACCGCCTGGCCGGCGATCATGTCGCGAAGGGCGTCAGAGGTGTCACGCCGGTCGTGTAGCGGTGGCCGTATGTCGAAGCATTGAACTGTCGAAATCCTCTTCCGTCTGCCGTCGGGGAGGTCGCCCCTCGGGGTGAGCCTTCCTCTTGGCTGTTGAGGATATTTATATATGGAAGTTCATATCTATTTGATGGACGGCGGATTAAATCGCCGTAAGGTGAGCATGACAGACGCTCAATGCTCACCTCGAACGAAGAGGGGGCGGCGTTGCTGCATCGGAGGCAGGCAAACCGACCGCAATATCGCCGGCTTTTCGTGACGGGGTCTCTGGAAACCAATCTGCCTTGCTGCTAAGCCGCATGCCGAGAGCTTGCTCGCATCCATCCCATGGTCCAAGGCCGCAAGCGATCGACCCGAGGGCAACGCGAACACGAGGATCCGCCATGATCACCACGACATTCCCCGAACCGGCCGTGATGGCCGAGCTGATGGCCAAGATGCTGTGGGAGATCAAGGCGGTGCACTTCTCCGCCGACAAGCCCTACAAGCTGTCCTCCGGCATGATGAGCCCGGTCTATATCGACTGCCGCAAGCTGATTTCCTATCCGCGCATTCGCTCGGCGATCATGGATTTCGCTGCCGCCACCGTGATGCGGAATGCCGGCTTCGAGCAGTTCGACGTCGTGGCCGGCGGTGAGACGGCCGGCATTCCCTTCGCCGCCTTTCTCGCCGAGCGCCTCGGCCTGCCGATGATCTATGTCCGCAAGGCCCCCAAAGGCCACGGCCGCAATGCCCAGATCGAAGGCCATATGCCGGAAGGCGCGCGCGTGCTGGTGATCGAGGACCTGACGACCGCCGGCGGCAGCATGTTCAAGTTCATCGATGCGATCCGTGCGGCCGGCGGCGTCGTCGAGCACGGCGTGGCGCTGTTCTACTACGACATTTTCCCCGAAGCGGAAGAGCGCTTCACCAACGGCAACGTCGCCCTCCACCACATTGCGACCTGGCGCAACGTTCTCGCCGTCGCCCGGGAGCAAAAGCTGTTCAACGACAAGACGTTGTCCGAGGTTGAGGCCTTCCTCGATGCGCCGCTCGCCTGGTCCGGCCGCAATGGTGGCGTTTCCTCTCTCGGCTGAGCAGGGCTGGCCTTTTGTCATCGAATGGATTAAATCGATTGAAATCCATTCGACATTGACTGCGATCGGGAGGGACGCCGGATGATCTTGTGTTGCGGGGAAGCGTTGATCGACATGCTGCCGCGGGAAACCACCCTCGGCGAACGTGCCTTCGCCCCTTATGCGGGTGGCGCGATCTTCAACACGGCGATTGCGCTTGGTCGGCTTGGGATCCCGACCGGCTTCTTCACCGGCCTCTCCGACGACATGATGGGCGACATCCTGCGCGACACGCTGGCTTCCAGCGGCGTCGATTATTCGACCTGCGCGGTGTCCTCTCGGCCGACGACGATCGCCTTCGTCAAGCTGGTCAACGGCCATGCCAGCTATGCTTTTTACGACGAGAACACGGCCGGCCGGATGATCTCCGAAGCCGACCTGCCGACGCTCAATCCCGATTGCGAGGCTCTGCATTTCGGCGCGATCAGCCTGATCCCGGAGCCGTGCGGCGCAACCTACGAGGCCTTGATGGCCCGCGAGCACAAGACGCGCGTCATCTCGCTCGACCCGAACATCCGTCCGGGCTTCATCAAGGACAAGGCGGCCCATCAGGCCCGCATCGAACGCATGGCGGCGATGTCGGACATTCTCAAGTTCTCTGACGAAGATCTGGCCTGGTTCGGCCTCGATGGCGACGAGGAGGCGTTGGCTCGCCATTGGATCGCCAGGGGTGCCCGCCTGGTCGTGGTCACGCGCGGTGCCGAAGGTGCGACCGGTTACACCGATCGCTTCAAGGTGACGGTCCCGAGCCAGCGTGTGGATGTCATTGATACCGTCGGCGCCGGCGACACCTTCGATGCCGGCATTCTCGCCTCGCTGAAGCGCCAGGAGCTCCTCACCAAGGAGAAGGTTGTCAAGCTCGATGAAGCGGCCGTGCGCGCAGCGCTGGAGCTTGGTGCGCGGGCCGCCGCCGTCACCGTATCGCGTGCCGGCGCCAATCCGCCTTACGCCGCCGAGATCGGCTTCTGAGCGACGCGCCCGCGACCAACTTGATCAAGCGCAATTGCGCACCCGCTTCGCAGTGTTAGCGTCATCATCGTCCGGGCCGGTCGCTCGGACGATTTTTTCTTTTCGCGCGGAGGATCGTTTGATGACCAAGGATTTTGCAGGAAAGACCGTGATCGTTACCGGCGCCGGATCGGGGATCGGGAAGGCATGTGCCGTGGAGCTCAGTGCACGCGGTGCCAACACAGTCGTAGCGGATCTCGACAAGGAGCACGCCGACGCCGTGGTCGAACAGATCCTTGCGGACGGCGGCAAGGCTGTGGCCTTTGCGCTCGATGTTGGCGATGCGGCGGCGGTCAAGGAAATGGTGGACTTTGCGGTGCAGACCTTCGGCGGTCTTCACGGCGCCGTCAACAATGCCGGTATCGGCGGGCCGCTGAAGCCTATCGGCGACTACGAAATCGACGAATGGCGAATGGTCCTCGACGTCAACCTCAACGGCGTATTCTACTGCATGAAGTATGAGCTGGCGGCCATGCTGGAGAGCGGCGGCGGGTCGATCGTCAATATGTCGTCCATCCTGGGCACGAACGGTTTTGCCACCGCCTCGGCCTATGTCGCCAGCAAGCACGCCCTCGTCGGCATGACGAAGACCGCGGCGATCGAGTATTCGGCCAAGGGTATCCGCGTGAATGCCGTCGCCCCGGGCTTCATCCGCACGCCGATGGTCGAGGAAGGGCTGGGCGAGGAGGCGCTGGCCGGGATCGCCGCCCTGCATCCGATCGGGCGTCTGGGCACACCGCAGGAAGTGGCGGCGTTGACCTTGTTCCTGCTGTCCGACCGGGCCTCCTTCATTACCGGCAGCTATCATCTGGTGGACGGCGCTTACGCCGCCCAGTGATCCGCAAGCGGAGGCCGCCTTGTGCGGCTTCCGCCATCATCGGCATTCACTGCGCCTTGGAAAGGAGTGCCCCGATCAGCCCGGCGGTCGAGCTGTCATGGCCGGTGGCTGCGACCTTGCCCTGCACGACCGGCAGCAGGCCGGTTGCCAGTTCCTTGCCAAGCTCGACGCCCCACTGGTCGAAGGAGTTGATGCGGAACAGCACGCCCTCGACAAACACGCGGTGCTCGTAAAGGGCGATCAGCCGACCGAGCGTGAACGGCGTCAGCTGCTCGTAAACGAATGTGATCGACGGGCGGTTGCCGGAGAAAACCCGATGCGGGGCGATCAGGTCAGCCTGGGCCTCGTCCATGCCCTTGGTCGTCAGCTGCGCCTTCGCCTCTGCCAGCGTCCGTCCCCTCATCAGCGCTTCCGACTGGGCAAGGCAATTGGCGATCAGCAGTTCGTGCTGGTGGCGCAGGTCGGGCTCGAAGCCGCGTGCGGCGATCAGGAACTCGGCCGGAATGACGCTCGTGCCCTGGTGGATCAGCTGGTAGAAAGCGTGCTGGCCATTGGTGCCGGGCTCACCCCAGACAACCGGACCAGAGGCGCCCTGGACCGGCTTGCCATCGATGGTCACGCTCTTGCCGTTCGATTCCATGTCAAGCTGCTGCAGATAGGCAGGAAAGCGCGCCAGGCGCTGATCATAGGGCAGGATGGCGCGGGTCTGGTAACCAAGGACATTGCGGTGATAGACGCCGATCGCGCCGAGCAGCATTGGCAGGTTCTGCCGAAACGGCGCGGTGCGGAAATGCTGGTCCATGGCGTGGCCACCGTCGAGAAAGCGGCCGAAATCCTCCTCGCCGATCGCAATCATCAGCGGCAGGCCAATTGCCGACCAGATGGAGTAACGCCCACCGACCCAGTCCCAGAAACCGAAGACCCGCTCGGGATCGATGCCGAAGGCGGCGACCTTGTCGAGTGCCGTTGATACGGCCGCGAAATGCCTGCCGACGGCGGCTTCCCCCAGCGCCTCTGCGACGAACCGGCGGGCCGTTTGAGCATTGGTCATCGTCTCGATGGTTGTGAAGGTCTTGGATGCGATGATGAACAGCGTCGTTTCGGCCGAAAGAGTCTTCAGCGTGTCGCCGATATGGGCGCCGTCGACATTCGAGACGAAGTGGAGGCGCGGGCCGTCATGGAAGGGCGCAAGCGCCAGCGTCGCCATGACGGGGCCGAGATCGGAGCCGCCGATGCCGATATTGACCACATCGGTGATCGCCTTGCCGGTCGCCCCGGTCAGAGCACCGGAGCGGATACCCGCGGCAAACCGTCCCATGGCTGCAAGCACGGCGTTGACGTCCGGCATGACATCGCGGCCGTCAACCAGGACCGGCTGCCGGAACAGCCCCTCGCGCCGGAAGCCGACCCGCTCGAGCAGCTTGACGGACGGCAGGTTCGCGGGGTCGAGCGAGGCGATCAGGCGGTGCTTGCCCAGGTCGCGGAACACGAAGTCCACGAGGCGCGTGACGGCCTCGGCGCCGTAGCCGCGCCGCTGGTGCCGGGGCGCGATCGTGTAGCCGATCTCCGCCTGCGCGTTCTCCGGCCCCAGGAAGTGCAGCCCGGCGTCGCCGATCAGCTCCTCGTCGCCCGGCAGGAAGATGCCGAGCTGGTGCCAGGTCCCCTCGCGGTCGAAGTGGCGCGTGTGCAGAGCGATGAACTCGCGCGCCTCCTCCTCTGTGCCGGGCGCGAAGTTCTGGTAGCGCGCCACGTCCGGGTTGCGGCGGTAGGCGAACAGGCGCGGGGCGTCCGTCGGCGCCAGCGTGCGCAGGAGCAGGCGCTCCGTGGTCAACGAGACGAGCGGGACAGTCACGGCAGCCTCCGGGTGGGGGTGATCCGGGGCTGTACGCCCTAACGAGCGGGTTGTTGCCGCCGGCCCGTCGCCGCGCGTTGCCGCCGGCCCGTCGCCGCGCGTCACCGCCGGCCTGTCGCCGCGCGTTGTCGGCGGGCGGGCGAGCGGCGCCGCGAGCCGACGGGGGCACGCCCGGCATTGCAAACCGGAAAGTCTTGCCCGCCGGTCGTCGCGCTTTTGCAGCGATCGGGGCCGCTCGCGCGAAAAGCAGCGAAGACGCTGTTCACCGCCATGCGGAACGCGCAGAAATTCAGACGGTTAAGGTAGACTTGATAACCAATTGCAATTATGAAACTTGACTCTTGGCCCCCGCCGCCGTTCTTTCCCTTGGCACCAGCCTTGCAACCCTGGGCGCGGACGCTGGATCGCCCCGAGAGAGAAGCCGGAAGGAAGCCTCCTCGAGTCCGCGTCGGGATGGACCCCACAACGGAAGAAAGGCCGGTCAACGCCATGCATCAGTGCCAACGCACCCTCAGCGCCCCCGCCCGGCTGCTGCTGCTCGCCCTGCCCGTTCTCGTGTTCGCCATCGCCCCGACGGCCCTCGCCCAGACCACCGAGGCGGTCAACTACTCGTGGACGGCGCCGACGACCGGCTCAGCGGTGCATCACTACGTCGTCGAGCACTCGATCAACGGCGGCGCCTGGGTCCAGGTCGCCACCGTCACCATCAACGGCTACACGCTGGCGGCGACATACGGCGAGGCCCACCGGATCCGGGTCGCCGGCGTCGACGCCCAGGGCCGCCAGGGCCCGTTCTCGGTGGCCTCCGAGCCCTACACGCCGGACCTCGGCGCGCCGGGCCAGCCGGGCCAGCCGATCGCCATCTTCTAGCCCAAGGCACGTTCCTGCCGGGTGATACCCCCCGTCACCCGCAAGCCAAGACCGGCGCCGCGTGATGCGGCGCCGGTCGGCTTTTCGTCCCCAGGTTTGGCCGCGCCGGCTCAGCGCCGCGGCGGGTCGAGCGGCAGCGCGAAGCCGAAGCTCACGCTCAGGTAGTCCCAGTTGTAGTCCGAGCGCACGCCGAAGTCGAACGGCAGCCGCGTGGTCTCGAAGCGGTTGAAGTTGTACGTGGCGCTGACCTCGAGCCCCTGGAAGCAGACGCCGCCCCCCACGCCGAAGCCGAGGGCGTTGACGGACGCCTCGTAGAAGCTCGGGTCGCTGACGGTGTCGATCTCGTCCCGGTAGCGGTTGTGGAACAGCGCCACCCCTCCGGAGAAGAACGGCTGCAGCGAGCCCTCGCGCACCGGCAGGAAGTA
>DAIMJJ010000218.1:1360-6930 GCA_036722275.1 Rhizobium sp. | reverse complement strand
GCGTCACCTGGCTCTGGCCCATGCCGTCGCGGATGACCTTGCCGCCGCCGAACTTGACCTCGTCACCATAGGTCGTGAAGTCCTTCTCGATCTCGATGAACAATTCGGTGTCCGCAAGCCGGACCTTGTCGCCGGTGGTCGGTCCGAACATCGAGGCATAGGCCTGGCGGGACATCTTGTAGGGCATGGCGATCAGACTCCTTGGGAGGGGGAGGAATGAATGTCCGGATCAAGCCGCGTCAGCTTTCCGGAGGCAATGTGGCTCGCAATCAGCCGGCGCTCGGCGTCGAAGGGGTGGCCGTCCCAGCCTTCGTGGCTGAAACCGGTCAGAATGATCTGATCCTGGCGGCGTTCTGGATCGGCAAGCACATCGGCCAGGATCTGCGCCACCACGATCATACCGCTGCTGGGCACCACATAACGGCCGGGATCGAAGGGAACGAGCGCCGCATCGACCGCGTCGTGCACGAGGCGGGAGACGACGCGATGACCCTTGCCGGCGCGCTCGGCAAATTCGGCGAAGCCCTCGGTATAGTCATCGCAGAAATCGTCGAGCTCGGGATGGCTGACGCGCAGCGGTCCGCGCATGTCGGCAAACTTCTGCGGATCGCGCACCGACCAGATCTCGGAGCAGCCCTGCACCGCCGCACTGTCACCCCACGATCCAGACAGCATGGCCTTCGCAGGCCGACCGGTATTGCACACCGCCACGACGTCCGTGCGATGGCCGGCGGCCCCGAAATTGCGGCTGCCGTTGAAACGGATGACCCGGTCGGCGGCGTCGATGCTGGCCGCTGCCCCTTCCGGTACGTCTCCGTTGCCAACGATCATGATGCGCTGTCCCATCTCGCTCCTTTGCTTTCCTCAGAAACCTTCGGCGAGCGATTTCAGCTCTTCGGTGCGCTTGCGCGTCAGGTCGGCCATGCAGGATGAGTAGATGGTCGGCGCCATCGTGCCGCCCTGCACGGACGCCTCCGCGGTGTCGCACTGGCCGTCACGGTAATCGATCCAGGCGCGCTGTGCCTTGAGCAGCGAAGCCTCGGCCGTGGGCACCATACCCACCGATTTCAGCGTCTCGTCCCACTCCTTGACGATCGGCTTGATCGCGGCCCACTGCGCATTGAGCGCCTTGTCAGCCTCGCGATAATCCTGGTCGGCGCAGATGTTCATATCGGACTGCGTCATCGGGTTCTTGCAATCCACTTCCGGCTCGTTATCGGCAAAGGCTGGGCCGGCTGCCATCGCCATCACGCCACAGAGCAGCGCCATCGCACTCATCTTCATCGTATGCATCTCCTGTTCGAGGACAGCTCCTAAAGCGCGCCCATCACCTTCTGACGAAAACCGTAGACCTCCCGCTTGCCGGCAAGCGGGATCAACGTCACCTGCCGCGTCTGGCCGGGTTCGAAGCGCACGGCGGTGCCGGCCGGAATGTCGAGCCGCATGCCGCGCGCCATGTCGCGATCGAAGGACAGGCCGGCATTCGTTTCGAAGAAATGATAATGACTGCCGACCTGCACCGGCCGGTCACCAGTATTGGATACCTCGATCGTCACGGTCGGCTGGCCGGCATTGAGTTCGATATCGCCTTCGGCGGCAATGATTTCCCCTGGGATCATGGACAGTCCCTCTCCTTGTTCAGCCGGTAGCCAGCGGGCGGCAGCCCTCGGCCTTGAAGATGCGCGTGGTCGACGCTGGATTGTTTACGAGTTTGCCCGCCGGCCGGATCGGTCGGCGCACGAGTTCTCCACCGCAATTCGGGCAAATGCCGCCGAGCACATCAGCAGAGCAATCGCTGCAGAAGGTGCATTCGAAGCTGCAGATGCGGGCGTCCGGCGTATCGGGCGGCAGATCCCGGTCGCAGCATTCGCAATTGGGCCGGAGCGCCAGCATGACGCGCCTCAGCGGATCGGTTCGTGAACGGTCACCAGCTTGGTGCCATCCGGGAAGGTCGCTTCCACCTGCACGTCATGGATCATCTCGGCAATGCCTTCCATCACCTGGTCGCGGGTGATGACATGGGCGCCGGCCTCCATCAACTCGGCGACGGAACGGCCGTCGCGGGCGCCCTCGACGACGAAATCGGTGATGAGCGCAATCGCCTCCGGATAGTTGAGCTTGACGCCCCGCTCCAGCCGGCGTCGCGCCACCATGGCCGCCATGGCGATCAGCAGTTTGTCTTTTTCCCTCGGGCTCAGGTTCATGACCGCTCCACGTTTTTGATCTCTGTCAGAGATTCCAGACTTTCGGCACTGCGGCTCCCCCACGCAAGGCGGAAATCACAGGGATGAGGCATTTTCGCAAACTATACCCATCTTCGGCCGCAAGCCGGGCAACGAGCTTTCCGTTCCACTGGCTCGCCCCGCCCACCGCGCCATCGAGAGCGGCGCGCACCTTCGGCAAGAGCGCTTCGGCGAGCGGCCCGGCATAGAGCACGGTGGCGAAGGCGACGCGGCCGGACAGCACGGCTGCCTCGGCGGTAAGACCTGCGACATCACCATTGAGGCAAAGATCCTCGGCATGGATCAGCCGGCCGCTTCGGCGAATGCGCCAGCGGTCGCGGACAATGCCCTGCGCCATCGCCTCGCCCATGGCCTTGCGGCCGAGCAGGATCGCCTCGACGGCAACCAGCTCGGCGCTCTCGTCGAGATCGACCTCGAGCCGGCGCGACAGCGCGGCATTGTCGAAGAGAATGGATTCCTGCGGCAGCCAGTAGACCTTTGCGCCGGCCGCCGCCTCGATGCGGGTCACCACCTCGGCGACGCCGGCGGAGGCCTTGTAGATCTTCTCGCAGGCCTGCGTCGTCGCCGTCAGGAACGTGTCGGGGCCCGCCGAGAACGACCAGTCCAGCCGGTCCCCGCCGGTCAGGCCACCGGCGGTGTTGATGATGACCGCCTCCATTTCCGCGGAGAAGGTCTGCGGCAGACGGATCTTGGCCGCCCCTTCCTGGTAAAGCTCGGCAATGCGCGTGCGCCCGCCGAGCGGCTTGGTTACAAGCCTTCCGACGCCCCGGGCGCGCTGAGGTCTGGTTGCACTGGCTGTCTGCACGCTGTTCCCTGCCCGCCCTTGGTTTTCCGGGCGGTTGTTGTGGTGTCGGTGCAGGTCGCTGCGGCGCTCGACGCGGCCATCAGCTCCCCTCCCGCACTGCGAAAGAATTCCCACATTCTGCTGGTCGCATCAACCTCCCGGATCACGTCGTCCCCCGTCGATGCGAGGCGGAAGCGGATGGTCTCTCCCGGCCAGTCATGGGTGGCGTCGGCGATCACGTAGGAAATCACGCTCGCCCCCGACCGGCAGCCGGGATAGGCCGTGACGGTCAGCGCATCGCCCTTGTCGGTCATCGCCCGGTCCTCGCAGCCATTGAGCTCGGCCCACCGCTTCACCGCCACCTCGCCGCCATACTGCCAATAGGGCTTGCCGCCCCCCGCAAAGGGATTGACGTGATCCTTGAGGCCCGAAAAGGCGATGATCGAAACGGGCCGCGACGGCTGACAGCTGGTCTTGCGCGGCCGCCATACGCCGTCCTCCTGTTCGGGGTAACCGGCGCGCAGCCCCATGACGAAACCGGCCGCGGCAAAATCGCCATGTCCGTCGCAGACATATTGCGACAGCATCCGCCCGCCGCCGGAATAGCCGGAGGCGTAGATCCGGGCCGGATCGACGCAGAAGCTCTTCTTCGCCGTCTCGACCGCATCCGCGATGAACTCGCCTTCGTCGAGACCATTGCCGCGGCTGACGCCGGGCAACGGATTGACGCCTGGCACGTTCCACGCATGGGTGCCCGGCACGCTGCCGTCGAGGCTGCCCTCCAGCGCCATGACGATGAAGCCTTCGCGCTCCGCGACCTCGTCCCAGTGGCTGCGGTTCATCTGCCCGTCCGGATGGCTGTTGGAGCCGTGAAAGTCGAAGACCAGCGGCAGCTTGCGCTTGCCGTCATAGGCCGAGGGGATGAAATAGACCGCCGAACGCTCCACGCCGCCGGAACGGATGACCATGTCGTGCCGGCCGGGCGGCAGGTCCGCACCGCAACCGGAGGCGGAAGCGCCCGTCGCCAGTCCGAAAAGGGAGAAGATCGCTGTCGCAAGCAGGCCAACGGTCTTGCCGCCCCGCAAGCGGTTCAGAACCGCGCTGGTTGTCATGGCTATGCCTTCTGTTTGCAGATGCGTGTCCATATCACGCTGGCGTTGAGCATCAACCATATTTCACTAATAATTCATCAACCCTGCTGTGCAGGATCAGACAGTCAGGTGCCGGCGGGCCTCGGCGGTGTCGAGCGTTTCGGCGGCGCCTTCATGCACGATCTCGCCCCGATCCATGATGTAGACATGGTCGGCCAGCTCCCGGCAGAAGTCGAGATACTGTTCGACCAGGAGGATCGCCATGCCGGTGGAATCGCGCAGATATTGGATCGCCCGGCCGATATCCTTGATGATCGACGGCTGAATCCCTTCCGTCGGCTCGTCAAGCACGAGGATCTTCGGCCGCGTCACCAGCGCCCGGCCGATCGCCAGCTGCTGCTGCTGCCCGCCCGAAAGATCGCCGCCGCGGCGCGACAGCATGGTGTTGAGGACCGGAAACAGGCTGAAGATCTCGTCGGGGATGTAGCGCTCCTTGCGCGGCAGCGGCGCATAGCCGGTCTCGAGGTTTTCCTTGACCGTCAGAAGCGGAAAGATCTCGCGCCCCTGCGGCACATAACCGACGCCGGCCCGCGCCCGGTTGAACGGCGCCAGGCCGTTGAGCGTCGCGCCCGAAAAGGCGATCGTCCCGGCCGAAACACCATGCTGACCGGTGACGGCGCGCAACAGCGACGACTTGCCGACCCCGTTCCGCCCGAGCACGCAGGTGATCTTGCCCATCTCGGCCTTGATCGAGACCCCGCGCAGAGCCTGGGCGGCGCCGTAGTGAAGGTTGATGTTGTCGACTGTCAGCATGATCTGCGGTCCCCGAAATATTTACGGGGTACGACACCCCCCTCTGCCCTGCCGGGCATCTCCCCCTCAAGGGGGGAGATCGGATCTTGGCAACCGACCTGCCACACGGCAGAGCGAAGGTCGGGGATTTTCGGGCCGTAACGCCCTGCAACCTTAGCTGGGAGGCGAGCGACCTGCGCCGCGCCGATCTCCCCCCTCGAGGGGGAGATGCCCGGCAGGGCAGAGGGGGGTATTCGCGGCATGACCTTCACCATCCTCACCGCCCCAGATAGTTCTCGATCACCTTGGGATCGGCCGAGACGAAATCGATCGAGCCCTCGGCCAGCACCGAACCTTCCGCCAGACACGTGACCTTGACGCCGAGATCGCGGATGAAGCCCATGTCGTGTTCGACCACGACCACCGAACGGGTCTTGGCAATCTCCTTCAAGAGGATCGCCGTCTCCGCCGTCTCCGCGTCGGTCATGCCGGCCACCGGCTCGTCGACCAGAAGCAGCTTGGGTTCCTGCGCGAGCAGCATGCCGATCTCCAGCCACTGCTTCTGACCATGGCTGAGATTGGCGGCGAGGTCCTGGGCGCGGACCGTCAGCCGCACCGTCTCGAGGATCTCCTCGATGCGAGCCTTGTCTTCCGCCGAAA
>DAIMJJ010000218.1:0-1260 GCA_036722275.1 Rhizobium sp. | reverse complement strand
GTCAGCCGCACCGTCTCGAGGATCTCCTCGATGCGAGCCTTGTCTTCCGCCGAAAGGCGATAAAACAGCGTGCCGAACACGCCGCGGTCACGGTTGAGCGCCAGTTCGAGATTGTCCCAGACGGTATGGCTCTCGAACACGGTCGGCTTCTGGAACTTGCGGCCGATGCCGAGCTGGGCGATCTCGGCCTCGTCCCGTTTCGTCAGGTCGACGTCACCATTGAAGAACACCTCGCCTTCATCAGGCCGGGTCTTGCCGGTGATGATGTCCATCATCGTCGTCTTGCCGGCGCCGTTCGGGCCGATGATGGCGCGAAGCTCGCCCGGCTCGACGACGAAGGACAGCGAATTCAGCGCCTTGAAGCCGTCGAAGGAGACGGACACGCCGTCGAGATAGAGAATGCTCGTCGGTTTCTTGTCGTTCATGACGCTTACTCCGCCGCCTGGCCGACCGGCAGCGCCGCGTCGGTTGCCTTGTCATTGTTGGCGGCATCGTCCGCCGCCTTGCGCTCGCGCCGCGCCGCCAGCCGCTGCTGGATCGTGCCGACCACGCCCTTCGGCAGAAACAGCGTCACGCCTATGAACAGCCCACCCAGCGCAAACAGCCAGAGTTCCGGGAAGGCGCCGGTGAAATAGCTTTTTCCCGCATTGACCATCAGCGCGCCGATGATCGGACCGATCAGCGTGCCGCGCCCGCCGACGGCGGTCCACACCACCACTTCGATCGAATTGGCCGGCGCGAATTCGCCCGGATTGATGATGCCGACCTGCGGCACGAACAGCGCGCCGGCAATGCCCGCCATCATCGCCGAGACGGTGAAGGTGAAGAGCTTGATGTTTTCCACCCGGTAGCCGAGGAAGCGCACCCGGCTTTCCGCATCGCGCACCCCGACTAGAACCTTGCCGAACTTGGAACGGACGATGGCCGACGAGATCACCAGGCAAAGCGACAGCATGATGGCCGACAGGGCAAACAGCACCGCACGCGTTCCGTCGGCCTGCACGTTGAAGCCGATGATTTCCTTGAAGTCGGTCAAGCCGTTATTGCCGCCGAAACCCATGTCGTTGCGAAAGAAGGCAAGAAGCAGCGCATAGGTCATCGCCTGGGTGATGATCGACAGGTAGACGCCGTTGACGCGGGAGCGGAAGGCAAACCAGCCGAAGACAAAGGCGAGCAGGCCGGGCACGACCAGCACCATCACCATAGCAAACCAGAACATGTCCATGCCGTGCCAGAACCACGGCAGTTCCTTCCAGTTGA
>DAIMJJ010000217.1:0-6933 GCA_036722275.1 Rhizobium sp. | reverse complement strand
CATGATGCTCCTCGCGGGCGTGGCGGAACTGGTAGACGCGCTGGATTTAGGTTCCCGGTGACCTCACTCCCACATTGGCAGGTGCCTACCTAAACGGTTGAAGGAACTTGAGAAATTTCAAGTTCCTTTCTTTTTATTGCAAATCTGCCAAAACGGGAGTAGATTCCACTTTGAGGGCTTTTGTGACAAATAGCCTGTGACAATTAGGAAAATGGAGAACGCATGGAGAACAAGACTTCACCGCATCAGTTCGACTTCACCGCCCTGATTGAGGGCATAGAGGTCAGCCATAAGGTCCGCGTGGTGACCATTGACGGGGCGCCGTGGTTCGTGGCGGCGGATGTCTGCCGGGTGCTGGGTTTGGACACTTCCAAGGTGGCTCGCACCGTGGGAGGCGACGAAAAGGATCGGCATCTGGTGCCGACCCCTGGCGGTCCGCAGCAGATGACCGTCGTTTCCGAGCCCTGCCTCTACAAGCTGATCATGCGGAGCGACAAACCTACCGCCGCCCCATTCCAAAGCTGGGTGACCCGTGAGGTCCTGCCGTCGATCCGCAAGACCGGCTCGTTCACGTTGGCGCCCGGCGAGACCATCCCGCTCCCCACCAACTTCACGGACGCTCTGCGGCAGCATGCGGCAACCCTGATCAAGCTTGCCGAGGAGCAGGAAGCTCACGCCAAGACGCAGGCTGAGCGCGACGCTGCGGGTGGGACTTTATGATGGAACCCTCGAAAGTTTCGCGGGTGGTGACCATCAACGGGGCGCCGGGTAGTCCGGCCACTGCACGATGACGAGAAGGGGTTAGAAACAATCGACGCCCTCGGCGGCCCGCAGCGGATTGGTTTCAGCTGATCGCGAACGGCTAGGCGAGATGCGTTCTCGTTTGTGGCGTCCCGCCTGACTTCGCGCGGTAATAGGGCCCGCAATAGCTAGAACGGGACCGCCTTGCCTTCTACGGGCTTGGTCGGCCGTTTGTCTCATCATCATCACAAGGATCATGACGACCTCAACAATCACTCCCATCACCGCTTATGCCGATGGCTCCTGCCTCGGCAATCCTGGCCCCGGGGGATGGGCCGTTCTCATTCTCAATCCCGATGGCGTCTCCCGCACATTGAGCGGCGGAGAGCCCAGCACCACGAATAACAGGATGGAACTGACGGCCGCGATCGCAGCGCTCGATGCGCTGGCGGACGACGTTCCCGCCTTGCTGTTCGTGGACTCCGAATATGTGGTCCTTGGCGTCAACCAGTGGCGCCCTCAATGGGAGAGCCGAGGGTGGCGCAACGCGAACAGAAAGCCCGTTGCGAACTCTGATCTCTGGCGGCGGCTTTTCGCCGTTGTCGATGCGCGACCCTTGGTCGAGTTGCGTTGGATTCGGGGGCACGCCGGTCACCGTGGCAATGAGATTGTCGATCGGCTCGCCCGTGCCGAAGCTGAGAAGGTCCGGCTGACGACGGCAGGAAGCCATTGTCTTACGGCGATCACCACCGCCGAGGGACTTGGCCGATGAACATGATGCCGACCTCGGCATCAATCGCGGACGCGGTCGCGCTCCCCGCCTTCTCTCCCATCGATACCGTGTCTAATCTCGCATCGCGCACGATCGCGGCGCTGCGGCGGAACTTCGCCGAGATCGGCCACGCACCGACACCTGAGATGTGGACCGCCTTGCAGGACGTGGCGAACACGTTGGAGCGCATGGCGGAAGGCACGGCCGATCCGGTCGTCTACCTCTCCAGCCTCGACCCCGGCGTCGGGAAAACCTCGACGGTGATCCACTTCATCCGAGCCCTGCTTGCCTCGCCGGAACACGCCAACGTCGCCGTTCTCGTGTGCGTCGGTAGGCTTGAGCAGATTGAAGCCATCGTCCAGGTGACCGCTTTGGAGCCCGCAGACTTCGCGGTGCTCACCAGCGACGATGACCTCAACGCTTTTGGCTGCGGCAATCCGGCTCGTGCCCGTGTGCTGTTCACGACGCACAGTATGATTGAAAGCCGCTGTGAAGGCCGACCGTTTCCGAATGTGTCGGCATTTCATTATCGTGGTCTTCCCCGCGATGTGCGCATCTGGGACGAAGCGATCCTGCCGGGGCAGGCGCTCACCATCGGCCGTGACGATCTCGCCTTCCTGTTCAAGCCGCTGCGCGGGACGCATCCCGAGCTGGCGGCCGACGTGGAGAAGCTTTTCACCAAGCTTGGCGAGACGGAAGACGGCACGATCCTCCAGGTCCCCGATCTGGCCGAGCGATATGGCGTGTCCCTGAACGATGCACTGCAACTCGTTGATGGCGGCTCGGCCGATCAGATCGCGGCGGTGGAAGCGCTGTGGTTCCTGTTCGGCAAGATGGCCACCATTCGCCGGGATGGCGCCTATGGCAACACGATGTTGGATTACCGGGAGACGCTGCCCGAGGGCATCCAGCCGTTGCTCGCCCTCGACGCCTCGGCGCGTGTCCGGACGGCCTACGACCTGTGGCGCGACAATCGTGGGGGGCTCGTGAAGCTCGCCGAGGCCAAGAAGCGCTACGATCAGCACACCATCCACGTCTGGTGCCGATCCGGCGGGAAGTCAGCCTTCCGCAAGTCGGGGTCGGAGCTGATCGAAGGCGTCGTTGAGACGATCAGCACCCGACCGGATGAGGAATGGCTCGTTATCTATCACAAGGGCGTGGGGCCAGACCTGGATGCAGCGGTGACCAGTCGCTTATCTGGTGTCCGCGTCCACTTCGTGAACTGGGGACGACACGATGCCACCAACGCCTTCGCCAACGTGCCGAACGTGATCCTGGCCGGGACGCTGTTCTACCGACCCTCGTATTACGAGGCCGTGGGGCGGATGGCGTCGGGACGGCCATCGTCAACAGGGCCGTTCCCGTTGCCCGAGATGAAGAAGATCATGGCCGGCGAGAACTGCCACCTCATCCTGCAGGCCTTGTGTCGTGGAGCCGTCAGGCGCTGTGTCGATGGTGGGTGTCCCGAGACACGGACCTACATCATCGCCAGCATCCGAAGCGGCATCCCGGCAGCCCTGTCGCACATCTTCCCCGGTGTGCGGGTTCTCCCGTGGCGACCAATCCAGCGCCCTCTCTCGGGCAAGATCGGTGAAGCGCTGGCGTTCATCAAGGAACGGCTTGAGGCCGACCCGACCGCCATCATCACGTTCGCCGAAGTGAGGAAGCACATCGGCGGCATGGATGCGTCCAACTTCATAAAGACGGTTCGACAGCACCCGATGTTCGTCGAAGCGCTCGCCGAGGAGGGCATCGTGGAGTGTGGGACTGGTCGTCGTCTGACCGGGTTCAAACGCATGTTTGAGTCGATCTGAGCAAACGACAAGGAGAGCCGGGGTCACCGATCCCGGCCCGCCGGTTGATGTGGTACTCGGACGTATAAAGACCTCTATACAAAAAACTACCACATCGACACTTGTCATAGCCCAGCGCTGTCGGGCTGGCGTGTCGCCGGTTATGATCTGTTCGCAGCGTCGGAGTCGGCGGAGAGCCCAGAGAGGGCCGACCGGATTGCCATTGGCGTCCTTTCAAGCTCGTTCGTAAGCGTAGGAGAGCGCCGGGGAAGCCGTGGATGGGACCCGCGAGGAAATGGCCCCGGATGTTTTGGCGACGATTTGTGAGGCGCCCCCTCGAGCTTTGCCGCTGCCAAATTCCCCCCATGCCGGGTTCGGTGCCATTTGCCACCGTCTCATGAGATCAACCCGCACCACCACCGTCGTCACCCGTCATCCAGCCCGGCGAAACGCTGGATGGCACACCGGCCCGCAGTCGGTCGGCCCGGAGCGCTGGCCCGTGTTGATCGCCCCCGACGACTTCGATCGTGTGACCGCCGCCACGGGCTTCCGGCAACGGACTTGGGAAGGAATGTGGTGGTCGGGGATGGCGACCTCGCGCCGGCAGGCGGTAGTGGCGCGAATGCTGATCGGGTTTCCTGCCGATCGAGGGAGGTCTGGTCCCGGCGATCGCGACGAGCCGCGGTCGTGCTCATGGCCGCTGTCGATCCGTATCTGGCGCCGCACCAACTCCGGCAGCGCGGTGGCGACGCTCGACAGCCTTCCGACCACCTGCAAGCCGAACGGGACGCCATGGGCGCTTTCCACCTGCGGTGACCAGAACCGTCCAATAGACCTCGGGCTATTGGAACGTCCGAGTTACTGGCTGGTCGTGTCCAATAGCGTAGGTATTGACATTTTGGGCGTTTACGACTCCAATGCCTTGACCCATTCGGACACTTGGAACTGCACCATGCTTATCGGATACGCCAGAACATCGACCACCGAACAAGAAGCCGGGCTGGACGCCCAGCTTCGCGATCTCGCCGCGGCTGGATGCGAGCGGCTATTCTCCGAGCGGGTGTCATCGGTGGCGCCGCGAGCCCAGCTCGAAGCCGCCATCTCTTTCGTCCGGGATGGCGATACGCTGGTTGTGACCAAGCTCGACAGGCTGGCGCGTTCGGTGACCAAGGCGTGGGAGATCGTAGAGAAGCTGGAGGAGAAGGGGACGGGTCTCCGCATCCTCAGCCTCGGCGGCGACACCGTGGACACCCGCAGCGCCACCGGGAAGCTGATCCTCACCATCTTCGCCGGTTTCGCTCAGTTTGAGCGGGAGATGATGCTGGAGCGGCAGCGCGAGGGTATCGCCAAGGCAAAGACCGAAGGTCGCTACAAAGGCCGCAAGCCGACAGCGCGGGCAAAGGCCGAGGAAGCTCGCCGGCTCTATGCCGAGGGCAAGACGGTCACCGATGTCGCCAAGGCGTTGGGCATTGGCCGAGCGAGTGTCTATCGCGCGTTGGAGGGCGTTGAGAACTGAAGGCAAGATCGGTCTGGCCACCGATTGCCATATTTCTTTCTGCGTTCGCGTCAGAGCATCTGTCTTTTTGACATACAAGCGCGGCGCGGGAGGTCTGGCCACGGCGCAACCGAAATGGCATCTTCCCGCGACTTTGTTCGGGTAAGGATGCTATGGCCGTAGACCTGCAAGACCTCTCGCGGCGGTTGTTTGCTGCCGCGGATCAGCTTTGGACCAACAGCGCTCTGCGACCCGACCAATACGCGCAGCCAGTTCTGGCCCTTATCGCGCTCCGCCAGATGGAGGCGAAATTCGAGAAGGTCCACGCCGCGCTGGCGCCGAAGTTCAAAGGACGGCTCAAGCCGCAGCCTGCCGACTATCAAGCCCGTGGTGCGATCTTCTTGCCGGAGAACGCCCGCTTCTCGCGCCTCCTGTCGCTGCCCGGCACGGCCGACCGCGGGGCCGAGCTGAACGGGGCAATGAAGGCGATCGCAGAGGCGAATCCGGAGCTAGCCGGTGCCCTGCCGCAGGGCTACGGAGCTTTGCCGAACAACACCCTCGGCGAGCTGCTGCGGCTCCTTGCTCCCTTGAAGATCGAGGGTGACGCCTACGGGCTGATCTTCGAGTACTTCATGGGCCAGTTCGCAGCCTCCTTCATGCAGAAGGGCGGCGAGTATTTCACCCCGGCCTCGATCGTGAAGCTGATCGTCGAGGTGATCCAGCCGTTCCACGGCACCATCTTTGACCCGGCCTGCGGTTCGGGTGGCATGTTCGTTCACTCCGCCGAGTTCGTGCGCCGCCATCAGAAGGCGCCGGAGCGGGAGATCAGCGTCTTCGGCGTCGAGAAGATGACGGACACGCTCCGCCTCTGCCGGCTCAACCTCGCGGTCCACGGCCTCTCCGGCGACATCCGCGAGGCCAACACCTATTACGACGACCCACACAAGCTGGTCGGGCGCTTCGACTACGTGATGGCCAATCCGCCGTTCAACCAGCCGGAGGTCGACCGGGCGAAGCTGGTGAACGAGGCCGGGCAGGTTGACGCTCGCTTCCCCTTCGGCCTGCCCACCGTCAACAACGCCAACTACATCTGGATCGGCCTGTTCTACGCCGCGCTGAAGCCGACCGGCCGGGCGGGCTTCGTGATGGCCAACAGCGCCAGTGACGCGGGCGGCAGCGAGCGGGAGCTGCGGCGGAAACTGATCGAAACCGGCGCGGTGGACTGCATCGTCGCGGTCGGCCCGAACATGTTCTTCACGGTCACCCTGCCGGTGACGCTGTGGTTCCTCGACCGCGGCAAGGCGAAGGGGTCGCGGGGCGATCAGGTGCTGTTCGTCGATGCACGTCATCTTTTCCGGCAGGTGACCAGGGCGCACCGCGTGTTCGACCCGGACCACATCGAGTTCCTGGCCAACATCGTCTGCCTTTGGCGCGGCGACGCGGTGGAGACGGCGGCCGGCAGCGCGGCGCGGATGAAGGAGGCGTTCCCGAAAGGGCGTTACCTCGACGTGCCCGGCCTCTGCAGAGTGGCGACCCGCAAGGAGATCGCCGCCCAGGACTGGAGCCTGAACCCCGGCCGCTATGTCGGCGTGGCACCTGGGCAGAAGCAGGAGGATGAAGAATTCCGGTCGAAGCTGGAGGCGCTGCAGGAGGAGCTGGAGGAGCTGAACGCGGAGGCGGCGCGGCTTCAGGCGCGGATTGCGCAGAACGTGGCAGAGTTGCTGGGGTAGATAATGACAGAGACAATTCCCCACCCCCTCGTCAAGCAGCAACTGCCGCCGAATTGGCGGGTGACAACCGTTGACGACATCAAGGACGCGCAAAAGTCATCCTGTGTCGCGGGACCGTTCGGGTCGAGTATCAGCTCAAAGTATTTCGTCGAAAGCGGAGTTCCGGTAATTCGAGGCAACAATCTCCGGGATGATCGATCTGCTCGTTTTGTCGCTGAGGGGTTCGCGTTCGTGAGCCAAAAGCAGGCTGAAAATTACAAAGCCCAGCATGTCCAGGCTGGCGATCTTGTCTTCACATGCTGGGGCACCTTGGGGCAGGTTGGACTTATACCGAAGAACGGTCCATACCCTCAGTACATAATCTCAAACAAGCAACTAAAGCTCCGACCAAATACCGCAATC
>DAIMJJ010000216.1:0-7019 GCA_036722275.1 Rhizobium sp. | reverse complement strand
TCAGCGCAGGCCCTTCGAATGAGATGGCTCCCCGGGCCGGATTCGAACCGGCGACCTGTCGATTAACAGTCGAATGCTCTACCGCTGAGCTACCAGGGAACAGCCGCTTGCCGCGGTGTGAGCGGGGTAATACAAATGCTCGTTCGATTTGCCAAGCGATTTTTCAAAAAAAATGTGACGCGCTTGTTTTATCTTGTGGGCATCCCATTTTCAGCCGGAGCCGCAGCCGCGTCTTCGGCCTGATTTTCAAGGGATTTCGATGACATCGTCCAGACGCCACTATATCGACGCCAAGCGGGGCCGCATCGTGCTCGGCCGCTTCGAGTTGCCCTTTCCGCGCACGAAAGTTGGCCGGGTGGCGACAGGCTCGGCGCTGATCGGTGGTGGGCTTTTGGGATTCCTCCCGGTTCTCGGCTTCTGGATGGTGCCACTCGGACTGTTCGTGTTGTCGCACGATCTCGCCAGTGTGCGCCGGCGCCGTCGGCGTCTCGCCATCTGGTGGCGCAAGCGCTATCCGGCGGTCCACCGCGCCGGCAAGCATTGAACCGCGCAGACCCGCGATCCGTGCCGCGCGGGCTTGGTCGCAAAAATTACGAGGGGATGACGGCAAGCCCCTTGCACTCCTGCGCGATCCGTTCTAAACGCCGCCCACCACTCGCTAATTCTTAGCAGACGGACGGCCTCGTGGCGGAGTGGTTACGCAGAGGACTGCAAATCCTTGCACCCCGGTTCGATTCCGGGCGAGGCCTCCACTCTTTCTTTTTCCTATGATTTTTGAGCCTGCCCCGCACGGGGCAGTCGACGTCTTTTGCCGATCGCCGCGTGCCTTTGATGCTGCCGGTTACGGGGAAGAGCCGGCAAAGGGGCCGAAAGAGCTGGAAAGCGGACTGCCGCCGTGGCGCCGAGCCACCGCCCGACGCGCCTTGATCTTCGGCGTGCGACAGGCAGGCGCGGTGCGCGGGAAGCGGATCGGCCATGTTTCCGCGGCCAACAACTCGATCTCCTCGCGTCGAAGCGTCCGATAGGCTCGGCCCAGGCTATTGAGCGCCAGCACGAAGGCCACCGCCGTCAATGCCAGGAAGGCTGCGATGATCGTCACAAGGGCCATGGTCTTCGCTCCTTTTTCTCCTGTCTTTCGATCAGGAAACGGTAGGGCGGGCCCAAAGGTTCACTCGCCTCACGAAACTGTGCTTGCGGGGCGGGTCGAGGCGGAGAATCGGTGAGGATCGGCCAAGATTGTGCGCATCGCACCGGCTGCGCCGATCTGTACAGTTTTGGCCGATGGCGGATGTTGCGCGGCAAGCGGGATGGGATAAGCCGGTCCTGTTCAATCAGGAGCCGTTCCATGCCGCTTTACTCCCGCCTTTTCCTCGCCTTCGCCTTGAGCGCCGGCGCTGCTTTCGCCCCGGCCGCAGCCTTTGCCGACAATCTGAGCTTCACGCTGGAGAATAAGACCTCCCACATGATCGTCAAGTTCTACGCCACGCCGGTCGGCGGCAATGGCAAGCGGCTCGAACTTCTCAACAAGAAGGGCCTGTGGGCCGGCAAGTCGCGCAAACTGACCATTGCCGACGGCAGCGACGCCTGCGTCTACACCACCCGCGCCGTCTTCGAAGACGACAGCTATTACGACGTCAGCAACAAGATCGATTTCTGCGAATCGGACAGCTACACGATCGAAGAGTGAGCCAAGGGCAGGCGAGGGGACGGCGTTGCCGCGACTTTGGTCGCGGCGATAATCTTGGCCTGCGGCCAACACTCTTCTTGAAAGCCGTTCGGCGGCCAATTAAGACAGCTGACACAAACCGGCCGCAAGTGGGACGACTGACATGATGGATTTTGCCGCAGCACGCATCAAGATGGTGGACAACCAGATTCGCACGACCGACGTCACGTCGCACTCGGTGCTGAATGCATTCCTCTCCGTGCCGCGCGAGGCCTTCGTTCCGGCGAACCTGCGGCCGCTCGCCTATATCGACGAGGACATGCAGATCGCGGAAGCCGCCAACGGCCAGCCGGCCCGCTACATCATGGAGCCGTCGCCGCTCGCCAAGCTGCTGCAGCTCGGCGCGATCACCAAGAATGATGTCGTCCTTGAGATCGGTTGCGGCGCCGGCTACACGGCAGCCCTTCTGTCGCAGCTCGCCGGCTCGGTGGTCGCTGTCGAATGCGACGAATCGCTGGCCGCCAAGGCGACTGCGACGCTGGCCGAACAGGGTTGCGACAATGTCGCCGTTGTCACCGGCGATCTGGAAAAGGGCTATGCGGACGAGGCCCCCTATGACCTGATCTTCGTCAACGGCGCGGTCGAAGAGGTTCCGCAGGGCCTGCTCGACCAGCTGCGCGAAGGCGGTCGCCTGGTCGCTGTCGTCGGCTATGGCAATGCCGCGCGCGCCCGTGTCTACGTCCGCCACGGTTCGGGAGCCTCCTATACCGAGTTCTTCAATGCTGCGGTCAAGCCGCTGCCGGGCTTCCGCAAGGCGGCCGAATTCGTCTTCTGAGGCGGCCTCTGCGGCAATTTTCCCGGGGATCTCCGCGCGCTCGCGATTGATTTAATCAGTTGCGAATGAAAATGTTGCCGAAGAGCAACGGCGGGCCGGTTTCGCGGAGACGAAAGACGACCGCCCGTTGCAGCCGAAGCCGCGTCGGGTCATCTAGTGTCAGGAAACGTTAACGCTTGTCGAAAGTGTTTGTTCCGGGGCCGGCTCGCGACAAGGCGAGGCCGGCCTAAGCTAGATGTGGAGTGACTTGTGTCGATCATTCGGAAAAGCCTTCTCGCCGCCACTGTCGCGCCGCTCTTGATGCTCCTGCCGCTGCAGGCTTCCGCGGAAACGCTGACGGGCGCCATGGCCAAGGCCTATGAGAACAATCCGGACCTTAACGCGGTGCGCGCCGCGCTGCGGGCGACCGACGAGAACGTCACCATTGCCAAGGCCGGCATGCGGCCGCAGATTGCCGCGACCGCCAGCGCCAGCAGCATCGAGATCAGCGACATCACGGCGCCTCCGAGCCCGGATTTCGGCTACAACACCCAGAGTGTCGGCCTGTCGATCACCCAGCAGATCTTTGACGGCTTTCAGACGCTGAACAATGTCCGCGCCGCCGAGGCCGGCGTCTATGCCAGCCGCGAGAGCCTGCGCGCCGAGGAAATCTCCATCCTGCTTGCCGCCGCCCAGGCCTATGCCGACGTGGCGCGCGACCAGCAGATCGTCGTGATCCGCAAGCAGAACCTCGCCTTCCTGCGCGAACAGCTGAATGCCGCCAATGCGCGCCTTGAAGTCGGCGAGGGCACCCGCACGGATGTCAGTCAGGCCGAGGCGCAGCTCGCCGGAGCAGAGGCGCTTCTGGCCGCCGCCGTCGCCCAGCTGAAGCAGAGCGAGGCCACCTATGTGCAGGTGGTCGGCGAGGCGCCCAAGGGCATCAAGCAGCCGCAGCCGGCGACCAAGGCCCTGCCGGCGAGCGTCGACGCCGCCGTGGCGATCGGCATTCGCGAACATCCTTACGTGCTGGCTGCCCTCCACGCCGTCGATGCCGCCGGCTACCAGGTGAAGTCGGCCGAGGGCACGCTGTTGCCCGGAGTGGTCATCCAGGGCAATGTGGCTCGCAACTGGACGAATGAGCCGGGTTTCGGCAATTCCGATGCAACCTCGGCCTCGATCACCGCGCAGCTGAAAGTGCCGATCTATCAGGGCGGCGCGGAATACGGCAATATCCGCAAGGCCAAGGAAACGCTCGGCGAACAGCGCATCAAGGTGGATTCGGCGCGTGCCAGCGTCCAGCAGCAGGTGACGGCCGCCTATGCGCAGATGGAAGCCTCCGTCGCCGCGATCGCGGCCGCGCGCAAGCAGCTCTCGGCCGCCAATCTCGCGCTTCAGGGTGTGATCGAGGAGCGCAATGTCGGCCAGAAGACCACGCTGGACGTGCTCAATGCGCAGCAGAGCGTGCTGGAGGCCAAGGAGAGCCTGGTCAGCTATCAGCGCAATTCGGTGGTGGCGAGCTATGGCGTTCTGGCCGCTTCGGGCCGGCTGACCATCAAGAGCCAGGGCCTGGACGTCGCCGAATACCGCGCCGAGGAGCACTACGAGGCCGTCAAGGACGCCTGGTTCGGCCTGCGCACGGTGGACGGCCGCTGACCCGAACGGGTTTCAACAAAGCTGTGTACCACTTGGATTTACTTGGTTCGGCGTGATTTTTTTCAACGAGCGAGTATCCTAAGGTGATTCGAAATCGGTCTGGCGCTTATGCCGTCGGCCGCTTATCGGGGATCAACGGGGATGAATATGGCCCAGCCAAGTGTAGCGCGTGAACCGTCCATGGAAGAGATCCTGGCCTCGATCCGCCGGATCATCGAAAGCAATGATCCGGGTGGCAATCAGCCGGCCGCTTCCGGGACCGCTCCGGACTATGGTGATGCCGAAGACGAGCTGCATGGCGATATCCGGCTGACGATCGACGACGAAGACGCCTATGCGGCCGCCGAAATGGTGGCGGCGAACGATCCCGGCCCGGCCCAGATGCAGGCGCCGGTGATCCCGTCCGCCGCGGCCGCCGATGCCGACAAGTCCCGCAATATTTCGCTCGCCGATCTCGCCGCCCGCGTGCGCTCGGCCTCCGAACGCGTCGACCGTCCGGCCGTCGCCGAGATGGCGCCAGCCGACATCGCCGCCGCCGCGCCGCGCGCCGAAAGCCCGGTCATGACTAGCCGCATGGCCGAACTTCGCGCCGCCATGCCGCGCGTTGCCGAGCCGCAGCCGCAGGTGCCCGCGGTTCGTGCGGTCGTGGTCGATGAGGACGCTTTCGAGGCGGCGGCGATGGCCGATGTGGAAGCCGCAGCGGTTGTTGCACAGCAGCCCCAGGCCGAGCCCGAGCCGATGGCGATTTCGCCGGCACCGGAGCGCGCCGAGGCGGGTCAGGACCTGAAGTCGCTTGTGTCTGCTGCAACCATAGAGCAGGTGTCGCGCTCGTTCGGCGAACTGGCGGCTGCGATCGACGGCCAGCAGCGCCGTTCGCTTGACGAAATGGCCGAGGAAATGCTGCGTCCGATGCTGCAGGAATGGCTGGACGACAACCTGCCGACCCTGGTCGAACGCCTCGTGCGCGAGGAAATCGAACGGGTTGCGCGCGGCCCGCGCCGCTGATTTCAGCCCCCTCCCGGCACCAGGGCCGCTCCGTCGCCGGGGCGGCTTTTTTATTGACTCACAATCGGCCATCCTATTTACCAAGCTGCAACAAGAACCCCGAAGTGTGGTCCAAAATGCTCGAAAAGACCTACGATTCCGCCGCCGTCGAACCGAAAATCGCCAAGGCCTGGGAAGAGGCGGACGCGTTTCGCGCCGGTGCCAATGCCAAGCCCGGCGAAGACACGTTCACCATCGTCATCCCGCCGCCGAACGTCACCGGTTCGCTGCACATGGGCCATGCGCTGAACAACACGCTGCAGGACATCATGATCCGCTTCGAGCGCATGCGCGGCAAGGATGTGCTGTGGCAGCCGGGCATGGACCATGCCGGCATCGCCACCCAGATGGTCGTCGAGCGCAAGCTGGCGGAAATGAAGCTGCCCGGTCGCCGCGAGATGGGCCGCGAGGCCTTTATCGAGAAGGTCTGGCAGTGGAAGGACGAGTCGGGCGGCCTGATCTTCAACCAGTTGAAGCGCCTCGGCGCCTCCTGCGACTGGTCGCGCGAACGCTTCACCATGGACGAGGGCCTGTCCGAGGCCGTGCTCGAAGTCTTCGTCACGCTCTACAAACAGGGCCTGATCTATCGCGGCAAGCGACTGGTCAACTGGGATCCCAAATTCGAGACCGCGATTTCCGACCTCGAGGTCGAGAACAAGGAAGTCGACGGTCATATGTGGCACTTCAAGTATCCGCTCGCAGGTGGGGAGACCTACACCTATGTCGAGAAGGACGAGGACGGCAACGTCACCTTCCAGGAGGAGCGCAACTACATCTCGATCGCGACGACGCGGCCCGAGACCATGCTCGGCGACGGCGCGGTTGCCGTCCATCCCTCGGATGCGCGCTATGCCGCAATCGTCGGCAAGCTTTGCGAAATCCCGGTCGGCCCGAAGGAGCACCGCCGCCTGATCCCGATCATCACCGACGAATATCCGGATCCGACCTTCGGTTCCGGCGCGGTCAAGATCACCGGTGCGCACGATTTCAACGACTATCAGGTTGCCCGCCGCAACAATATCCCGCTCTATCGCCTGATGGACAGCCAGGCGAAGATGCGCGACGACGGCGAGGATTACGCCGTCTACGCCGCACGGGCGCTGGAGATCGCCAAGACCGGTCATCTGCCGAACGAAGCAGAGGTCGACGAGATCAACCTCGTGCCCGAGGAATATCGCGGCCTCGACCGCTATGAGGCCCGCAAGAAGATCGTCGAGGCGATCAATGCGGAAGGCCTCGCCGTTACCGTGAAGGACGCCGAAGGCAATGACGTCCCTTACGTCGAGTCCAAGAAGATCATGCAGCCTTTCGGCGATCGCTCCGGCGTCGTCATCGAGCCGATGCTGACCGACCAGTGGTTTGCCGATGCCAAGACGCTGGCCGAACCGGCCATCGCTTCGGTGCGCGAAGGCCGCACCAAGTTCGTCCCGAAGAACTGGGAAAAGACCTATTTCGAATGGATGGAAAACATCGAGCCCTGGTGCATTTCGCGCCAGCTCTGGTGGGGCCACCAGATCCCGGCCTGGTATGGACCCGACGGTCAGGTCTTCGTCGAGAAGACCGAGGAAGAGGCGCTCGACGCCGCAGTCCAGCATTATCTGGCGCATGAAGGCCCGTGGAAGGCCTGGGTTCAGGAAAAGCTCGAAAACTTCGCGCCGGGCGAGATTCTCACCCGTGACGAGGACGTGCTCGACACCTGGTTCTCTTCGGCGCTGTGGCCGTTCTCCACGCTCGGCTGGCCGGGAGAAACGCCGGAACTGGCGAAGTATTACCCGACCGACGTCCTGGTCACCGGCTTCGACATCATCTTCTTCTGGGTCGCCCGCATGATGATGATGGGCC
>DAIMJJ010000215.1:0-7030 GCA_036722275.1 Rhizobium sp. | reverse complement strand
GGCCGGAAAGGAAGGGAAGGGGTCTGGAGCGGTTGCCGTCAGCAAACCGACGGAGATGGGAAGGACTGAGAGTTGATCTTGACGTTTATCATGTTTTTGTGCGCCGCCGCAAAGGCCTCTGCGCCCGCCGCTTGAATTTCCCGCCTCGGATGCCGATTTGCATCGGAGACAACGAAACCATTGCGGATGCGCCGCGTTAACGGGCGCTGCCGGCTCGTGCGACAAGAGGCCGGAGCCCGCGCGGAACAGGACCCATGAAGCTCAAAGCGGTATTCAATCGGGACGGCGGCACCTTCAAGACCACCGACATGGACGCCTACTGCGCGCGGGCTGAGGACGTCTTCCGGGCCGCAGGTCATGATATTTCGGCGTCGGTGGTGGCTGGCCGCGAGGTGGTCGAACGGCTGGAGCAGGCGGCGGGCGAGGACGGTCTGGACGGACTGATCGCCGGCGGTGGTGACGGCACGATCTCGGCGGCGGCCGGCATCGCCTGGAGGGCGGGCATCCCGCTCGGCGTCGTCCCGGCTGGCACGATGAACCTCTTTGCCCGCTCGCTGAAACTGCCGCTCGACATCGATCTCGTCCTCGATACGCTCGCGGCCAGCAAGGTCGAGGCGGTCGATATTGCGACCGTCAATGACCGACCCTTTGTGCACCAGTTCTCCGCCGGCCTGCATGCTCGCATGGTGCGTATGCGCAATGCGATGGATTTTGCCTCCAGGCTCGGCAAGATGCGGGCAAGCACACGCGCGGCGCTCGGCGTCATGCTGCGTCCCTCCCGCTTCGAAGTCGTGTTCGACATCGACCATGACGGACGCAACGAACACCGCGTCGTGTCGGCGATCTCGGTGTCCAACAATCCTTTCGGCGACAACCCGCTGTTCTTCGCAGACGATCTGACGACCGGCAAACTCGGCGTCTATCTCGCCGATCCCCTGAAACCGGTCGGGGTGGCGAAGCTCGCCTTCGACATCCTGCGCGGCCGGCTGAAGGAAAACGAGGCGGTCAACGCCACGACCGCCGAGGTCGTGCGGCTGCATTTTCCCCGGCGCCGGCATGGCGCGCTTTGCGTCGTCGACGGTGAGCTGTTGCGCATGCCGCCCGATGTCGAAATTCGCCTGCATCCGGCGGAACTCAAGGTGCTGGTGCCCGAAAACCGCCCGGCGGCAGCCTGAGCAATCGTCGACCGCGCGCCCTTCAGCGGGCGGGATAGATCACACCCTTGCGCAGGATCATATTGGCATAGAGCGCCGGCTCGCCGGTCTGAACCACCACATGCGCGGCCTTCACCCGGCCGTAGAAATCCTGTCCGACGAGGGGCACGACCCGGCGGTCCGGCTCGTGGCGGGCGCAGCAGGCAATCATCTGCTGATGGATTGGGTCGAGCCTTGCCGCATCGGCCCCGACGGTGGAGCGAAAGATCGCTTCGGGCACGAAGTCATCGATCGGCAACACGCTCAGGATGGCGTTGATCACCGCGACGATACCATGGCCGTCGAGGCGAACCAGCCGCCGGGCATGCTCCAGCGCCGGATAGTTGCCGTCCACGACGGCAATCTCGTCGCCATGGCCCATGGCGCGCAGCGCCGCCAGCAGCTCCGGGCTCAGAAGCGGGTCAATTCCCTTCAGCATTGTCGATTTCCTTGAACAAGACGGTCTGGTCGATGAGATAGCGGGCGAAGATCGGCAGGCTGGCACCGCCGATGGCGCGCGCCTGTGCGCCGACCGCGCCCTCGATGATGTCGGGAAAGACGATGCCCTGCAGGTCGAGCTTGCCGATCTCTTCGATCGTCGCCGTCACCAGCCGCGCGCGCACCCAATCCGGAAAACCGCCATCGATGATGGCGGCGGAAAAGTCGATGATCGAGGAGGCCGCGACGATTGCCTGGGCCAGCGCTGCGGCGCAGTCGCGGATCCAGATCTCCAGGGGTTCGCCGAAGTCGATCCATTGCTCGGCCGCATACCACAGCGGCTGCGGATCGATGCCGCGCTCGCGCAGCAGCCGCTCGAGCACGAAGATCGAGGCGATTTCCAGCAATTGCCGTGTCTCGCCGTGCTTGTTGCGCACGGGCAGTGGGCCGATGGCGCCGGCCGTCCCCGTGCGGCCGACGAAGACGGAGGAGTTGAGAACGATCCCGCCGCCGATGAAGGATCCAACATAGAAATAGACGAAGTCGGGATAGCGGCGGCCGACGCCGAACACCAGCTCGGCCCCACAGGCGCTGGTGGCATCGTTCTGCAGATAGACGGGATAGGGCAGGCGATTTGCGACCTCGGCCTGCAGATCGAAGCCACGCCAGGCCTCCATCGCGCCTTCCGGTGCGCCGACTTCGCGGGCCCAGTTCCACAGCTCAAACGGCGCCGCAATGCCGACGCCGGCAACGGCACTGCGCTGGGAGGGGGACAGCAACGCTTCGAGCTCGCTGATCTTGGCGACGACGAAGTCGAGTATCTGCGACGGATTGGGATAGGGATAGGTGAGGTGGCGGTTCAGCCGGATCGTGCCGACAAAGTCCATCAGGACGAGATCGGCGCTGCGCCGGCCGATCTTGACGCCGAAGGAGAGCACCGCATCCGGGTTGAGATGCATTGGTACGGAGGGCTGGCCAACCCGGCCGCGTACCGGCTTGCCCCGCATCAGCAGGCCATCCTTCTCCAGCGCCCGCATGATCACCGAAACGGTCTGGGCTGACAGCCCGGTCAACCTTGCGATCTCGGCCTTGGAGATGCCGCTGTTGCGCCGGACATGCGAAAGCACCAGGCGCTCGTTGTAGGCGCGCACGCGCACCTGATTGGCGCCGCCGGCCGCCGTCGTCGACGGCGATTGCTCGGCCGATCCGCTCGCGTTGTCCGACACTGCCATGGCCGCTCCTCCTTCGGTCGCTGGCATTCCTATAATTCTGTCCCGCAGCATGTCACAGCGAATTAATAATTCAACTGGATTTATTTATTGACAATCAGGAAATGCTCATGTTCTTAATGGGGCGTGGATCAAGGGCGGCCCGTAAAAAGGTGCCGCCTCCGACGTGGGAGCGTCCGGGAGCCATGTTCGCGGTCCGGAAGGTCCGGATCTGTCGTTTATCGGGAGGAATCACATGAAGAAGTCTGTTTTTGCCGCATCGTTCGCAGCGCTCGCTCTCGGCACCTTTCTTGCCGGTTCGGCCAGCGCCGCCGATGTTTCGGCCTGCCTGATCACCAAGACCGACACCAATCCCTTCTTCGTCAAGATGAAGGAAGGCGCAACCGCCAAGGCCGCTGAGCTGGGCGTTACGCTGAAGTCCTATGCCGGCAAGATCGACGGCGATTCGGAAAGCCAGGTCGCCGCCATCGAAACCTGCATCGCCGACGGCGCCAAGGGTATCCTTCTGACCGCATCCGACACCAAGGGCATCGTTCCGGCCGTCCAGAAGGCGCGCGACGCCGGCCTGCTGGTCATTGCGCTGGACACGCCGCTGGAGCCGATCGACGCCGCCGACCAGACCTTCGCCACCGACAACCTGCTGGCCGGCGAACTGATCGGCAAGTGGGCGGCCGCAACGCTCGGCGACGCTGCCAAGGACGCCAAGATCGCCTTCCTCAATCTCACCCCGTCGCAGCCCTCGGTCGACGTCCTGCGCAACCAGGGCTTCATGAAGGGTTTTGGCATTGATGTCGCGGACATCAACAAGATCGGCGACGAGAGCGATCCGCGCATCGTCGGTCATGACGTCACCAACGGCAACGAGGAAGGCGGCCGCACCGCCATGGAAAACCTCCTGCAGAAGGATCCGACGATCAACGTCGTTCACACCATCAACGAGCCGGCCGCTGCCGGCGCCTATGAGGCGCTGAAGGCCGTCGGTCGAGAGAAGGACGTGCTGATCGTCTCCGTCGACGGCGGTTGCCCGGGCGTGCAGAACGTCGCCGACGGCGTGATCGGTGCGACTTCGCAGCAGTATCCGCTGCTGATGGCCTCCATGGGCATCGAGGCGATCAAGAAGTTTGCCGACACCGGCGAAAAGCCGGCCGCAACCGAGGGCAAGAACTTCTTCGACACGGGCGTAGCGCTCGTGACCGACAAGCCGGCGGCCGGCGTCGACTCGATCGACACCAAGGCCGGCAAGGACAAGTGCTGGGGCTGACCCTGCCTTGACCGTCATCGTCTCGGCAAAAGCGGCGCGGGGGAATGTCAGGTCCCCCTGGAACGAGCGATAACGGTTCACGCGACCGGCCCACCGGGGTGGATGGGCCGGTCGCTCAATTTTCAGCAGAAACACGCGCGGGACAGCCAGGGAGGACGAAGCGATGCAGTCTGCAGATTCGGTTTCGCAGCCGAGCCAGGAATTCGAGAAGGTATTGGTCGACAGTTCGACCCAGGTCGCCTCCTTCGACACCCATGACAAGACCCCCCTGCAGAAGTTCCAGCACTTCTTGCATTCGAGCCCGGCCGCCGTGCCGCTGATTGTGCTCGTGCTGTCGCTCGCTGTCTTCGGGGTGCTGCTCGGCGGCAAGTTCTTTTCCGCCTTCACCCTCACGCTCATTTTGCAGCAGGTTGCGATCGTCGGCATCGTCGGCGCCGCCCAGACACTGGTCATCCTGACGGCCGGCATCGACCTCTCGGTCGGCGCGATCATGGTGCTGTCCTCGGTGGTGATGGGCCAGTTCACCTTCCGCTACGGCCTGCCGCCGACGGTCGCCGTGCTTTGCGGGCTCGCCGTCGGTGCCGCCTGCGGCTGGATCAACGGACAGCTTGTCGCCCGCATGAAGCTGCCGCCCTTCATCGTCACGCTCGGCATGTGGCAGATCGTGCTCGCTTCCAACTTCCTCTATTCGGCCAACGAGACCATTCGCAGCCAGGACATCGCGGCCAATGCCCCGATCCTGCAATTCTTCGGTCAGAACCTGCGCATTGGCAGCGCCGTCTTCACCTATGGCGTGATCTTCATGGTGCTGCTCGTGGCCATTCTTTGGTACGTGCTGAACCGCACCGCCTGGGGCCGGCATGTCTATGCCGTCGGCGACGACCCGGATGCGGCCGAGCTCGCCGGCGTCAACGTCAAGCGCATGCTGGTCTCGGTCTACACGCTCTCCGGCCTGATCTGCGCGCTGGCCGGCTGGGCCCTGATCGGCCGCATCGGTTCAGTCTCTCCGACCGCCGGTCAGTTCGCCAATATCGAAAGCATCACGGCCGTGGTGATCGGCGGCATCTCGCTCTTCGGCGGCCGCGGCTCCATCCTCGGCATGTTGTTCGGCGCGCTGATCGTCGGCGTGTTCTCGCTCGGCCTTCGTCTCATCGGCACCGATCCGCAATGGACCTATCTCTTGATCGGCGTCCTCATCATCACCGCCGTTGCAATCGACCAGTGGATCAGAAAGGTAGCAGGCTGATGGCTCAGGAACCCATTCTCACCGCGCGCGGTCTGGTCAAGCGCTATGGTCGTGTCACCGCCCTCGACAATGCCGATTTCGACCTCTACCCGGGCGAAATCCTCGCCGTCATCGGCGACAACGGCGCCGGCAAGTCCTCGATGATCAAGGCCATCTCCGGCGCGATCCTGCCGGACGAGGGCGAGATCCGGCTGGAGGGCCAGACGGTGCAGTTCCGCTCGCCGATCGAGGCGCGCAAGGCCGGCATCGAGACGGTCTACCAGAACCTGGCCCTGTCGCCGGCCCTGTCGATCGCCGACAACATGTTTCTCGGCCGCGAGATCCGCAAGCCGGGTATCATGGGCAGCGTCTTCCGCTCGCTCGATCGGCCGGCCATGGAGAAATTCGCCCGCGACAAGCTTTCCGAACTCGGCCTGATGACCATCCAGAACATCAACCAGGCGGTGGAGACCCTGTCGGGCGGCCAGCGCCAGGGCGTGGCGGTGGCGCGAGCCGCGGCCTTCGGCTCCAAGGTGATCATTCTCGACGAACCGACGGCCGCGCTCGGCGTCAAGGAAAGCCGGCGCGTGCTGGAACTGATCCTCGATGTGCGCCGCCGGGGCATTCCGATCGTGCTCATCAGCCACAACATGCCGCATGTCTTCGAGGTCGCCGACCGGATCCACATCCATCGTCTCGGCCGCCGGCTTTGCGTCATCAATCCGAAGGACTATACCATGTCCGACGCTGTGGCCTTCATGACCGGCGCCAAGGAAGCTCCCAACGAGGCAATCGCCGCATGAGCCTTCAGGCTGACGATATTGCAGACATCCTCCTGCGGCGCGCTGACAAGGCGCGCCGTTTTCTCGTGGCGATCGCCGGCCCGCCCGGCGCCGGCAAATCGACGCTGGCCGAGCGGCTGGCCGAAACGCTGAACGGGCGGGGCGAAAGCGCCGTCATCTTGCCGATGGACGGCTTTCACATGGACAACGGCATCCTTGAGGAGCGCGGGCTCCTGCCGCGCAAGGGCGCGCCGGAAACCTTTGACGTGCGCGGTCTCGCCGACATCGTGCGTGCCGTCAGGGCAGGGGAGGAGGAGGTGCTGGTCCCGGTCTTCGACCGCGATCGCGAGCTCGCCATCGCCGCCGCCCGCAGCATCGCGCGCACCGACCGGATCGTCCTCATCGAGGGCAACTACCTTCTGCTCGACCAGGCGCCCTGGTCTTCTCTGGCGCCGCTCTTCGATTTCACCATTTTCGTCGCGCCCCCTTTCGAGGAACTCGAGCGCCGGCTGACCGCGCGCTGGCACGGCTACAATCTCGACGCCGCCGTGATCGACTGGAAGCTCAACCTCAACGACCTGCCGAACGGCCGGCTGGTGGTGAACCACAGCCGGCCCGCCGACCTCACCATCGGCGACTTTTGAACACGGCGCCCGCGAAAACGAAAAAGGGCCACCCGTGGGCGGCCCTCCTCAATCTGGCAGTGTCACCGCGATCGATCAGAACTTGAAGTTCACGCCGATCTTGCCGGTGTGGAAGCGCTGGTCGACATCGACGTCCAGGCCGCCATCGACCTCATAGCTGGAGCTGCCAAAGTCGTAATATATGTATTCGGCCTTCACCGACCAACGCGGCGAGAAGGCATATTCCACGCCGGCGCCGGCCACCCAGCCGGTATCGGT
>DAIMJJ010000214.1:0-7033 GCA_036722275.1 Rhizobium sp. | reverse complement strand
TCATGTGGTTCTTGGCGCCGCCGAAGCACTGGGCGCGCTTGCCGTTGGCGGTGGCACCGGCATAGACGTAGCGGGCGATCGGGGTCGAGCCGACGAAGGAGACGGCGCCGATGTCCGGATGATTGAGGATCGCGTCGACCGCGCCCTTGTCACCGTTGACGACGTTCAGAACACCGGCCGGAAGACCGGCTTCGATCATCAGTTCGGCCAGGCGGATCGGCAGGGACGGATCGCGCTCGGAGGGCTTCAGGATGAAGGCGTTGCCGCAGGCGATGGCCGGCGCAAACATCCACATCGGGATCATGCCCGGGAAGTTGAACGGGGTGATACCGGCGCCGATGCCGACCGGCTGGCGGATCGAGTACATGTCGATGCCCGGGCCGGCGCCTTCGGTGAACTCGCTCTTCGACAGATGCGGAATGCCGATGACGAATTCGCAGACTTCGAGGCCGCGGATGATGTCGCCCTTGGCGTCTTCGATCGTCTTGCCGTGCTCCTTGGAGAGCATTTCGGCCAGCTCGTTCATGTTGTCGTTCAGGAGCTGGACGAACTTCATGAACACGCGGGCGCGGCGCTGCGGGTTGGTGCTGGCCCAGGCCGGCTGCGCCGCCTTGGCGTTCTGCACGGCAGCATCGAGTTCGGCATCGGTCGCCAGCGCGACGGTTGCCTGGACTTCACCGGTTGCCGGGTTGAAAACATTGCTCGAGCGTCCGCTCGTGCCGGCGACGTGCTTGCCGCCGATGAAATGGCCGATTTCACGCATGGATGTGCCTCCTCAAGGGTCTTTTGACTGGCGTGAAGTATGCGCTTTGATTTGCACAACGCAACAGGATGTTCTACGCATCCGTTGTGCAGAAATTGAAGTTCGACGAAAGGCTGTCTCAAGTGCATTGGCGGAAGTACGCGCGGCTTACCCCTCTCTGTCACTTCGTGACATCTCCCCCTCAAGGGGGGCGATCGCCCACCTTCGCTCGCCTCGCCGTTCCTCGACCCCGATCTCGACCTCGACCTCGGTCAAACAGGATTGTCGGCCCGCTTGCAGGTGATCCGGCCGGCCGCGGGTCGATCTCCCCCATTGAGGGGACGCTAAGCGCATATGAAGTGCCGGAGGCGGCTCCGGGCTTTCTCTTCTCCCCTCGGGGAGAGGTGCCGAGCGTAGGCGAGGCGATGAGGGGCCCGCCCGGTCCAGCTTTTGCGCTTCGCGCCCCCCTCATCCGGCCCTGCGGGCCACCTTCTCCCCGCGGGGGAGAAGAGGGAGCCCCGCCTCGTGCGCCGCTTAAGATCCATAGGCAATTGTCCCGCCTTTATGGGCGTAAGGAGCGATCCGCGCAGCGGAGCAATCGATCCGGCGGATCGATTGCAGCGAGGAACCGACCGGCCAATTGGGGAGCCCCCGACGAACGTCGTTCTTTGGCGATGCGGTCAGCCCCGGGTCGATCTCCCCCCTTGAGGGGGAGATGCCCGGCAGGGCAGAGGGGGGTAACCCCGGCACCAATCGACCAGCTCAGGAGGTCCGCCCATGAACTGGGATGACGTACGCATGTTCCTCGCGGTCGCCCGCTCCGGCCAGATCCTTGCGGCCTCGCGGCGGCTCAGCATCAACCATGCCACGCTGTCGCGCCGCATCACGGCGCTCGAGGAATCGCTGAAGACCCGTCTGCTGATCCGGCGCACCAATGGCTGCGAGCTCACCCCCGAGGGCGAGGTGTTCAGCCGGGCGGCCGAGCGCATGGAAGCCGAAATGCTGGCGGCGCAATCCGACATCGGCCGCGTCGACAGCGCGGTCGCCGGCACGGTCCGGATCGGCGCGCCCGACGGCTTCGGTGTCGCCTTCCTCGCCTCGCATCTCGGCACGCTGACCCGGCGCTATCCGGCCTTGAAAATCCAGCTCGTGCCGGTGCCGCGCGCCTTTTCGCTGTCCCAGCGCGAGGCGGACATCGCGATCACCATCGAGCGGCCCGAACAGGGACGGCTCATCTCGTCCAAGCTCACCGACTACACGCTCGGCCTCTACGGTTCGAAGGCCTATCTGGCCGAGGCGGGCCTTCCCGTCGATGTCGAGGGCCTGCGGGCGCACACGCTGATCGGCCATGTCGAGGATCTCGTCTATTCCGCCTCGCTCTCCTATACCGGCGAGGTCATGCGCGGCTGGGAAAGTTCGTTCGAGATCTCCTCGGCCATCGGCCAGACCGAAGCCGTCGCCGCCGGCGCCGGCATCGGCATCCTGCACGACTATATCGCCCGCCGGCACGGCGAGCTGGTGCGCGTGCTGCCCGAGGTCACGATCCGCCGCGCCTACTGGACGACCTACCATGAAAGCGCACGCGAACTCGTGCGGGTGCGCACCGTGGTGCAGTTCCTGCAGGAACTGGTGGACGACAACCGCGGCATCTTCGTCTGAAGCTGCCGCCCCCGGTCTCAATGCCGGGGGATCGTGCAGGGTCCCCAGCCCGAGCCCTTGCGGTAGTGCTTTTCGTTCTGGCAGGGCGAACCGTCGGCGGTATTGCGAGAGCCGCATTTGCGCACCGTGCCGTCCTTGGCCAGGCCCCTCGCCCGCTCCTTGCGCAGATAACTCAGCCACTTCTTCCGTCTCTCACGCTCGGCGGCCCAGGCTGTCCGGTGTTCAGGCAGCGCCTGCAGCACTTCATTGGCCTCGGCGATCACTTCCTGCGACCTTTCAATATTGCCGTAGATCTCGTCCGGGATGGTGAGGCCCTTGCGGGTTCGCTCGGCAATCAGCTTGTTCTGCCGAGCGATGTACTGGTTTTCCTCGCGGATATGCTTCTTTTCCAACTTCTCCGCATCTTCATTGCGAATGACCTGGTAGCGCGCATCCTCGACGAGCGTCTCATAGTGCTGGATCATGGCGTCAAAATCACTGATCGACCCGGGGAAGTTGGGCGGCTCCCCGATGTAGTCACCCGGGGTCAAGGACGGCCAGCCCGGGATGGCCGGCAAATTGGGTAGTGATACCATGGCAGTCTCCCCCTCTCCCTATCGGACGAGCCACGCCCGCCGTCTCCGACGGCCAGCCGTAAACCGGCCGCGATGCGACTATCCACCCGCACCACAACCCGCGTCAAACACTCTTTCGTATAGGTTGCATGGGCGCAGCGGGAGAAGCTGTCACCTCAGCGGCAGGCGAGAATGACCCCCTGCGGCACCACCAGCCCGCCGAAATAGGCCAGATCGGGCCGGTCCTGCAGGCGAAAGCGGCACCGCCCGTCATCTCCGCGGATCACCACCGGGGTCTCGTCCGCCAGGCGGAAGGCGGCGGTGTAATCGCGGTCACGCAGCAGGAGTTCCAGCGTCCGGCCCTCGCTCAACTTCGGCGCATCGCCAAGGGTAAACCCCAGCGTGACGGTGACGATTCCCGCTTCGCTCGCGGCCTGGAAGCCGGACGGGGCCGGCAGAGCGACCGGCCGGCCGTTATGGCGCAGTTCGGTGAAATAGCCGAGCGGCTTGAGATCGGCGGCCAGCGACCGGCGAAGGCTGTCCGCTTCGCCCTCATCGAAACGCCCGTCGCCATCCCGGTCGAAACGCTCGAGCAGGCGTCGGCTGTGGCCTGCGTCGAAGGCGAGGCTTTCGGCGACCATTGCAAGCCGCCCGGCCCGCACGTCGAACAGAAGCCGCGCGGTCACCGCGATATCGGGGTGGGCCTCTGCCTCCACCGCAGCCGCCAGGCCGAGAACAAGGGCAAGCGACAGAACGCGCATTTTCCAACCCCTCGTCACGTCAGTTGCCCCCGCCTTCGATCTGTCGCAATACCGGCCCGAAACCATGCGCATCCGCACCGTCTGGCAGCGCCGGAAAAGGCGGCGGTTGCAGCGCCGTGCGTTTCGCCGCGAGATGGGCGCCGCCATAGAGCAGGCCGATGGCGATCAGCCAGCTTGCCACGATGCGCACGGCAATCGACAGCCACGGACGATCCATGGCGACCGTACCGAAGGCAATCAGCGCGACCAGCCAGGCCTGCGCGGCAAGCGCCGAGGGCAGGTAGCCGCGGGCATGCAGGGTCGGGTCGCCCAGCACGGTGGCAATCGCCAGAGCGCCCGCCGCCGGCACCAGCAAGGGCGGCGCCACCAGGCGCCGCAGGCCGTCGGGCAGCACGAGCGGAAGGCCGATGAGCACGCAGGCGAGCGGCCCGGTCAGGAACATGTGGGCCGCCGCGCCCGGGATCGTCGCCATCTGCCGGAAGAAGAGCTCCCGCCCAGCAATGCCGAGCCCGGCACCGGCGACGAGCAGCACGAGGCCGAGCCCCATGGCCCGGCCGCGCAATTGCCCGAGCAGCAGGCCGAGCCCGAACAGCGGCAGCAGACGTTCGGCCGTCAGAAGCGAGGCGGGCGACAGATCGCTGAGGCTGCCCCCGGACAGGAGGGCGGCGGCCGGAATGACGAGCGGGCCGGCAAGGGCAAGCGCCCCTGCGGCCACGAGCCGCTTCGCCACCGGGGATGCGGCGCGCCCGCCCGGATCAGGCAACGAGGAAATAGAGGCCTCCCAGACCGATCAGCCCGCCGAGAGCCCGCGACAGGTCGCCCCCGCGCAGCCGCTGGAAGGCGAGGCCGACGGCAATGCCGGCCAGGTGCACGAGGCCGGTGGCCAGCACGAAGCCGATGGCATAATCGGCCGGGTCGGTCGCCGTCGGCAGCTCGGCGCCATGGGCATAGCCGTGGAAGATCGCGAACACGCCGATCACCAGCACCGCCAGCCATTCCGGCGGGCGCCAGACCATCGCGATCGCAGCTCCGAGCGCGATGATCGACAGGGCAATGCCGCTTTCGACGGCCGGCAACGGCACGCCGGCCATGCCCATCATGCCGCCGACCACCATGATCAGCGGAAAGGCGATCGGCAGCGACCAGACCGCGCGCCCGCCCATCTGCGCGCCCCACAGGCCGACGCAGAACATGGCCAGCAGATGGTCGACGCCCGACAGCGGATGCTCGAAGCCGTGCAGGAAACCGCCGGCCTCGCCCTGCAGAATATGAGCCTCGGCCGCGCCCGGCGCGGCCAGCATCAGAAATGCGGCGCCAAAGGCGGGCACCACGGCGGCATGGGGCAGTTTCAAAATCGACATGGCAAAATCTCCAAAACCGGCGACGCCTGCGAGGGGCGCGCCTTCAATCTTCCCGGTCAGTTGCCTCCGCTGGCCAACGCCGTCCGGGGCACACAGATTGCCGGGCAGCCTCGACTATATCCGAATCGCGGTTGATTGTAGATGGATCTGTGGTGCAGGCGAGGCCAAGGTACCCCGCCCCGCGCGATCTTCTGGAGACCCGACATGCCCCCTATTTCGAAGTCCGCGACCGGCCGCGCCCGGAACCTTCGGCCGCAATCCGCTGCGATGGCCGCGCTGCTCGCCAGCCTGCCGTTCCTCGTGATGGCCGCCCTGCCCTCGCCGGCTTCCGCCCATGTGCTCGGCGGGCCGATGGGCGGCTTCGGCAGCGGGTTCGGCCATCCGCTCGCCGGCTTCGACCACTTTCTCGCCATGCTCGCCGTCGGCCTGTGGGGCGCGCAGATGGGCGGGCGCGCGGTCTGGACGCTGCCGGCGACCTTTCCGCTGATCATGTGCGTCGGCGGGGTGGCGGGCATGCTGGGGCTGATGCCCGATGAGACCATCCGCATCGCCATTGCCCTGTCGCTGGTCGTGCTCGGCGGCGTGATCGCCGCGCGCTGGGTGGCGCCGGAATGGGCGGCACTGTTGATCGTCGCCGTCTTTGCCATCTTCCACGGCTATCCGCACGGACAGCTGACGCTTCGGGCGACCGATCCCGCCGCCTTCACCGTCGGCTTCGTCGTCTCGACCGGCGCCATCCACATTCTCGGCATCGGCGTCGGCCTCGGCCTCAACCGCGTGTGGAACGGCGCGCTGGTGCGCGGGCTCGGTGCCGCGATTGCCGCTACCGGCCTGTTCTTCCTGCTGCAATAGGCAAAGCGGCGGGGAAAGCCGTCAGCCGCCCGACCGCACGGCGCCACGCCGCGGCAGAAGGCCGAGCACCACGGCGCAGCCGAGAATGATGATGGCCGCACCGAAAAACTGCACGAGCGACAGCGGCTCTCCCAGAAACAACGCGCCGACCAGGACCGCGATCGCGGTCACGGCGAATTCGACGCTGATCGCCCGCGTCGCGCCGATCGAGGACACCAGCCCGAAATAGAAGACATAGGTCATGGCGCTCATCACGACGGCCGCGATTAGCAGATAGCCATAATCGATGGCGCGCGGCACGGCCGGCACCGGCACGGCAAAGAGCAGCGGCAGCGTCATCAGCCCGCCGAAGAGAAAGGCGCCGCTCGTCACCTCCCAGGCGCCGACGCCCTTCAGGCGGTGGCTGGCATAATTGCTGCCGAAGGCGGCGCAGAGGCAAGCGGCGAGCGTGCCGGCGCAGCCGAACACGAAGGAGGCGGTCACCGGCACCGCGGGAAAGCCGACAAGAAGCACGACGCCGGCAAAGCCGATGACGAGGCCGACGAGCCGTTCCGGCGTGATCTTCTCCAGGCCCCAGAGCTGGCCGATCACCATGGCGAACATCGGGATCGTCGCCACCAGGATCGCCGCCATGGCCGTGCCGATCAGCGGCGTGGCATAGGACAGCCCGATCAGCTGGCCCGCCACCGTCGTTGCCCCGACCACGGCAAAAGGCCACCAGCCGGCCCGAAACGTCAGACTGCGCCCCGTCGCCCGCGCCAGAAACACCAGCGTCACACCGGCGATCAACGAGCGAAACGTCACCGCCCCGACCCAGCCGAAGGCCGCCACAATCTTCAGCACGATCAGAAAGGACAGGCCCCAGGCGAGAGCCAGGAACAGATAGGCAGCAAGATCCTTGGGCTTCATCGGGGGGGAACCTGGCGACGGCAAGAGGGGATCGACCGGAAAGGTCGAAGGCTGCCTATCGCGGCGTGCGTCAGCCGTCAACGACACAAGCGCGCATGCGTCCCGGCGGACCGTGTAACCTGTGTAAATATGGTGGGGAAAAATGGTACGGTTGGGTGGATTCGAACCACCGACCTCAGGTGCCACAAACCTGCG
>DAIMJJ010000213.1:0-7058 GCA_036722275.1 Rhizobium sp. | reverse complement strand
CGTCAAAGGAACGATGGCCGCGATCGTACCGATCGAGGTGCCGGTGATGAAGCGCGTGAACGGCACGATCGCCACCACCAGGATGATGAACGGCGTCGAACGCAGCGCGTTGACGACCAGGCCTATGACGCGATTGGTCTTCGGCGCGGCAAACAGTTCACCCTTGCCGCTGGTGGCGAGGAAGACGCCCATCGGCAGGCCGATCAACGTGCCGATCAGGCCGGCCGCGCCGACCATCTGGATCGTCTGCCACAGACCCTTCAGAAGCAAACCAATGAGCATTTCAGGCGCCATAGCCGATCACCTCCGTGGCAAGACCGGTTTCCCGATAGAAACGTTGCGCCTTCTCAAGCGTCGAAGGATCGGCGGGATAGGAAACGACCAGCGAACCGAAGGGCTCGCCCGCGATCTCATCGATGGCGCCGGCAAGAATGTTGACGTCAGGGCCGAGCTCGGCAACGAGCCGGGCGGTCAGCGGCTGGAAGGCGGTCTCGCCGAAGAAGATCAGCCGCACCAGCGCCCGGTCGCCGACGGCCGGCTCGGACTTCAGGTCCGACCGGATCCAGTCCGGGAGCTTTACCCCGATCGTCGCCGACAGCAGCGCCTGGGTCGTTTCGTGCTTCGGCGCGGTGAAGACGTCGAAGGTACGGCCATGCTCGACGATGAGCCCCCGGTCGATCACCGCCACCTGCGAGGCGATGGTCTTCACCACTTCCATCTCGTGGGTGATCAAGAGAACGGTCAGGCCGAGGTCGCGATTGATGGTCTTCAGCAGCGCGAGGATCGACTGCGTGGTCTCCGGATCGAGTGCCGAAGTCGCCTCGTCGGAAAGCAGCAGCTTGGGTTCCGTCGCAAGCGCCCGGGCGATGCCGACACGCTGTTTCTGGCCACCCGACAGTTCGGCCGGGTAGCGACGTGCCTTGTCAGCAAGCCCGACCAGCTCCATCAACGGACCGACACGCTGCGCAATGGTGCGCGCATCAAGTCCGGCGATTTCGAGCGGCAGCGCGATATTGTCCTCGACAGTGCGCGAGGACAGAAGGTTGAAGTGCTGGAAGATCATGCCGACCGAGCGACGCAGCGTGCGAAGGGCACCGTCGTCGAGGGCAGCGACATCGACGCCATCGACCAGGACCTTGCCGGTCGACGGCAGTTCGAGACCGTTGACCAGGCGGATCAGCGTCGACTTGCCGGCACCCGAACGGCCGATGATCCCGGTAATCGAGCCGCGCGGCACGATGTAGTCGACACCGGCCAGCGCCGTGAAGGCCGGCTGACCATTGGCGCCGCCGAAATGCTTGGTGACGCCCTCGAAGGCGACCATGGGCTTGCCCGCCGCGGCGGGGGTCTTCTGCTCAGGCGCGCTCATCGGATGCCTCCCCGTGAGGCGTCGCTCGATATCGATCTGTGGGTCATGCAAGTCTCTCGGTGATCGCCGTCAACACGGCAAAGATGGGGCAGTCGGCTGGTCTAGCGCGACATACACATTCGGACGGTTCGGGGCCGCTCTAGCATCTTTGACTTCACCTTTTCAAACCCGCGCGGCGCACGTCAGCCATGCATCGCGGAAAACTGATCCGTGTATGCCACTCGCTCGCCCGCCAAGACAGAGAGTTTTTTCTGCAAACAGGACCGCAAAGCGAAAAATTCGTCCTCCGCCATCAGACACAATTGACAACTAGGCGTCATTATTGGTAACCGGTTACCAAAATGGAGATTGACATGGAACGCTCACCGCAAGCACAGACCCTGACCGACATCATGCTCGCCGTCTTTCGTGTCAACGGGCGCCTCCTCCAAGCAGGCGACCGACTGGTCGCGCAGTTGGACCTGACGAGCGCCCGCTGGCAGGTCCTCGGGGCGATTGCCCTGTCCGACCAGCCGCTGACCGTGCCGCAGGTCGCGGACGCCATGGGCATGACCCGTCAGGGCGCCCAGAAACAGATCAACAAGCTGGAGGAGGACGGCTTCCTCGAAAGCCGCAGCAATCCCCGCCACAAGCGCTCGCCCTTCTATGCCCTGACCGAGAAAGGATCCGCGGCCTTTCAGGCCGTGGACAGGCTCCATACCGGGTGGGCGAACGCGCTGGCCGACGGCCTGCCCGCGGAACACTTGCAGGGCGCTCTAGCGCTGCTCGCGGAACTCGACCGGCGGCTCGACATCGCCGCCCCCAAGGATGGAGTTTGAGACATGAAAGCCCGCATACACGCGATTGCCGGCACGCTGGCGCTGATCCTCGTCATCACCTTCCTCGCCTCCACCTTGATCGCCGAACTGGCGCTCGACCATGGGGCCGTCGTCACGGTGAAATCGGCCATCCTCTATGGCGTCTGTCTATTGATCCCGCTGATGGCGGTGACAGGTGGCAGCGGGTTCTCGCTCGCCACCGGCCGCGATGGCCCGCTGATCGCCGCCAAGAAACGGCGCATGCGGCTGATCGCGGCAAACGGCCTGCTCGTCATGCTGCCGGCCGCGGTCTTTCTCTCCTTCCGAGCCTTGGCGGGCACTTTCGACACCGTTTTCTATGCGGTCCAGGTCGCGGAAATCTGCGGCGGTCTTCTGCAGCTTGCACTTCTCGGCCTGAACCTGCGCGATGGGCTGAGAATGACGGCGAAGAAACGGGCGCTCGAACGCAAGACGGCCACAGCATCCGGCAACCGCTGAGCGGTCGGCCGAGAATGGAAAGGGACGTGCCGGGCACAGGCCCGACACGTCCTCCCCTTACGTCCGATCCCGCTCAGTTGATCTCGGTGATGAAATCTTCCTTGGCGCGGCGCACCTTCTTCAGGTTGACGAGCCAGTCGCCTTCGGCCTGGCGATAGCCGAGCGGCATGATGGTGACCGAGCGCAGGCCGCGCTCGCGAAGGCTGAGGATCTCGTCGAGCTTGGCGGCATCGAAGCCTTCCATCGGCGTCGCATCGACACCTTCGAAGGCGGCAGCGGTGAGGCCGATGCCGAAGCCAATATAGGCCTGGCGGGCGGCGTGCTCGAAATTGACCTGCGCGTCGCGCGGCGGGTAGGTGTCGAGCAGCATCTTGCGATAGTTTTCCCAACCTTCATTGGTAAAACCGCGCTCCTCGTTGACGAGGTCGAACATGCCGTTGATGCGCTCCGGCGTGTAATTGTCCCAGGCGGCAAAGACCAGCAGGTGCGAACCATCGGTGACCTGCGCCTGGTTCCAGGCGATCTCGCGGATCTTGGCCTTGGTCTCCGGATTCTTGACGACGATCACTTCATACGGCTGCAGACCGCTGGAGGTCGGGGCAAGGCGGACGGCCTCGAGGATGCGCTGGACCTTTTCCTCCGGAACCGGCTTGGAGGGGTCCATCTTCTTGGTGGCATAACGCCAGTTGAGCTTTTCGAGAAGCATGAGGGTGCCTTTCCTGGTTGATGCCCATGTCTTCGCTCTTGGGAGGGACGAGCGAGACGGGCGCTGGTATCGAATAGTAACCAGGCCTAGATAGATAACTTGAAATTCGGAACAAGAAGGCACATTTTTGTAACCGACCAGAAGGAGAGGCGGGATGCCGAAACACTACGACCCGGCGAAGTGCCAGACCGTGTGCGAAATGCTCTCGCGGATCGGCGACAAATGGAGCGTGCTGATCATCATGGTGCTCGGCGACGGCCCTGCCCGTTTCAGCGACCTCAAGCGCGCCGTGGTCGGCATTTCCCAGCGCATGCTCACGTTGACCCTGCGGGCGCTGGAGCGCGACGGGCTCGTCAGCCGCACGGTCTATCCGACCGTGCCACCGCGCGTTGAATACGAACTGACCGAGCTCGGGCAATCGCTGCGGGAGCCGATCCAGGCCATGGGCGGCTGGGTCTTTGCCAATCACGACCGCATCCATGCGGCCAGGGCCGAGTTCGACCGGCGCACGGCGAGCGAGCGGAGCGATCAGAAGCTGGTGCAGCTCGGCTGATTGCAGACGGCATCGGCCGTCCGCGCGAGCTAATCAAGAGGCGGCGTCAGCCGGCCTTGTGGTTGCCCTTCGGGAACTGCGCGGCCAGTTCACCATACCACTTGCCGCTTTTCTTCACGGTCCGCACCTGCGTGTCGTAGTCGACATGCACCAGGCCGAAACGCATGCGATAGCCTTCGGCCCATTCGAAATTGTCCATCAGGCTCCAGGCGAAATAGCCGCGCATCGGATAACCGTCCTTGATCAGGTCGGCGACCATGCCGAGATGCTCGATATAGTAGTCAAGCCGCGGCTGGTCATCGACCTCGCCGTTCTCGACGCCCATATTGTAGCATGCGCCGTTCTCGGTGATGTAGCAGACGGGCAGTTGGTAGCGCTGGTAGAGCCGCTCGACGAGGGACTTCAACGCCGGCGCATAGACTTCCCAGCCGATATCGGTCTTGACCTCGGACACCGGCGCGGCATCGACGGTTGCCGGGAACTCGGCGCCCGGCGTCGGATCATCGGCCACCCGCATCGGCGTGTAGTAGTTCAGACCCCACCAGTCGAGCTTCTGCGCAATGATCTCCATGTCGCCGTCTTCGATCTTCGGCATGCGCGAACCGAGCGCCGAGAGGAAGTCCCGCGGATAGGCGCCGTCGAAGACCGGGCCGAAGAATACGCCATTGTGGAACTGGAAGGCCCGCTCGGCTGCCGCCGCATCGGCCTCGCTTGCGGACCCGGGGATGGTCTCATGGGCATTGAGCACGAGCCCGACCGGCACCTGCGGCGCGACCTGGCGGATCGCATCGACGCCGAGACCATGGGCAAGATTGGTGTAGTGCAGCGCATGCAGCGCTGCATCCATGTTGCGCTCGCCGGGCGCATGGACGCCATAGAGATGCGACAGCCACACCGAGCACCAGGGCTCATTGAAGGTGGCAACCGCATCGAGCCGGTCGCCGAGCCGCGCCATCACCAGCTTGGCATAGCGCTGGAAGGCGTAGGCCGTGGAGCGCGCCGTCCAGCCGCCGTCGCCCATCAGCGCCAGCGGCAGATCCCAGTGGTAGAGCGTCGCGAAAGCCTTGATGCCGCGATCCTTGAGGCCGTCGATCAGCCGGTCGTAGAAGTCGAGCCCCTTCTCGTTGATCCGACCCGTGCCTTCCGGAATGATGCGCGGCCAGGCGATGGAGAAGCGATAAGCGGAAACCCCCATCTCCTTGATGAGATCGAGATCCTCTTCCCAGCGATGATAGTGGTCGCAGGCGACATCGCCGTTGTGCCGCCCGTAGACCCGACCCGGCATGTTGGAAAACGCGTCCCAGATCGACGGCTTTCGCCCGTCGGTCTTGGAGGCGCCTTCGATCTGGAACGATGCGGTGGCGACGCCGAAGGTGAAATCTCCGGGGAAACGCGATGCGAACAGCTTTGGATCGATCATGGGAGCCAGCCATCTTTGTTGCGCGGCTCTTGGCCGACGAAAAAAGCCGATTTAACCAAGCGCCGCGGGCTTGTACAGATCTGCAAGACGCAAATCTGCAACGTTTCAGTGAGAAATACCCTTCCCCCCAAGAGCCCCCCCGGCGCTTCGCCTTGCCCACCGCGCACCGACAGTCCGCGCAGGAGCGGCGCCGGGGCTCTCAACACCCAAAGGCCAAACAGGCTCCAGGCCCACGAGACCGGCCCGCGCCGGCCTCGTGTCCTGGACGAATTTCCCCCGCCGTCAGAGCGTCACCCAGGCCCCGTCTTTCTTCGACGATGCCACGCAGGCCTCCACGAAGGCCACGCCTTTGACCCCGTCATCGATGGTCGGATAGGTGACGGCCGGATCGAGCGGTGCTCCGCTCTTGGCGGCATTGATCGCCGCTGCCGCCTCCGTATAGATCGTCGCGAAGGCTTCGAGATAGCCCTCGGGATGGCCGCCTGGAATGCGGCTGACGCGCGCCGCCGCCTGGCCTGCCCCGGCGCCGTTGCGGGTGACGAGCCGCTTCTGCTCGCCAAACGGCGTGAACCACAGATAGTTCGGGTTCTCCTGCTCCCATTCGAGGCCACCCTTGGTGCCGTAGACCCGAAGCTTCAGGGCATTCTCGTTGCCGGGCGCAACCTGGCTGCACCACAACATGCCCTTCGCCCCACCGGCAAAGCGCAGAAGCACATGGCCGTTGTCGTCGACCCGCCGTCCATCGACGAAACTGTCGAGATCGGCGGCCAGGCTGTCGAGCGTCAGCCCGGTGACGAAGGAGGCGAGATTGAAGGCATGGGTTCCGATGTCGCCGGTGGCGCCGCCAACGCCCGACTGTTTCGGATCCGTGCGCCAGACCGCCTGCTTGGCGCCGGTCTGCTCGACCGCCTCGGTCAGCCAGTCCTGCGCATATTCGACCTGCACGACGCGGATCTGGCCAAGTTGGCCTCCGGCCACCATTTCGCGCGCCTGGCGCACCATCGGATAGGCGGTGTAATTGTGCGTGAGCACGAAGAGCGCCTTGGCCTTGTCGGCCACCGCCTTGAGCTTCTTCGCATCCTCGAGGCTCGAGGTCAGCGGCTTGTCGCAGATCACGTGGATGCCCCGCTCGAGAAAGGCCTTGGCAGCCGGGTAATGCACGTGGTTGGGGGTGACGATCGATACGGCCTCGATGCCGTCCGGCCGGGCCGCTTCCTTCTCTGCCATCTCTTCGAATGAGCCGTAGCAGCGCGAAGGATCAAGCCCCAGTTCGCGACCGGAGGCCAGCGACTTCTCCGCCGTCGATGACAGCGCCCCGGCCACCAGATCGAAATGGTCGTCGATGCGCGCGGCCATGCGGTGGACAGCGCCGATGAATGCCCCGGCACCGCCACCCACCATGCCCAACCGGATCTTCGGAGTGCGCTCGCCGGTCTTGCTTGCTTCAATCGCCATGATGTTGTTCTCCCGGAAATGTTTGCTCTATGGGGTTCCCCCCCTCTGTCACTCTCGTGACATCTCCCCCTCAAAGGGGGGAGATTGCTCGCTGGCGTAGCGCCCCAATCAACGTGCCACCGGCAGCACGGCATCCGATCTCCCCCCTTGAGGGGGAGATGCCCGGCAGGGCAGAGGGGGGTACCGTGCCCCAGGCGGCCGAAGGTGTTACAGCCCCAGCATCCGCCGGTTCGCCGCGTCGTCCGTGCCGCCGGCGGCAA